>CAZSUA010000530.1:419-2505 GCA_964609655.1 uncultured Polyangiaceae bacterium | reverse complement strand
CTGGGTCTAAGCTGTCTGCTGGCGGCGTATTTCACGCAGGTGTCTGCGCTCTATCTGGGAGGCGCCTTCTTCCTATGCCTGCACGTTGGGAGCTATATGGTGTTTGCCGCCAGAATGTGGGGCGCGCTTCGCGGCAGTAAGCGCACGCTTCGCTGGCAAGCAGTTATTCTGCCGTTGTTTATTCCTGTTTTTGGGCTCGTTTGGTGGGTGCGCAGTTGGCTCAGATTCGTGCGGATCACGAACGACATTCTGGAGAGAACTCGTGTTCAAAGCCCCAAGCTCTCGCTTGGCTTGGTATGGATTTCGATGCTCTTGCCGGGCCTAGGCTATGTGGCTGCCTGGGTTCTGATCGGAAAGGTCGGTCGGGCCATCAATACGCTTGCTGCGGCCGCCGAGCAGCGGCAGCGACGCATGGGGCGGGCCGATGCCTCCGCCGTGCTAGCGAGCGCTGACTAGGAGCAAGAATTTTGGTCAGCCTGCTGTCTGAAATCGTGTCGGAGACGATCTGCACGAGCGAAATGGAGCTGGGAGCAGAGCCAGATGCATTTTTCCCGGGCGAAGCAGCTATCGTTGAACGGGCCATCCAGAAGCGCCGCCACGAGTTTCAGATGGGTCGAAGTTGCGCACGTCGGGCACTCGGGAAACTTGGAGTTGAGCCCGTCGCTCTTTTGTCGAACGAAGATCGCTCCCCCTGCTGGCCAAGCGGCGTTGTGGGCAGCATCACGCATACGGGGGGCACGCGTGAGGGCTGGTGTGGAGCAGCGGTTGGGAAAGCCCAGGCTTGGGTCGGAATTGGCATTGATGCAGAGCTCCGAAGTCCGCTCAATCGGGAGCTTTGGAGTCGCGTGCTCCGACCCTCCGAGGTCCATTTCTTGAACGGTCTGCCGAACCTGGAAGCCGGTCTTTTGGCGAAGATCTTTTTTTCTGCCAAGGAGGCTTTCTACAAATGCCAATATCCGAACACATTCACCTTTCTCGGCTTCCAGGCAGTTCAGTTGGTGTTTGATGTGGCGCGCGCGGAGTTTGAGGCCGAGCTCATGCTCGCCGAGCTTCCGCTGGACACTGACGCTCGTTCGTTGCAGCTTCTTGCCGCCATTCCTAGGCTCGTTGGGCGTTACGCGTCCACACCAGAGCTGATTCTGACGAGTGTGTGCTGGGCAAAATCTGGGGATTTGTCCGGGTAGCGCAAGGCGGGCGCGACGGTGGGCGCGAAGGCGAGCGCGGTGGCGGTTGACCTCAGGGCCAGGCTTGGGTCCCACTGCAGGCATGACTCCAACGCCGAGCCCACTCGTACCCGAGCAAGAAGCTGTTCTCTTTGAAGGTAATCCGGCGCTTCTGCCGAGCCTGGGCTCAGTCTTGCTGGCAATTCTGACGCTTGGCTTAGCGCTTCTGGTATTTTGGGCGCGGAGCCACGGTATCCGCTATCGCTTAACGAGTCAGCGGATTGTCGTGGAGTATGGGCTCTTGTCCAAACGCACCGAGCATATCGATATCTATCGCGTGGTGGACTACGTCGTCGAGCGTCCCTTCTCCCAGCGCTTGATGGGAACCGGAAATCTGCGCTTGCGCACGATGGACAAATCCGCTCCCGAACTCAACATTTTCGGGATCAAGACGGATGTGCCCGCGCTCTACGAACGCCTGCGGCAAGCGACTGAAGTGGAGCGGGCGCGGCGCGGGGTTCGAACTGTGGACTATGAGTAAGCCGCGAGGGCTGCTCGGGTACGACGTCAACGCTTCTCGGTAAAGTTGCATGCAACCCACCCTATTTCTCTTCGACATTGACGGCACGTTGATCTCGGCTGATGGCGCGGGTCGGCGCGCACTGGAACGAGCGTTTCTTGTGCGTCACGGGCGAGCGGGGGCGCTTGAATTTCGTTTCGATGGCATGACCGATCCCGGGATCATGGAGCAAGCCTTAACCAGGATGGGCTTTGCGAGTTCGAGCATAGCCCAGGAATCACAGCACTTGCTGGAACTCTATCTGGAAGCGCTGGCGGAAGAAGTGGTGTCCACCGAGCACTACCGGGTGCATCCGGGAGTCGAACAAATCCTGAGTGAGTTGGCGGTGCAAGAAGGAGTGGCG
>CAZSUA010000530.1:0-409 GCA_964609655.1 uncultured Polyangiaceae bacterium | reverse complement strand
GAACCGGTAACCTGGAGCGGGGTGCTCGGATCAAACTGCGTCGTGGGAGCCTCGATAGGCACTTCGCGTTTGGTGGCTTTGGCTCGGATCACGGAGTGCGCTCTGAGCTCCTGCGTATCGGTGCTGAGCGGGGAGCCGCCTTGCTCAACCGACCACGCAGCGCCTGTCGGG
The DNA here is from genome assembly GCA_964609655.1 of uncultured Polyangiaceae bacterium. Taxonomy (GTDB): domain Bacteria; phylum Myxococcota_A; class Polyangia; order Polyangiales; family Polyangiaceae; genus JBBRRP01. Next base: position 238 of record CAZSUA010000530.1, on the reverse strand, counting down.
TTGTGGTGATTGGGGACACACCTAAAGACATTGAGGCGGCTCATGCCATTGGCGCAGAGTGCCTGGCCGTCGCCACGGGACACTATGGAGAGTCCGAGCTTCAGAGCTTTTCTCCGGCGTTGGTCGCCAGCTCGCTCGCTCAGCCGAGCGCACGGAGCTGGCTGCTCGGCGAAAGCTTGGCTCCCGTTATTTGATCGTGATCGGCGGGATCGGAACCTGGCATTGCTTGGGAGGAGTC
>CAZSUA010000529.1:0-2507 GCA_964609655.1 uncultured Polyangiaceae bacterium | reverse complement strand
GTAGCGCTAAGGTCTTGCCGGAGAGGACACGCACTGCACCAGCATACCATGGGCTCCTCCAGGTCGAGCCCCTGCTGTGTGCAGCCTTGAGTGCCTTAGAGGGTGATGCCACTTATCCGCGCGGCCTCCGCCACTGCTGTGCCAAAGTCTCGGGCATTCTGGCAGCGCTGCTCGGGCGTTTTTGCTAGATTCTCCTGCACAACCCGAGAAATGGCCGGGGGCACGTAGGCTGACTCGGGCAAGCTTGATAGCGGTATCGGCGGCTCCTGCATGTGTTTCAAAAGCACACTAACAGGGTTCTTGCCGTCGAACGGCGTTTTGCCAGCGAGGCATTCGTAGAGCAGGATTGCCAGCGAATAGACGTCCGAGGGCGGCCCCACCGTTTGACCTCGCGCACATTCCGGCGAGGCATAGCGGGCGGTACCTAGGATGGCTCCCTTCTGAGTGAGGATGGTGGCGTCGGAGAGATCCAAGCGTGCCGCGCCAAAATCCAATACCTTGACAATATCCAGCGCCAAACCTCGCTTGACGAGCATGATATTCTCCGGCTTGAGATCACGATGGACGACACTGTTCGCGTGCGCTTCGCCGACGGCGTCGCACACTTGCAGCAGAATGTGGAGAGCTCGCGGCAACGGCAAACTTCGTTCAGTCGTTGAAAGTGCCGCGCGAAGCGTGCGCCCTTCGAGGTATTCCGTGACAACGTAGGCTTCACCGTCGGGGCCTTCGAGCTGGCCTGAGGTGAGCAGAGCGACCAGGTTCGGATGCTGGAGCCGGCTGGCAAGTTTGGCTTCCCGCAGGAACCGCGTCACGATGGAAGGGCTTTTGAGTAGCTCGCGGTGCAAGATCTTAATGGCCACCTCGCGCTGAAAGTCTGCTTGGTACGCCCGGTAGACGCGACCCGTGGAGCCGAGGCCAATGAGCTCAAGGAGCTCGAATTGGCCGGCGATCGTGGTGGATAGGTAGGGATCTGCGTTGTGCCCGCCTAGGCTGAGGGCCGCGCCATCGAGCGGGCAGAAGTGGGCCGCGGGGCCGTAGCTTTTCGCGCAGATTGGGCAGCTGGCGCTCACACCCGACATCGGGCGGCAAGTTAGCACGCGCAAGGCTTCGAGAAAGGGCTGGGCCCGGGGCCAGAGCCACTTATGTCTCGGAAATGCGTGGAATTTGGTAGCCAGGGCTCCTAGTCTGCCCCGACCATGGCTCAGAAGCCCACAGAATCGAGCTCGAAGAACGCTGCAGCGCTCAGCGTTGCGGGCGAGCGCGACTCTGGTGGGGGGTACCGTGTCGAACTGCCTACGTTTGAGGGCCCATTGGACCTGCTGCTGCACCTGATCCAGCAGCACGAGCTCGACATCCTCAACATTCCAATCTCGTTCATCACTGAGCAATACCTGAAGTATGTGACGCTGCTGGAGTCGCTCAATATTGACGTGGCGAGCGAGTATTTGCTGATGGCCGCCACGCTCGTGCACATCAAGTCGAGGTCGCTTCTTCCTTCAGCCCCTGAGGAAGCGGACGAAGCGGACGAAGTCGAGGCGGATCCGCGAGCCGAACTGATACGCCGCCTACTCGAGTACCAAAAGTACAAGCATGCGGCTGAGACCCTGGATGCTCGCGAATGGTTGGGACGCGATATTTTCTCGCGCGGAGCGACTGCACCGTCGGTGGATGGTCCGGCTCCACTGGCCCCCGTCAGTCTGTTTAAGTTGCTCGATGCCTTTCAGTCCCTGCTCAGTCGCGCCAAAATAAACATCGACCATCAGATCGATTTTGAGCGATTTTCCATTAGCGATCGGATCGGCCAGCTCGCCGAGCTCCTAAAGTTGCGCCACCAGCTGGCCTTCGAGGAGCTGTTCGACGGGGAGATCTCGCGCGCTGAGTTGATCGTCACGTTCCTTGCCCTCCTTGAAATGACGCGCCTGCGAATGACGCGTATTTTTCAGGAGAGCGCTTTCGCACCCATCCTGATCGAACTCGCCGTTCAGGAAGAGTCAGACGAGACACGGAACGCACCTGCGCTACCGCACTCCCTGGATGAAGCGGGCACCCCAGTGGACGCAATCAAAGGGCAAGCTGACACTTCGGCTCCCTTTGAGTCCAAACCTGATACGGAGTCAGAGTAAAACGGATGGCAAAACGCAAGAAAGCCCCAAGCACCACTACTTCGCAGCAAGTTGCCCCGAAGCGTGCAGAAGGCGCCAAAGTGATGCCGCTTCACTCAAAATCGGGTAAAAATACTGAAAGAAACAGCGAGACGGCGGCAAAGCAGGCAGCAAAACAGGGCAAAAAGCCGGGCGCAAAAGACAGCGCTCAGGGATCTTCTCGGAAGCCTGTCGCTCCGGTGAGGGCACCGGAAAAACCTGTCGTTGCACCGAAGCCAACCCCGCCCGCCAAACAAGCGAAAAACGCGCCCAAGCCGGCAGTGTCAGCAAAAAAGACGGCCTCGCCCGCGAAACCTACTGCTTCCAAGGTTGCGCAGGTGAAGGCCAAAGGCCCCCAAGTTGAAC
>CAZSUA010000528.1:1510-2509 GCA_964609655.1 uncultured Polyangiaceae bacterium | reverse complement strand
GTTGGCATCAGTGCAGGCGCGGGGCTGTGCTACTTGGGCGGAGGCGCCGACTTGGGAATTGGGTTATACAATGGGCTCGATGGATCCGGAATCTACCTTACGGGGGACCTCACCACGGGCATTGGCGGCTTCTTAGGCGCCGGTGCCAATGTTACCGGGTACTCGAGCCTGGAAGCTTTCGGAGGAACAAGCTACGGAGCAAAGGTGGAGGGTCCCGGTGTCGAAGTCGGAGTGTCGGGAAACGCAAACGGCGGCGCGATCACCTATTTCGGCCGGACCCAATTGGGGGGCGTATGCCGGAGTGACTGTGAGCCATACGTTGCTCATTCCCATCGATCCGATTGCGTTCATGAAAACCATCGTACCTTCTAACTGAGTGCTCATGCGTGCTCTCCCCAACGCGAAGATCGCCTGGCGGCGCCTGAAGCTGGCGCGGCTCTTGGCCATGCTCGGCATGCTCGGCGTGCTGTTCTCCTTTCGGTTGCTTAACTCGGGAGCCAGTCATTGGCTACGGTATTTCTTGGGAGGTGCTGTCCTGTCAACAGTGGGCCACTTCCTCGTGGGGATGTTTCGTTGCCCAAAATGTCGACGAACCTTCTGTTCGACAGGTAGGACTGGTGAAGACCTCTTCTTCATGTTGCCTCGTTCTTACCTCGGGACAAAATGCGCAAATTGCGGAGCACGGATCGGTGAAATTGCGGCAACAACTCACGATCATAAGTGACGGCGCGCTGACCCGGCCGTGGTGCCACCCTTGTTTGAAGTTTTGGGCCTGGGAAGTAGGCTAAGTCTTGTCGATGTCATTGGTTGATTTCTTTCGCCCCAAGTGGCAGCACTCGAACCCGGCTGTTCGGGCCGCCACGATTGCAAGCATCGCGGACCGAGGCACGCTGGAGGCCATTCTCGACAGCAACGCCCCGTTCGACGTGCGTGAGATTGCCGCCGAGCGCCTCTTTGTAGACGACCACATCCGTTCTCACGCGCGCCGCCCCGTTTCCC
>CAZSUA010000528.1:0-1500 GCA_964609655.1 uncultured Polyangiaceae bacterium | reverse complement strand
CTCGCCGCTCAGTTCGCGAGGCAGCTGTTCAGGTTCTCCGCAATCAGACGCTGCTCCGGGCGATTGCCGAAAACGATGCTGACTCCGCCATTCGTGCTCAAGCAGTTGGCAGACTTGAGCCACAGCAAACCTGTAGTCTTTGCGGTCAAATTGGCCCCGTGTCGCGACAGATCTGCACCTGTGGGTTCGATCTCGCAGGCGGCGACTTGCCGCTCGCACAGGCCGCATGCAACGGCGTGCGTCGGCGTGCGAAGGGAACGATGGTAGGTGGCGTGCTGCTTATCGGGGTGGGTTTGCTTGGCGGGCTACGGACGTTTCCAATTCACCTGTCGCTTTTCATAAGTATCGGCGGCCATCACATTGACCTCTTGTTCGTATTCGGCGGGTGCACTCTGCTAGCCCGCGGATGGCGTATGCACACTCGACCGTGGACAGCGATAAAGCGCGAATGGGCTCCCGCCTAACGCCCTACGCTGCCTTCGACCAATCCCGTCGCAGTGCCACCAGACGGGTCCTCATCTGGGATTCTCCTTTAATTCTGAAAGACGGCATCCACCGACGGCGCCGAGAGAACACGCTCAGTCCATCGCGACACCTCCGCTTCATTCGCACTTTGGATTCGATCACGGACTTCCTCAGAAACCCCGCCAAACTTCAGCGTCAAGAGTCTCCCCCAGTCGCGCGCAGCGCTAGCGAGCACGGCTTTGGGGTGAGACCGGCCGCCCGCAGCCGCCTAGAACGAATTTGTTCAAACTGTGATGTGAATCTGTGGCCGAGGACGGACGAGAGGGGGCAGGGATATTAAGGCTAGTGCGGTGCCTAAATCCCCTTTAACGTCACTGTTCCCAGCGGTTGAATCACAACTTCCTGCAGCAGATCGGCGAACGAAACCACATGAAAATTCGGGTATTCGACGGCGAGCAGACCACGTACAAAACGTCGAATGGCAGGCTGAGTGAGAATAACTGTGGCGCTGCCGGCGGGCGGTGGGGTGGTCTGAATGGCGTTGGCAATCGCGCGCACAATGTCTCGACTTGCGGCGGGGGCGAGACTTAGGAATTGGCCGGCTGAGGTCTTGGTGGTGGAGTCTTTGAGGGTTTGTTCGATCATGGGATCGAGGAGGTAGACCTGGAGACGCTTTTCGTCGCCGGCGAGGCGATGGGTGGTACTGCGTTTGAGTGCACTTCGGGCTAGCTCGGCGAGCTCTGCCGCGGGTTTGTCGACAGCAGCGGCTTGGGTGAGGGCATCGAGGATGGTGCTGAGATCGCGGATGCTGACCTGCTCTTGTACCAAGGTGCGGAGCACTTCCGAGAGCACGGGGACGGAGAGAGGCTTTGGGATAAGCTGGCGGGTGCTGCCGGGTTTGACGCTTTCGAGGGCATCTAAGAGCTGTTGAGTTTCTGAATGGCCGATAAAGTCGAAGGCGCGCTCTTGGAAGACTTCGGTGAGTTGGGTGGTGAGCCAGGCGCTGACGGCTGCTGCGCTGAGCCCTTCGGGGAG
>CAZSUA010000527.1:0-2542 GCA_964609655.1 uncultured Polyangiaceae bacterium | reverse complement strand
CCCCACCAATTCTTGTCGCCGACGCACTCCCTTAAAGGAACTGAGAGCACGCGCCGCCGTCACGAGATCACACCCAAAGCCTTGCGTGGTGGCAGCCAGCGCAGCCAGCGCATTTTGGAGATTGTGAGTCCCAGAAAGTGGAATTGCATAACGCCCTGCCGGAACACCGCCTGCAAACAGATCGAAACTCATGCCGGAAGCATCGGTGGCAACCGGCGCCGCCACCCAGGGCGCGATGGCTCCGTAGGTGGGCGCGCCTTCGAGCGAATAGAAGCTAACGGGGGCGCGCGCGTGCTCATTCACGACACGCACGACGTTCGGATCGTTGGCGTTGGCCACGATCAGCCCCGTTTCCGGAATCTGCCGCACAAAAGCGGCAAATGCGGCGATATATTCGGCATCGGTCGGATAGATGTCGATGTGGTCGTGCTCGATTGAGGTGATGATCGCCACTTCCGCTTGGTAGTGCAGGAACTTGGCGGTCTTCTCGAAGAACGCGGTGTCGTATTCATCGCCCTCCAGCACCATGGGTGTCTTACGCACCGCTAACCGAATCAGGCTCTTGCGATCGGATTTCGGAGATCGAAAACCTCGCCCAAAGTTGCCGGGCAGCCCACCGATCAGAAAGCCCGGAGCCTTCCCAGATTGTTCGAGGAGCCACGCGCAGAGACTGCTCGTCGTCGTTTTCCCGTGTGTGCCCGCCACGACCAATGGTGAGGTATTCGGAAGTGCGAAACGCGTGAGCGCTCCTGCAATGTGAGTGAGCGGTAGGCCTTGGGCTTGTGCCGCTAATACTTCTGGATTGTCTTTCCGGCACACGTTGCCGACCACCACCAGATCGAGAGCAGGCGTGATGTGCGAAGCTTCGTAGCCCGTTTTGCATTCCACGCCCCAGGCCAGAAGCTCCGGGCCAATCGGTGGCTCAAATGCGGTATCGCTGCCTGATACCTCGTGACCCAGCTCAACGAGCAGGCCTGCTAAGGCACCCATGCCGGTTCCGGAAACACCCACCAGGTGAATGCGCATCGGCGACTGCATACCAGAGCCGGGGCGCGGCATGCCAAAAGAGACGAACGCCTCAGGTGCGAATCACGACGCGCACGCGTTTTTGGCCGTCTTCTGCGAAGGCTGCGTGCCACCCGGGAGGCAGCTCGGGGTCAACCCAGGACCAGACTCGCCGCGCATCCGCGGGCGAAAGCTGGACGTTGCCGGGGCCAAATTCGATGCCGAAGCGATCGTGCCAGAAGGCACCATGGAGCAGCTGCCCAGAGCTCAGCTCCAGCACCCAGGGCACGTTATAAACTTCGTAGCCTTCGGCGGGGCGAGTGGGGTCGAGCTCGACTTGTGTGAGGTGTTTTCCCACAATTTCGAAGGTGCCGCGCGTGGTGGAGGCCGAGCCGTTTTCGTCGTCGAGGCGATCGCGGCCAACGCTCGCTAGCGTCGCAAACACAGGCTTCTTTCCTTCATAAAGAACGAGGGTGCCCATGGCGACGCTGATGTCGATCCATTTCTCCTGATCGGTAACAAACTCAGGAAAGGTATTGCGTAAGCGGATCAGGGTAACATCTTGATGCCGTACGAAAGCTTCGTTCTTTTTCGTCGCCCAATACTGCGAGCCTTGCACGGTACGGTACTTTCCCGTGAGCTCGAGCTGCGTGTGATAGGGCAATGGGTCCGAAGGTTCTGGGTGCTCTCCAGTTAACGTCCAGGCATGGACGCCACGTTTTACGATAAACGCAGACGGAAGCTTGAGCTGTTCGGTGAGCTCAATGCCCGAAAATTTGGGCAGCTGCACGGGCGCGAGCTCGGCAGCGTTCACGAAGCTGCCGTTGGTGAGCAGCGCGAGACGCAGCAGGGAGTCGTGCGCGTCCTTCGCTGACCAGGAGCCCACCACGGCGACTCGGCTGTGGCGCGGCAGTTTGCTAGTGGCTTTGACACGGCCGGGGTGTTCACGATCCACGCTGTAGAGCTCGGTGGCTTTCTGTACCTTCGCGTACGTGTAAGGGAGCGCCGCTTCGAGCTTGGGCGAGAGTGCCATGGCCTGGAGCGTGGGGTGCGCCATATCGAGCGTTGCGCCCTGATTCAGACACACGAATCCGCGCGGTCGGATCGCGTACCAGCCGCCTTTGCAACCCGGAGCGTCGATCGGTTTTTCTGAACGAGCGACGCGTGCGCCTGCGTGCAAGTAGCCGAGGCGGACTGCGTTGTTCTCGGGTTGCCTAAAGATGGGCGTGAGGTTCGCGACGGACCCTACTTTGGGGCCGTTTTCAGGAGGTACAGGCGTCGTGCTGAAGTCCCTCTCACGTTGGACGCTCAGGGCCGGTGCTGGGCGCTCCTTGCGACAAGCCGAAGCTAAGCCCAGCAAGCAGACGCTCAACAGCAGCTTCCGCCCTGACCGTCGAAGGGCTCGTGGTAGTCGAGCGTCCATATCCTAGCTTGGATTCATGGCATGCTGGGCGCGATCGGGCCTAGTTTGTGGCACCTTTTGGGGTGCTGTGATTGGTGTTGCCCACCCCGCTGCCGCGAAGCGCGGCAGCCGCCC
>CAZSUA010000526.1:0-2561 GCA_964609655.1 uncultured Polyangiaceae bacterium | reverse complement strand
TTTCTCACCCTCAAGCCGGGCTTCTGCGGATTGCGATCCTGCGCCGCGACGAAACCCTGCTCGACGGTCTGCTTGCGGTGTTCCGCGAGCGCCAATCTCAGTTCCCCATGCAGCGCACCACGTTGGCGCCTAAGTTGCCGAACGAAAAGTAGCTGGCTCATGCTGTCGCGGGCGCCAACGCGCGATCCTGCTTGAACCAGTTGAAGAACACAGCGAGCTTTTCCCGTTGTTCATCCGGCATATATTCAAAGTTCCTGCCGCGGTCGATGATCTCCCAAAAATCCTTGCTTTCAACGGCACTCAAGGTTTCACGGATGATGTGCAGGCGCTCGTCCGGCTCTTCTGCCATGTCCTTGTAGATAACGCGGGCATTCTCCGGATGCCCGCGCCAGAGGTAGTAGGCGGCGAGCTTGACCTGAGCTTTGCGGACGCCCAGGAGCGCCGCTTCCTGGCTACGATTGCGCAGGGGGCGATCCAACTCCAAAAATAGGCCGAGCGTTGTCGCTTCGCACTCCGAGCCCAGATCGTGGGCCAGTTGGCAAAGCGATGAAATGTCGTAAGCCACAGTTTCGGTCACGAAGGTGAGCTTCATGTCGTAGCTGACATGCCCGTAGTAGATCATGTGACGCACGCCTTCGACCGCGCTTGCCCCATGCCCAAGGCGGATCATGGACTCCACGAGCAGACGGTATTGATTGAGGACGTTGTAAGCCGTGCGCACGTCGCGAGCATTCAGTGTGGCTCGCAAATAGGAGTTCATGAAGCGAAAAACGAGCGCCACCAGCTCGCGATCTCCCTGCTTGGAGGCGGCTTCGCCAAGGTAGCGAGTGTCGATGGCGATCAGATAGTTGATGTCGCGCATACTCCCGAGCGCTTCATTGTAGATCCCCAAATATTGTCGCATCACCTTCCATTCAACCCAGGTGCGGCGGTTCTCGAGGTCAGCCAGGGATTCGGGATCCATCGCGACGAAATCGGGATTGCTGCGGATCTCGGGGCCAATTTCGAACCAGCCCCGGGTGGCATGTGCCTTATAGTCGAGGTAGCCCAGCGCCAGATCCTTCAGCGCGTCCACGGCTCCGCTGGCGATGATCTTGTCCTTGTTGGAAACAGAGCTGCTGGTGATGTCCGTGAGCTCCTCCATGGCCGAGAGCACTTTGGCTTGTGCGCTCGCCATCCGTTCCAAATTGGCATTCTGGGTTCCTGAAACCGCAGCCTTCAAAGCATCGTGCCGGATCCGAACGATGATGTTCATCGGATCCACAAACCAAAACACGTACCCGAAGTACGGTGCCATGAGCACGAGCCCCAACGTGGTGGCAATCAGCATGAAGAAGAGTGTGCTTTTGGGCACATAATCATGCTTCAAAGAAACACTGAGCCACACTCCGCACACACACGCCACGACGTAAAAGGCCATCGTGGAAATGTTCACGCGATCGCGCAGGAACATGCGGGTGACGCCTTGGTAGCGATCTGCAGATAGCTGCACGATGATGCTGACGACCGTGATCACGATGCCCAGAACAGCCGCCACCATCCCAGCCAGAGAACTCACGGCGTCGGTTAACGCCGGAGGATCGAACGCAAGGTAGCGTTGCAGCGCTGGGAGCTGCGCCGTGTTGGGCGAAAGGAAATTGTCGAACGCGTAGAAGCCGGAAAAAACCGCCAGCGCGGTGGTGGCGAGAGCTAGAATCGGGATGAGCCACTGGCGTCGAAAGTTGGGAGTGGGGGCGCTCATTTCGCTGGCCGAGCTTAACCCATCTGGTGGAGGCAGGTGGGGCCGATCCTTAGCGGAAGCTGGCGTTCTTGGGCAATCAGGTGCTCAAGCACTTCGGCCACGCTGAGTGCGCCGGAATGCGCTTCGATAAAGGGAGCTCGGCTTAGCGCTTCACGCCAGCCAATGGCCGGGCAGGCGGTGTTCAGTTGGCGCAGCAAGCGCAGGGTTGCGAGCGCGTCGAACCAACCGAAGAGATGTTGGAGTCGCTGTTCAGGGGTCTTGCGTTGTTGGAGAGCGGTGCGAAGGCCCAATTGGAGGGCTTCGTCGGAGAATAGGAGCCGGGCGTGTGCTTTCAATTCGGCGGGCAAACTGTCGTCAAGGTCCAAGTGAAAGCGAAAGGTCTGGGGCTCGGTGGCAAAGGCATGAAGGGCCTGATGCCAAGACCTGAGCGCGCTAAAAGCGTCCGGATGGTAGCAGGCTCTCGGTTGCAGGCTCTGCGCGGGATGAGCAGCGGACTGCCGAAGTAAGTCTGTCACACTCGGGCCGGTGCCAAAGGGCGTACGCTGTGAGAGGCGGCTTTGAATTGAGATTGGCGTGCCCCCGAGGCGCAGGATGGGAGCCAGCTTGGCGAGCTTGTTCAGCAGGTGAAAGTCTTCACCCGCGAGCCGTTTTGGAAAACCGCGCGCTTCTGCGTAGGCTTTGGCAGAAAGGCCGAGCGTGCTGCCAATGGTGTGATAAGCGTACGGTGAACCAGCCGCGCTCAACCCAAGCACCAAGTAGCGAAGCGAGCATTCAAAAAGGAGTGTTGCTTCAAGGATCTCGGAAGCTTGCGGCGCTCGGG
>CAZSUA010000525.1:0-2568 GCA_964609655.1 uncultured Polyangiaceae bacterium | reverse complement strand
CGCTTCTGAACCTTTTTCTTCTTGCTCGCCATACGTCACCTCTCCAATCAATACCGGTGCTTATTCACTTCCTCAACGCGAACGCATCACTCCATGTACCCCTGACACGGGTACATGTCAAACGGATTCGCTACCAGGCAGGAAGGGCAAAAGCCATGGGGCTTGCCGCTGCACGGAAGGCTGCTACGATCACCACGGTCATCTTGGCGTTCCAAAGAATGGAAGCACTTTGCTTTTCGTTGGAGCGACCTCACTCAACAGGGCTACGGCGATGACCTCACGCACTTCATCGGAGAGCGGCCGCTGCCATCAGCGCCAGATCCAGCCAACGCCTCGCAGCGAGCCGCTCTTTCAAAGAACGAGGTCCGTCGCTAGCTCAACTTGAGCTCCAGGAGCTGAGTCGAAAGGCTCCGGTTGATCCCCTTCGGGCCCCGTGCCACAAGTTTCGCCATGCAACTTTACCTGCTTCACCGCTGCCCTTTCGGACATCGAGCGTCGATCGCGTTGCTGGAAAAGCAGCTGCCCTTCGAACCGATTCTCTTTTCCAGAGCACAGCACCCCCCGGAGCTTGAGGCCGTGGGACCCTACGCGAAGTCACCCACCTTATTCGATGGCGACGTTCAGGTGTGGGATTCGCAGATCGTCCTTGAGTATCTCGAGGACCGCTACCCGGAGCGACCGCTCATGCCTAGGGACGGGGCCGGGCGCGCCGAGGCGCGTATGCTGGCGGCGCGCGCTGACAAGGAACTCGGATCGAAGCTCGGCGCCCTCGTGGCGGAGACTCTCTTCAAACCGAAACGCGACGAGGCGAAGATCGCCGAGGTCATCAGCGAGCTCCTCGCGACGCTCGAGGGCTGGGACCAACTCCTTGAGGGCAGGACGTTCCTGGTTGGAGACGCGCTCAGTCTTGCAGATGTCACCCTCTACTCAATCTTCCCGTCCCTGCACGGCCTGACCGGCACCGAGATCCCCTCACAAAGGCCGCATCTCCGCGCCTGGTACGAGCGGATGACTGCACGCCCCAGCACCAGGCTTCTCGCGCCGCAGAGCTGAGGCGCTAACCAGCGAGCGCTGAGAGATGCGCCGATTTCCAGTTGGTTTCCTCGACCTCGAGGTCTGGCACGCTGTCTGCGACGATGCCCCCCCCAGAAAAATAGTGGGTTTCGCCCGTCTCGCGGTGGCGAGTGAGCGTGCGGATCGCCATCCCGAGGCGCACGCCGCCGTTCTCGCGAATCATCCCGAACGCACCCGTGTACAGACCGCGTCGCTCCGCCTCCAGCTCGGCAATCAGCTCCATGGCGCGGGATTTGGGGGCCCCGGTGACACTGCCGCTTGGAAGCAGAGCCAAGAAGAGCTGTTCCCGCGTCGTCGTGGGCGACAACTGAGCCACAACTCGCGCACCCCGGTGGTGCACGCTACGAAAACTCTCCACTTGAAAGCCACCAGCTAACTGCACACTGCCTGTGGTTGCGATTCGGCCGAGGTCATTGCGAACCACATCCACCACCATCGCAAGCTCGGCCTGCTCTTTCGGATCAGCCGCGAGTTCTGCGCGCAGCTGCTGATCGGAACGTTCCGTGACTCCGCGCGGGCGTGTGCCTTTGATGGGAATAGATTCGAGTGCCCCGGAGCCGGATAGAGACAAGAAAAGCTCCGGCGACGTAGCCATCACATCTACCTCATTCAGCGCGAGGACGGCACAGAACGGCCCATCCGTGCGACCCAGCAGCTTTTCAAGCACATCCACGGCCCGCCCTTCCAACTCAAACACCGCGCGCCGCGCCAAGTTAACCTGATAGATTTGTCCGGCGGCAATCTGAGCAAGCGCTGACCGGATACGTTGAAGATGCGTCCCTGGGGGCTCCGGATCACCCTTCCCGAGCAGGCATACCGCAGAAGGCTCAACTGGGGACGACTTCAGCACCACTTGCTTCAAGGCTTCGGCTCGTTCGCGATCAGTGCCCACAATCCGCACCCCCGAGTGCACTTCAATCACGGCCCCGTAACGGCGCCACTCGGGCTCCACAAGATGCGGAAGCGCACGCGGATCCACCGCCGCACCGCGCTCCACGCCTCGACCTACCTCATACGGCAACACCCCGATCCAACGTGGAAACTCTGCTTGCGAGCTGCTGTCCAAACGCAACTGCGGCTCAGGATCGACCCCATTTGAAATCTCACACGCGTCGCACGCAATGTACGCCGGCGTGGCGCCTGAAGTATCCAGCAGCAGTGCTAAATCTGGGCGCTCTCTCAAGCGCCGCGCAATCTCGATCGCATCGGCTGGAACATCCAGCGGAAGCTCAAAATAGCCGGATTGGCTCACACCTGCACCACCTCACCGCGCGTGGTCACGATCGCATTCTTGAGCGGCGCATGGGCAGTGGCGCCGGGCCACACCACGCAGTTTTCCAGCATTCCTACGCCGAGCACTCGAGCCCGGGCACCGATCACCGAGCGACGAGTGCTGACGCCTGGACCCAGGCTAGCACCGTCCCCCAACCAACTCCCCCCTGCTTCAACTTCTTTTTCGAGCCACGTGAGGTTAGCCTGTAAGTAAGCCTGAGG
>CAZSUA010000524.1:0-2573 GCA_964609655.1 uncultured Polyangiaceae bacterium | reverse complement strand
AGCGCGGTGACGTGATCCGCATGCACGTGGGTGTCAAGCGCCCACACGAGCTCGAGCTGGAGCTCGTCAATCAGGGTGCTGTCGCGGTCGATTTGCTCGAACACGGGATCGATGATGAGGGCCTTCCTGCTCGCTTCATCGGCTAGCAGGTAGGTGTAGGTCGAAGAATCCTGGTCGAATAGCTGACGAAACAACATGCTTGACTTCTCCAATGGCACACATCTTCATGCCGCACTAGGTAGACCCGGCGGAGGGGCCATTGGGTTCGAGCTAAATTTGGAATCCACTTTGCACCGCCCAGGCCCGAACGGCGGCCTTGACCCTCGCCTGGACCTCGGGCGGCACCTCTTCCGTGCGCGCGCGATGGCACGCCAAGAGCGCCCGCTTCAACGCGTCGCAGGCGGCCCCGCATTGGGAGCAAGCCTCGATGTGCTTCTCCATCGCGGAGCAATCGCCCTGGTTGAGGTCGCCTTCGAGCTTCTTCGACCACAGCTCCACGACATCAGGGCAGCCCGTCCTCGCCTGCTCGCGCCGAGGCTCGAGCAGCGGCAGGAACGCTTCACGGAGCGCTTCGCGGGCTCGATGAAGCCGGCTCTTCAGAGCGTCCACCGAGATCCCGATCGACGAGGCAGCCTCCGGAGCCGAGAGGCCCTCGACGTCCCGCAGTAGGATGGCTTCGCGGTGTTCGTCGGAGAGCCGATCAAGTGCCACCGAGAGGGCCGACGCAAGCTCCTGGTTGGCCAATCGGGTCTCCGGAGACGGTGCCAGATCGGCGGACTCGACAAGGCGTTCGTCGCTCACATGGGGCTGATTCTTAAGCCCGCGGCGCTTCCTGGCGCACGCGCTCCGCGTCAGGGCGAAGACCCAGCTTGTCAGCGAAGAGCGGCCTTCGAAATCACCGAGATGTTGCGCCACATTGATGAGTGTGTCCTGGAGAACATCCTCCGCGTCTTGAACATTCCTGCACATGCGGAGACCGAACCGATGGATGGAGGGGGCGAGCGACAGGAGGACGGCCTCCAGGGCCTCGCGGTCCCCTTCGCGCGCCCGAGCGACCGTTTCGATGATGTCGGTGGAGGTGGAAACAGCCAATGCGCATCCTATATAGCGCGGAACCGCCCGATCAGGGAACCGGCGAACCCGTTCGACGAGCTCAGGGCTCTCACGCAAACAGGAGAACAAGCATGTGGCCCTTCAGCAGTGCTCTTGCCGTGCAACGTGGTGCTCTATGAGAAGGAAGACGGCAAGGTCGTGGTGGGTGCCGTGGACCCGATGCAGACCCTCGGCGCCGCTGCCACGGGATCGGAGCTCGTGGAGCTGGCAGGCGAGGTTGCGGTGCGGCTCGAGCGGATCCTCGCGGAGCTCCCGGCATGACGCTCAGCGCAATCGATCACCCACGGAGGAAGCGTATCATGGGACTCAAACTCGTTCTGTTCGTGATAGGAGGCGCGGCGCTGGGCTTCGCGTACCAGCGCTTCGTAGGTTGCCGCACGGGCGCGTGCCCGATCACGGCGAACCCGTACATCTCGACGCTCTACGGGGCGGTGGTGGGGTACCTGTTGTCGGGCGGCTTTCGCTAGGCCGTTTGGGCACCTTCGCTGCTCGCCCCCTTCAGCCCTACAGCTCCGTCGAGCTTTCTGCCTCGTCAGCCGTCTGAGCCGCGCCTGCCGTGGCCGTTGTTGGCAGAAGGAGTCGACCGAGAATTAAGCCAAGGACTGCCGCTGCGCCACTCGCCGCGAGCACACCCAGCTTCGCCGCAGCGAGCAGTTGCGGGTCGGTGAACGCGAGCTGGGCGATGAAGAGCGCCATCGTGAAACCCACCCCAGCGACGACGCCTAGCACCACGAGGTGCCTCAGTGTCATGCCGGCGGGGAGCGTCCCGATGCCCAACCGCAACGTTAGCCAGCTCGCGAGGAGAACGCCAACCGGCTTGCCGACGATCAGTCCGACTGCCACACCTGTGATGACGCTCCACGACGACGCGTCGAGTGAGCCCGCCGAGATGGCGACTCCCGCATTGGCCAACGCGAAGATCGGCATGATAACAAAAGCGACCCAAGGATGGAGCGTCTCGATCAGGCTCTCGGCGGGCGACATGGCCTCACGCCGCGCGACGTCGACGTGGTGAAGGGTCTCCGCGAGTTCGTGCGACGAGAGCGCGACTGCGTCGGACTGCGTGAGGTGAGCGAGCTCCTTCCGAACGCCCACGAGGAATCCATCCGGACCGAGCCATGCACGCACAGGCGTCACGAGACCGATAATGACGCCTGCGATGGTGGGGTGAATGCCCGCTGCGTAGATGCCGGCCCACGCAACGACTGCGGGCACGATGTACGCGAGCTTCACCCGCACGCCGAGCCGCTGCATCGCGAACACGCCAGCGAATCCGAGCGCGGCCACCGCCAGCCCGGAGAGCGCGATACCCGACGAGTAGAAGATCGCGATGACGATGATGGCCCCAAGGTCGTCGATCACGGCGACCGCGAGCAGCAGCACACGCAGGGCTGCTGGAACGCGCTTGCCGAGTAACGTCAGAATGCCCACAGCGAACGCGATGTCGGTCGCCATCGGTA
>CAZSUA010000523.1:0-2575 GCA_964609655.1 uncultured Polyangiaceae bacterium | reverse complement strand
CGAACGCGATGAGCGCGCCCGCATCTAGGAGGATCGTTGCAGGACGCGCTTTGCCCATGCTCGGTCCTCCCTTTTGGGTTTGCCGAACTCTTGGTCCATCGCATCGAGAATTTCCTTGAGATCGGTCCGCTCAACTTTCTCGGCGAGCGCCTCACTCACGAACGCGCTTAGGGATTTTGCTCGCCCCACCCGAACCTGGAGCCTAGCCCGCTTCAGCACCTGGGCGGGTATGGTTACTGCGACCTTGAGCATTGTCATACTTTTATCGTACTGCTAGCATGGATCCCACGCAACCATCCGATGCGGCCAGCACCGGTTCCGGTGTCGTCACTGCCCAAGGGCAACAGATCAACCAACGACTTTCGAACCTCAACGACCAGGACGCGGAGTCGAACCGGCCAAGGGTGGAACCAAGTCCTTGAGAAAGGAAACGAAGGAGCGTTGGCACCGTGAATAGCAGGACTCTCAGTTCAGGCTCGAAGGCCCACTGTTCAGCGTAGGCTCTCGCTTCAGGTTCTTTAGCGTCGCGGACAGTGACTAGATGCGTGCCGGCCGTGGCGCGGCGCGATATCCGGCAAATGGGCTAGGTCAGGGGTGGCCAAACTGGCGGACAGCGTGCCCGTGGCCAGCGGCCCGACCCCTCGCACGCAGGAGGTGAGGCATTCCGATAAGCCGCCTGCGCTGAAGCTGCCGAAGCAGGAACCCGGCATCTACTCGCGCCAGATCCGAGAACGGTGGCGTCCGAACTTCACTGCCCAACCATACCAGGGGCTTGGCTCTAGGTGACACTCGAACCATTGTATGTCGCTTTCGACATAAGCGGCAAAGGTGCCGTCTACGGAGCAATTTAAGCGGTGGCACGCCTTCAGTCGCTTGCGCTCCCTCTGGCCCTCGTTGCTGAGCGCTCTAAACAGTTGGCGCAGGCACATGAAATGAGGAGACTGCGTGGCCCTGACATGGCGACTTCCTTGATCCGTGGGGGGCTAATAACCTACCGGTCGTTGATTCCGGTGCTTCCCGTTCTGCAGACCGTACAGCGCATTAACGAACGGCACGCCCCGCTAAGCGCGGAAAGGCGAAATGACAAGTACAGCACAGCAAACGTCGCGACGATCGTAATCGGGGGTTGCTGCTCATTCTGGTCGTGATCGTAACATTCATGCCCGAGTGGCACGCACTGGAAGAGATTTTAGACTTCGCTGCGTATCGGTTGGAGTAGGCACGGCACCTGACGTAGTCAGTCGGAGCGCTTGCACGAACGCTCGGCCAAAGCAGCGCACGGCGATACCTAAACGGAATGGATCTCCTTTGCGACCATGCAGTTGCAGCAGGTTGTCCAGTGTGTATACTTAGGCGTATGCCCCGCATGCAGCTCTACTTGCCCGAGGACCTCTACAAATTGGTCAAGAAAAGCCGTCTTCCCGCCTCTGAGCTGTTGCAAGATGCTGTTCGGGCCGAGGTTCGCAAGCGCGAGCTCCTTCGCGAGGCGGATCGCTACGTCGTCGACCTCGCTGCCGAGATCGGTGAACCTTCAGCGCGACAGCGAGTTCGCGCGTCGGCCGTTGTCGAACGCATTGTCCAACGGCGGCCCCGCAAGACTGGGTAGGTCACGTGTTATTCCTTGACTCTGGCGGGGTTACTTACCTGGCCAAACGATCGAAGCAAAATCTTGCGCTGCTCTCCGCCCTGCGCGAAGCCGGCCTCTGGCCACCGCATGTCCCATCGATTGTCCTCGTTGAGTGTCTCCAAGGCCATTCCGGGCGCGACGCCATTGAGAACAAGTTCCTGAAGACGTGCGACATTATTCCCGCCATCTCCGAAGCGCTCGCCCGTCGTGCGGCACTCCTGCGAAGGCTTGCCCGACGGGGGTCCGCTGTTGATGCGCTCGTGGTTGCCTCAGCTGAACCGGGAGGCACTGTGATCACGACTGACCCCGACGATCTTGAAGCCCTCGCAGCCTACGCGCAAGACGTCGACGTCGTGGCCGTCTGACAGCCGCGCTGTCGCCGTCCAACAAGGCGGGCGCCTCATCGCGATACGTCATGGGATAGCGTGTGCCTCTAGAGCATAAGCCATTCGAACTGAGAAATCGGTCGGAAGTGAAGAGCAGAAGCAAGAGCAGGCCAGGTAGCCGGCGGCGCTCTGACCCCTGCTAAGCGCTGAGAAGCCCGCTTCACGCACGCGCAAATAGATCTCCGCCCTGAGAGGTGCTCCCTTCCAGCAAAGGGAGCAGCACCCCCAAGGGCAAACAAGAGCGCAGCATCAGACCCTCAACAGAACTTGAGCCGGCGCTGCCCGAGCGAAACCCGAGGTGGCGTCGGTTGCCGGAGTCCAAAACGCGAAAGCAACCCTAGTTGAAGGTAAAGAATCGTATAGCGTTTGGATCGAGCCCTTTCGCGAAGCCTATCCGACAGCTGCCCGCTGGCTGTCCGCTGACATGGGAGTTGGGGTTAACCCCTAGCGCTCTCGAGATATCCGCGGAGCAACCTGCGCCGGGAGAAGGCGACGTGCAGTCTCATCTTGGTTGGGAGCATAAGACATTCGAAGTGCAAGTGCGCCAGGCAAAGCTTGGGTG
>CAZSUA010000522.1:0-2597 GCA_964609655.1 uncultured Polyangiaceae bacterium | reverse complement strand
GTGCAGAGCACGAAGCAGCCGCCCAAGGTGATGCGCACCAATTCCTCAATCTGTGCGACAGCGGCATGGATAAACGCCGGATGATTGGGCTCTGGCAGGCCCCGGGCGATGTACAAAAGCGCTGCCTTTTCGTAGTCAAACGGCGAAGGCACGCGCAGCTCCTCAACGGCTAGATCATCATCGATCCCCAAGCGCGCACGGATATAAGAAAACGGCGCAACGACGGGCTCACGGCTTTCGGCGGTCGACAGCGTGGCGCTCGTGAGCACCACCGGACCTATCACATCGAACACGCGTTCCCTCAACGTTGAACGCACCTCCACCGGCGTTGAAACAAGCTTGAGCGAACGCTCGCTCACCTCCAACCAGGTAACTCGCCCGGGACCGCCCTCGACAACCACCGCCAGATCTTGACGCAGGGTCTGGGCCCGCCGGGCCACAACCTCCAAGGCTTCGCGCGTCGAACCGCGATCCACGGAGCCCTCAGACACCCGACCCCGCAGGCTATCACACCCAAGAGCTAACGCTTCAAGCGCCGCATCCAAACCGTGCCAGAATCGCGCCAGATCCTTGGACCAAACATCACGTTCCAGCGTCAAGCGCGATTCGCCAGCGGGCAACAAGCTGCGGAGCGCCACCCAAAACCCAGTTGCTGCTTGGCGTACTTGATCGGCTGTGCGCACAACCGACGCCGCGGAAAACAGCGGCCCGCCGAGCGCCGGAATATGTTCAAAATCGCGCGCCAAACGCTCCACACCCGAACTCGAGACGGAAGCTCCAAAGAACATCGTGGCGATGTCTTCCAGTTGATGCGCTTCGTCAAAAATGACGGCAGCATAATCTGGCAAGACACGACCGGGATGCGGCCCGCGCAGCGCCAAATCAGCGAAAAACAGGTGGTGATTGACCACAATCAGCTGCGCGCGCTCGGCATCTCGCTTCATGCGCGTGACAAAACACTCGTCATAATAGGGACAGTTCGGCCCGACCCGTGTATCGCTCGAAGAGGTGACATGCGGCCACAGGTCATCATCTTCAGCCAGACCCTCAGCCTCTGCGAGATCTCCGGATGCTGAGGTCTCTACAAAGGTTTCGAGCAGGCGTAGCCGGCGACTCTTGCCCGGTTGTGAAGCGGCTTCGCTCACCAGGAATTCTCGATAGCGCCGCTTGCACACGTAGTTCGAAAGGCCCTTCATCAGGGCCACTTCAGGGGTTTTTCCGAGCGCCTTGGCGATCAGCGGCAGGTCTTTTTTAAAGATCTGCTCCTGCAAGGCGCGCGTCGCTGTCGACACCACGACCTTCTTGCCTGAGAGCAAAGCGGGCACGAGATACGCAAGTGTTTTTCCGGTGCCGGTGCCTGCTTCACAGAGCACCACGCGTTCCTCAGCGAGAGCCCGAAACACGGCGTCCGCCATTTGGATCTGGCCAGCGCGGCTCTCATAGCGCGAGAGCGCCTGCGAGATGGGTCCCCCGGCTCCGAAGAGCTCCAGGGCTTTGTTGTGGGGCGCTGAAGTCACAAAAGATCTTGGCTTCGCTACGATGTCTCGTCGGGCGGGCCCGGCACCGAACCCTCCGCGTCAAGAAACTGCAAACCCGCTATTTCGCCATCCGCTTCTTGGTGCAGCCAAACCACTCTTGCCGGACGGAACGCTACGCCTTCTTCGCCCATCCGCAACTCATAGTCGCCCCCAACCGCAACCGGATCCTCCAACACAACCCGAACGCCGCCGCGACTCACATTGAGCGTCCAGCCCTGGATCTCTCTACCGCCCCCGATCAATACCACGCGCTCGGATGCGCCGTGACGCGCACCACCAGTGCCCCTCCGCTGGGGAGGTCGAGAGCTGCCACCAAGAATTGCCACGCTTGGAAAGCAGCATAGCAAAGCTCGACGGCGAAACAAAAGCAGAGCTGAACACCTGTGAGCCGGATTGCCCGGCTGGCGTGCTTGACGGAGCCGCTTGTGTCTGAAAGGCTTAAATTCGTTGCAGGTTCCAGCACTCTTCAAGTTCCGGCTCTATTCGTCGCAGCCCACGAGCAGCGTATGAGTTCAGAAGACCCCAAAGAGCTGAAGCGTCGCCTCGTTGCGGCTGGTTTCCAGGTGTACCGGACGCTGAAGGATCGAGTGCTCTTGGCGGAACGCGTGAGAGACAATCTGATCATGGAAAGCGGCGTCGCCGCCGGTTTGTCACACGAAGTTTTCCTGACGCTACGTGCCCAACAGCGCGATTTTCCACACGCTTCTGAGAGTGAGTTGTTCGAGCACGCCCGTGGCCTCGGCGCCCAGCCGCTCGGCCGCGGCTATCAAGAGCACTCAACCCACGTCGAGTTGGTGGAAGACCCAGCCGATCGCACGACGATCTTGGACACCTGGTTCGAGATCACCTTGAAGAAATCCGTGGCCGACGATGCCGAGCTGTTTCTAGAGCTGCACTACCTGCTCGGCTTGAAAAAGAAGACGGCCTCGAACGAACAGTAGGCGCGTTATTGGGGCTTTCGGCCAATGGACCCGAAAAAAGGCTCATGCTAGGTTCCGCGCCCCTTCGAGCCCGGGCTCGAAATTTTGAGGACCTAGCTAAAATGCTCAGTTTATTTCG
>CAZSUA010000521.1:0-2614 GCA_964609655.1 uncultured Polyangiaceae bacterium | reverse complement strand
CACGTCATGGAGGAGGAGAGCTTCGAAGATGAGGAAATCGCGCGCTACCTCAACGAGCACTACGTCGCCATCAAAGTCGATCGCGAGGAACGCCCCGATGTCGATGCGGTCTACATGAGCTTCGTCCAGGCGTTCACGGGCAGCGGAGGTTGGCCGATGAGCGTGTGGCTCACGCCGACCCGCGATCCCTTCTTCGGCGGAACGTACTTCCCACCTCGGGCTGGCGTGCGCGGCGCCCGCCGCGGCTTCCTCGAGGTCCTGCGCGAGCAGGCCGAACACTTTACGGCCAATCCGAGGGGTGTCTCCGAGACGGCTCGAAGCGTCGCAGGTAAGCTTCAAGCGGCGGCGGCACCCGAGCCGGCCGGCGACTTCCCACCCGCCGCGCTCCTCATGGCAGCGCGCGCGCAGGCCGCGCAGCGCTTCGATCCAGAGTTCGGCGGTGCACGTGGCGCGCCGAAGTTCCCATCGTCGTTTCCCGTCCGGCTCCTGCTGCGAGTCGCGCGACGGGCGCGCGATGCAGACGCGCGGCGGATGGCCGTCACGACGCTCGAACACATGCGAGCCGGCGGCATCTACGATCACATCGGCGGAGGCTTCCATCGCTACTCCACCGACGCGCGCTGGCTCGTGCCGCACTTCGAGAAGATGCTCTACGACAACGCGCTCCTCGCGCTCGCGTACCTGGAAGCCGCACAGGCGACCGGGGATGCAGGGTTCGCCGAGACGACGCGCGAGACGCTCGACTACTTGCTGCGCGACATGACTGCCCGGGACGGCACGTTCTTCTCGGCCACTGATGCGGACAGCCCAACGCCAAGTGGTCGGCGTGAAGAGGGGATCTCCTTCACGTGGACACCCGACGAGCTGCGAGCTGCGCTTGGCGATGAAGACGCGCGCGTGGCAGCAGCCCGGTTCGGCGTGACCGAAGCAGGGAACTTCGAGGGTCGCAGCATCCTGTCGACCCCTCGACGCATCGAGGACGTCGCTCGCGGGCTCGCGATGGAGCCAAGGGCTCTCGGAAGCCGACTCCCCGGGATCCGCGCACGCCTTCTCCGGACGCGGGCTCGGAGACCGCCTCCGCTTCGTGATGACAAGGTCATCGTGGCCTGGAACGGTCTCACGGTGTCCGCGTTCGCCCGCACGGCTCTCGTTCTGGGAGAAGCGCGCTACGGCGAGGCAGCGACACGGGCTGCCGAGGCGCTGGTCGCTCCTATCCGGGCCGGACGACGACTCCCCCACGTGTTCGTCGAAGGCCGCGAGCAAGGAGTCGGCTTCGCCGATGATCACGTTCTCCTCGCCAACGCACTTCTGGACGTGTTCGAGCTGACATCGGATCCGGCGTGGCTCGCCGACGCAGTCCGTCTGATGGACGAAGTCGAGCGGTCGTTCACCGACCCGATCAACGGGGGTTATTTCTTATCGTCAGAGCAACACGAGCGCCTGCTGGTCCGAGAGAAGCCCGACTACGACGGCCCTGTTCCGAGTGTGAACTCGGTAGCCGCGCTCACGTGGCTCAGGCTCTACGCGTTCACCGACGACGATCGGTTCAGGAAGCGGGCGGAGACCACGGTGCGCGCCTTCTCCCGAACGCTCTCATCCAGACCACTCGCCCTCGACCAGATGCTCCTGGCTCTCGACTGGGCCACCGACACCGCGAAGGAGATCGTGATCGTCGTGCCCGAGGGCCGAGGCGCGCTCGCAACCATGGCGCGCCCGCTGCTCGATGTCCTCCAGCGCAGCTTCGTCCCGAACGCCGTCATCGTCGTCGCAACCGAGGCCGACTTGAACGGGGCTCTCGGCGGCCGCGTTCCTTGGGCACGGGACAAGGTGCTGCGTGCCGGGCGGGCCACCGCCTACGTGTGCGAACGGGGTGCCTGCAAGCTGCCGACGAGCGACCCCTCCGCGCTCGCGGCACAGCTTGCCGAGGCGAGGTCGTATCCGCCGTGAGCGGCACTCCGTATGGAAGTCCAGGTAACCCAATGGTCCGCTCCACCCCCGCCCTGCATCATCGAAGATTTCGAGCAAGACACGCGGCAAATCGCTCGTCGAAAGATCGCGCCGACGGTCTGATCATCCAGAGCCAGGCTGTCGAGCGTCTCCAGCTTGACCGCGTTGGGGAGCAGGTCGTCAAGGTATGCGGCAAGAAGGAGTGCTTTGCCTTCGAGCGGCGGGCCTGAGACCACCAGCAATCCACCGATCGGCCACGCTCGGAGGCGCGCCCGGAACGCGAATGCAGTGCGTAGTGACACGGTCCTGCACGTTACGAGATGCAGGAGACGGAGGCCAAGCGTGCGAAGCCCCGCCCTACTTCAGAAGAGGCTTCACTGCGCCGACGCCGATCCGATCGGGCGAAATCTGCCCGGGGGTGTCGGTGTACATGGCGTAGGTGACGGCGAGCAAAGCCACCGCTGCCGCGGCAAACAGGCTGAATGCCATGACCTTCTTGCGCTTGCGGTCCTTGCCGATGGTGACAATTGCCTGATCAATCTGGTTATCGAGTCGGTCGTAGGTCTGCATTGAGGGCTCCTCGGTTGAGATTTCGCTGAGTATCGAAGCATCAATCATGCCGCTTGCCGTCGTCGCGTTGGCAATGCCCTCCTTCGAGCGCAATCGA
>CAZSUA010000520.1:0-2617 GCA_964609655.1 uncultured Polyangiaceae bacterium | reverse complement strand
GGCCCAGGCGGAGGGCGTGTTGAAGGCTCGTTGAGTAGAGGTTAATCTGAAGCTGCCTGAGTCACTGCGAACGAAACAATCGCCGGATTCTGAAAGTCACCCGCGGGCTCGCTGCCTTCGAGGAGCCGCCGCCACAGGGGCACGCGGAGCGAAACACTGAGTTCTGTGTGGCCGAGCTGGTAGCCAACGCGCAGCGCGCCTAAGAGTTCCGTGCGCCCCAGGAGGCCATCTTGGCGGATCTTGCCCTGCCAGCGTTCTGCGTTGTCGTGGCTGAGCTCAGGACCCAGGCTGGCGCTCAGCGCAGGGGTGATGTCCATCCCGGCGTGGGCACCTGCGTAAAGCCGCGTGGGGGCTCGATAGCCGTGTGTGTTGTTGTAGAGCGATACTTGGCCTTGAGCGAATGCATCCAAGCTAACGCTTCGAAGCGCAGTGCTCGCCTCCAGTAGCAGCAAGGGATCGAAGGTTCCGGTTCCCAGCTGAATGTGTTGGTGTCGGAGACCGAGGTCGCCGAGCTCGAACGGATCTTCCACGGTTCGGCCGAGCGGGATAGATAGACCAGGCCTCGCCGCTAACCAAAAGTCTCCGACTTTCTGCCCAACCCTGAGCAGGAGCCACGGATCGGCAGGGCCGTAAATGGTTTCGTTGCGGTGGTGCACGTTGGCATCGAGTGGCGTGTACGCTTGGCCATCGAGCGTTTTGAAGCGGATCGTCGAGCGCACCGCGCGGAAGGAAAGCTGGAGTTCAAGCCCGAAGAGGCCGCCGAGCGCGTACTCACCAAAGAGACGGAGCTCGATGGGATAGATACGCTGGTCGTGAAGGTACTGCGGCTGGATGGGAACTTCCGTGCATTGAGCCAGATCCACGCAGCCAGCCGTATGGATCACATGAATGGCCGTCGCCGAAAGCGAAGCGCCAGCTCGCCAAGCACTTGCGCTCAGCTCACCGCGGCTGCCTGGGGCGCTCGGCATTGAGGGATTGCGGCAGCCAGCACACGCTAACGCGCGATGAGGCGCAGCGATGATCAGTGCCGCTACGACCGTGGACCACAACCAGCGCACAACTGTGGTTGAACTGGCAGCCCCGCAGACTGCAGCCGGTATCACCGTGCAGCCTCGGTGAGCGCTTCCTCCAAAGGGCCAAACTCTGTACCTGAAAAGGCTTTCACTTTTTGGCCGCGCTTCCCATAGATGATCACGTAGGGCAGCTCTGGCACATTGGCCAGCCACTGTTCCGAAACCTTAGAATCCCAATCCACGATGTTGATCTTTCGGATTGAAACTTGGAGGCCCTGGGCGATGCGAGTGTAAAGATAGGTGTCCAGCTTGCGGCAAGCCGTGCACCACGCAGCGTAGAAATCAAATACCGTAATCCTGCCGGGCACCACGTGGGGCTCAAGCGCGGGCAAGGCCTCGCCGGCCTTCACGATCTCGCTCACGTCGGCGCCCTTCGGTGGAGCCTTGGGCGGCGAAAAATCAAGATCGGGATGGCACTTCAAGCACTGCGATTCAGGTACTGAGTGTTCAGGGCACCAATCCCCGCGGTCTTTGTAGGCCTTGGCTCGGTTGGGGTGGCATTGGACACACACGGAATCGGGGACGCCATGTCGACAGGCTTTCCAATCGTGGGTTGTGGCGAGGCTCAGTGCGCTCAGTTTGCCGTGCGCGGGGCTTGCTGCGCAGCCAATAAGCGTGCTGGCAAGCAGCAGACAGAGGAGAGCTAAAAGGGTACGCATTTGCCGTGAAGGTACTCTGCTCGGTGAGCCCCCAGTTGGCAAGTCGACTCAATACCCAGGCGTCGCGGCAGTCACCGGTGAAAGGAAGAACACGTCAAAACTCAACGCGCCGCGCAGGAACCACGCTTCCTCGCCGCCAAAACGCCGCCCACTCCGCAGCACTATCCAGGGCCCTTGAGCGCTTTTTATTAACGGGACTCCTAGCTCAAGCCAGAGTTCGCCGCCCGTTGAATCGCCCAAGCTCGCGCGCTCGGGCTGCCCGGCAAAACCTCCGAATCCAAGACTTAGGGAATCCAGTGTTAGATCCAGGAGTGCAGGCCCTTGCTCCAGGTTCTCCTTGAACCGCAGCAAGAAGAGCGGACGCAGGGACACGCCCAGAGCGGCGGCCCGCACCAGGGAAGGCTGGCTGTTCGCGTGGCTCAGGCGTTCCTCGTAGTTCGCGTACAGGCCGACGCTCCAAAAGAAATGACTTTCTGCTCCTAACGCGAGACGCGCGCTCTGATTCTCCAAGTCAAAGTGCGGGCCGGCTAACAGGCGCAGAGCGAGATCACCGTCGAAGCGGTGATAAACTCCGTCCGCTTCTGGGCGGGCTTGGGCAACGGCGCCGCAAAACATGGAACCGAGTAGCGTGGCAAAGGCCAGGGTGTATCGGCGGCGGAGCATGGTTACGGCACTAGCTTGAGGGCGGCGAGCTCAGCCTTGAGGTTGGCTCGGATCTCGGGGGGGAAAATCAGGCGAATGCGTTCCATACGTTCCCCGCGCAGCCGATTCAGTAAAAAAGACACTTCGCCAGGACGCCGCGTTTCTCCCTCGGGGAAAATGACCATCAGGGGCTCGTCGCCATCATCAAACGGTGCGACGGCGGCAGTATCCAAGCCGACATAG
>CAZSUA010000519.1:0-2642 GCA_964609655.1 uncultured Polyangiaceae bacterium | reverse complement strand
CCGTAAACCAGTAAGCGGCAGTGATATACGCACCGACGGCGAAGGGGACAGCGCTGGGTCGGTGGCGCACGGTGCCCAAGATGATCGCCACCAAACCGAAGGTTGCGACAAACTCACTAAAAAGTTGCGCTGCCCCGGAGCGCACATGTGTGGAGGCCGCAAAAATTGGCTCTCCAAACATGGCGTGCGCCGCCGCAACACCGGCGAGGGCGCCCAACATCTGAGCGCAGAGGTAAGCAGGAACGCTTCGTTTCGAGAAGCTGCCGCGACTCATTTCAACGAGTGTCACTGCGGGATTCATGTGGGCTCCCGAGATGGGTCCAAACGTGAGAATCAAGGCGACGAGCGCGGCCCCCGTGGCCAACGTGTTCGCCAAGAGTGCGACTGCAACATTACCACTCGAAAGCCGTTCGCCCATGATCCCCGAGCCAACCACGGTGGCGAGCAAGAGTGCCGTTCCCAAAAACTCGGAGAGAGCCTGGCGGCCCAGACTAACCGCAGCAGCCATCAGCAGCACCCCTTGCCACCGCGACGGCAGCAATCTTCCCAAAGGTAATCGGTGAGGGCGCGAAGGACGTTGTAGGCAGCGGCGTAGTAATGAAACGTGCCCTCTGCCCGGATAGACAGAAGGCCGGCGTCGCCGAGGCGCTTCAGATGATGACTCAATGTGGACGCTGGCAGCTCCACATGCTCCTGGATTTCCCCCGCGGCCGCTCCTTCTTTTCCAGCTTGAACCACAAAGCGCAGGATCTTCAACCGAACCGGGTGGCCCAGTGCGCTCAGCTGTTCGGCGTGGTGTTCGAGGCTGGACAGCATCGAACCTATTTCTAATATTCTCGAATCAAAGACGCAAGCGCAATTTCGATAATTTTCGAAGCAGTGACCTAGCGCTGAGAGGGCCTTACGGCATAGCGCAGGCTCACTTGGCTGGTCACTTCCATTTGCCCGCTTTCGATCGGAGCTACGGAACTCGACTCAGAATCCGCCGATTTCGACATCCTCATTTGGCCCTGCATGGGCCCGGGAAAATTCACTGATTCGCTGATCGCGATCACGGGCCCAAGCTCAACACCGCTCAGCTTAGCCAACTGCTGTGCGCGGGCGTGAGCATCGGCCACGGCTTTCTCTCGCGCTTGAGCTTCGAGTGCTTGCGGGTTGGAAAGTTCGAACGTGACGCCGTTGACCGTATTCGCGCCGAGCGCCGTTGCGGTTCCGAGAACCTTCCCAATCAGCTTCAGATCTCGAACTGTGACTTCAAGGGAATTGGCGGCGCGATACCATCCAGCGGGCTCAGCGTTGGGTACGGCGGGCTTGCCTTCCGAAGGAGCGGTCGGACGTGACTCCTGTTCAAAATTCACAGAGAAATTCGAGGTCTTCAGATCCCGTTCAGCGATACCAAGCTGCTTCAGGGCTTGAGTCAGTCGAGCCATGTGGTCATTCGCTTCAGCCGTCGCCTTCTCCGAGGTGCGCGCGCGCACCTCAACTCCAATGTTCGCGCGAGCAACATCCGGGGTGCCGGAAACCTTGCCAAAGCCTGAAACGGCTACACCGCTGTCGGCCGACTCGGGGTGGTTCGCGCTCTGGACCACGGTGGTCCCACACGCGGCCACTCCCGTTGCCAAGAGCGCCAACGCCAGGATCTTTGAAGGATTGAGGATATTCGACATGGATGGGACTCCTAAGTTAAGAGAGTGAGTGAGTGAGTGAGTGAGAAAAGGGCCTCAAGCGGCCGCACTGCTTCGGTAACGTTTTGGTGCGCCACGCCTTACACCGGAAGTGGGAGCAGGTGGCTCGCCACGGGATGAATAGGCAGTTTTCTAGGCGTTTAGCCTGCTTGACACGCCCTCGGCTGAGCCCGATGACAGGCTGCGTCGAAGCGGCCTTCCGAAGGCCTCAAGGTTCTCATGCGCTACCTCATCCCAATTCTCGCGATTCTGGCCCTCGTTGGGGGTCTTGTGTTCATTAAGGCCCAACAGATCGGCATGCTGATTCAGTTCGGCGAAACCGCCCAGAAGGCAGGCCCCCCTCCTGAAGTGGTGGCCACCACACCTGCCAGCAAAGACAACTGGGCAGATGGCATTGATGCCGTGGGCAACGTCGAAGCTGGGAAAGGCGTGACCCTCTCAGTCGAAAGCCCCGGTGTCGTCACAGCGATCCGTTTTGAGTCCGGCGCCAAAGTCAAAGCTGGCGACGTGCTCGTCGAGCTCGATACTAGCGTCGAGCGCGCGCAGTTGGCGTCCGCACTCGCACAGAAGGACTTGTCGGGGACGACTCTCGATCGCACGCGGGCCCTCGTTTCTGCCAATGCCCTTGCTAGTTCACAACTCGACTCGGCGGAATCGTCCGTGAAGACTTCCGCCGCTGCGGTTGCCGCGCTTCAGGCGCAAATTGCCCGCAAAGTGGTCCGCGCCCCGTTTGCCGGCAAGCTGGGGATCCGCACCGTCAACCTCGGGCAATACTTGAGCCCCGGTACGGCCCTCACCACGCTGCAGTCCAGCAACGACGAGTACGTGGATTTCTCCGTGCCGCAGCAACGCTTGCCCGAGTTGAAGCTCGGTTTGCCCGTGAAGCTCAGTGTGTCGGGTGCTGCCGACATCACCTTGGCCGGCGTCATAGCTGCCATCGACCCTTCAGTCGATCCG
>CAZSUA010000518.1:0-2652 GCA_964609655.1 uncultured Polyangiaceae bacterium | reverse complement strand
GCTGACGCCATCACTGGCAATACGCGCTACTCAGTCGCTTTTTCAGAGACGGAAGCTTGTCCGCCGGCGTCCACGGGCACTGTGGCTCGTTTTCCTAGCGAGGGGTTTTCTGAACTCCAGGCTCGGCCAATCGGGGGCGTGCATGTTCAGCTAGTTCCCCTGCGTTTTTTGGGGCCTACGGGCCCTTTGCTTCCGGATACGAGCGACTCGCAACTCGAGATTTACAAGGATGCACTATTCAGGTTGTTTCCTGTGGACGCGGTGGACATGAAAGTGCGAAGTGAGCCTGTAGATACGTCGGCGTCCACCATGACAGCTGTGCTCGATCAGCTAAGCGCGCTGAGAGCCGCAGAGAATTCAGCATCAGATGTGAGCTACTATGGGCTCGTGCGATTTACTGAGCGCGTTGAAGATTGCTGTTCGCCGAGTTGCGTGCTCGGCGGAGCCGTTGACGGCGATCCAACCCATCCAACGGCTGGAACGGCGCTTGGCGTTGGCTACACGGGGGAGGCGTCAGCTGGGACGTTGGTGCACGAGTTAGGGCACGTATATGGCCGGCCCCACACGCCTTGTGGTGTTGAGGGCGACCCTGAATATCCCTACCGTGGCGGGCTTATCGGAAGCTGGGGCTATGATCTTCTGAACTACGAACTCATCGATCCCATGACCCACCACGATTGTATGGGCTACTGCGCTCCAGTTTGGGTCAGCGACTACACGTTTGCACATCTTCAGGCGTACCTGGCCCGGCTGAATGGCTACGACGCGGTGTTACCGGGACAAATGTTACAGACCCTCAAAATTCGCACGAGCTCTAGTTCCTTGCGCCATGTGTGCTCGAACCCTCTCAGCGCTAGAAAGTCATCCTTCCAATGAGAAGCCTCTGTTACGCCTGGCCATTTGTAACTAGCGTTGCCTTGCTGTGCTCGGCCTGTGGTGTGGAGGAAACGCCTCCGCCCATGGCTTCGCCTCCGATGAACTGCGACGGCGCTGCGTTCCTTGCCACCGCCCCCCGCACCGCGCGTCATGCCAAGAGTATGGGGTTCAGTGGAACCCCCGAGGCGTACACGGCCTTGTACGAGGTTGCGTGCGCCGCTGTTGCCAATTGTTCGCAGGCCTGCATCGCAAGCGGGGGGACCAAGGAAATGTGCGATGCTTCCGAGTGCCTGCCGATCGGTGTCACGGGTATGGCCTGCTTGCCGCCACCGGTGTGGAGCAACCTACAGGGGATCCAAGCTGAATCCACGCTGACCGACGACGCGGTGCAGATAGTTGCTGTGGATACCTTGTATCGAGACCGACTGCTCGTCTTTCAGTTTGGCCTTGCGGTGCCAGCGGACGCGGTGGTCCGTGGAATTCAACTGAGTATTCGCCATTCGGGGGATGAGTCGATCGTGGATGATTCCGTCAAGCTGAGCAAAGCTGGGCGCGCCGTAGGGGCGGACCGCGCCGCCGCTCAATCCTGGTCGAGCGAAGCGTTAACCTGGGTGGATTACGGAAATCCCGATGACCTTTGGGGAGAAGCTTGGACGCCGGCAGACCTGAATGGAGACGGCTTTGGCGTGGTCCAGTCAGTGCTCTACGGAAAGACAGTGGGGAATTCTCGCGCGTACGTGGACCAGGTTCGGGTTACGGTTCATTATTCGCTGAGCGTGGAGTGTCGCTGATCCACGTAGCTCTTTAAGAGCAGCGATCCGCTGCCCGACATGAGATCGCCGAGTGCAATGGCGACGATGCCATCACCGAGCGGCCAGGTTCCGCGCCGCCATCGACTTACGGAGGCGGCGCGTGATGAATGGGGAATTAACGAGCCTTTTTTGACGCTGCCTTTTTCGGCATTGGCTCACTCGGTGTTCGCCGCCTTTTGCCTCCAAGCTGAACGAATACCTTCTCGGTTGGCTCAGAAGCCACTGTGAATCGCTGCGAAGAGGTACGAAAACCAGCCTTCATTGCTTTGCAGGTGTGCGTGCCAACTGAGAGTGTCACCGGTTCATCAGACACGGCAACCGGCTTTCCATCGCAGTATACAGAATCGCAACCTTTCGGCTCACATCGAAAGCGAACCCCTCCGAGTCGTTCAGGCGAAGGCTGCACGGCGTCAGGTTCCTGCTCGATGTGCGCCATGGATTCGATGGGTGCTTTCGGCTGTGGGCTGAGCGGCTGAGTGGCGAGCTTGGGCACTGGCGGTGTGTGAGCAGGCCCGGAGCCTGGTGGCTTTAGCGCCACCAGCCACACCATGAACGCAATTGCGCAGATCGACAGAAGGCCGCCTGCAGCGACTAGAAATACGAGCGAATTTTCCGCCACTGGGCGTGCTGTCGACGTGTCAGAGAAGCCGTCGGGAGCCAGGTTCGAAGCATTTGGCTCGCTCGGTAGAATGTTTTCTGAAACCTGCTGGGGCGCAGGATTCGTCTCCGTGTGACTGGTCGCCGGAGGTGGCGGCGAGAGCGAAGGCATCAGCAGAAGGGGTTGTGCGCTCACGAGTGCGACAGCTCGTTCTGGGATATCGAAGACGGAGGGCGGAACAACGGAGCTAGGAGCGTTCCGTGGGCTTGGCTTGGGCTCCGGTAGGAGGCGCGCCGGGGGGCGAGTGGGCGCCGGCCTTCGTGGCGGGGGCGCCGGCTCGGGCCTTTTGGCGGGATGATTGGAAAC
>CAZSUA010000517.1:0-2700 GCA_964609655.1 uncultured Polyangiaceae bacterium | reverse complement strand
TGCGGCACGTCACTACCCCGTGGTGACGCTGGTGGGGCCACGGCAATCTGGAAAAAGCACGGTGTGTGCCCAAGCCTTTCCCGCGAAACGGGTGGTCTCGTTTGAGCCGCTCGATCGTCGCGAACAAGCTCGACGTGACCCAAGAGGTGGAGCCACACCCGATCCGTCATTTTGGGCCGAAAAACCCCCATTACCACGCTGCGCACCGCTTTTCCCGTGGCCAGCACCCGTGCCAGCTGGGACGACTGGCAGCAGCTCGCCGGCGGTGAGGTCAGCCGTTCTGGATCAAGCGAACAAGCGTACCGTTGGGATCGACCAGATATGCGATCTTGAGGCCGGAGGCCTCGACCCGCGGCGGACTGAGCCGTGGCTGGCCGCCGTGCTTCTCGAGCAGACCGGCGGCCTTGCACGCGTCGTAAAAGCAGTCGAGCTCGTCGAGTCGGAGGCAGCAGCTGAACGAGCTCTCGAGCGGATCGAGATCGGGAAAAGGAAAGAATTCGAGCGTCAGGGCGCCGCGCTTCAGGATCATCCATCCGGAGTCGCGCCAGCCCTCGGCGAATCCGAGCGCGCCGTAGAAGTGCGAGGTCGCTTCGAAATCCCGCGACGGCAGGTTCGGGGTTGCGTGGTCGGCCATTCTGCAAGGGGTAACGCGAACCGCGCGGCTTGACAACGACGTCTTCCTATTGCCGGCGCACGACCTTGTTGGTGGTGTGATGCTCGCCATCACCGTACCAAAACGTAAAGGAGACAGCGCCCGTCGCCACATCGTGATATTGGGCCGCAGTTCATCATGACCTCATCGAACGAGCATCGGTGGTTTAGCCCGCAACGACCGTTGGTGTAAGAGAGTAACGTTTGATCGTCGATACACACCGACGGCGGTAATAGACAGTCGATACCAGCGCTGGTGGGAGTAGCTCCCGCCCCACCACTCGCACTAGTGGCGGCACCACTGTTCCCTGCAGCACCGCTCAAGCCAGATGCACCAGACGCGCCGAACGCACCGGCGGCACCGCACGCCACCACTGGCATCGGTGGAGCGACGCCCTTTGGGCCCCTTACCGGCGGCTCTACGACAAGATTCGGGTCAAGCTGGATGCCGAGGCTCCCGCCGCCACCGGTATTGCGCGCACCGCCTGCTGATGAAACTTGGGTCGAACCGCCGACGCCAGCTCCCTTCGTCGATCCTCCATCCTTGGCAACTGTGCCACAAGCTTGCGGGACGAACGCTCCCGCAGCGAGCAAGGCAAGACAGAGATGTCGGCTCCAGTTTCTTTGCATACCTGCTCCAGACGCGGGCGAGCGTCGCATTGGGTAGCGCCCTGTGCAACCCTTGAGTCCAGTCGAGCATCTTTGATCTTTTCGACAGCAACCTATTCTGACGACAACGGATCGGCTGTAGAATCACAGCCGAATGTCCCTAGTTACTTGAAAGGACGGTTACCTGGCGTTCACCCTAGCAAAAAGCCACTTTTGGTTCATTGCACTGACGTCCGCGTTGCTCCCTGTCGGCTCGTGGCTGTGGGGAGACAAGACACTTGCCTACACCATGTACGCCACCAACGTGGAAACCCGCCTTGAGTTCGTGGGGCAATCCATCGATGGCTCTCAGCGAATGATCTCACCCACTGCCCTGGCGGTCCGCACCACGACAAACACGCGAGGGTTTCTGGGAGGAGCGGACCAGTTTCATCCCGGGCCACACAACCCGGCGTTCGTGAATCACTTGCGAGATCTGGGCGAGCTCGCCTGTGTGGTGGGCCGCCCGGGACTCTTCAAAGTCGAAGTGATTTTGACCGAGCGACCTCGACACCACGCCACAGAATCACGCCGAGCCGTGCAGGTTGTATGCGTCCGCTAACAGGAAGCGTGCTGCTCGCCATCGCGCGGGTGCTCCTCGGGCTTCTTTTTTTGGTGCGCACCACACCGCTTTCCAACCTAGTCTTCAATCGCTTGGCGTTCGTGCACGGCCCGCTTTTAGGCTGGCCAGAGCCAGGTTGGTCGTTTGCCTGGGGTGGATGGGTGCTTCCCGCTCCCGTGGTTGCCGCCGCTTGCGTCCTGCGCACCGGCGCGGCGATTACATTCGTGCTCGGTGTGCGTGCACGCGTCGCGGGTCTCATCGCCGGAGGCTGTGGCCTGTTGGTGCTTTCTCAAGACGCGTTTGGATTCATCTTCACGCTTTACACGCTTTTCCTCGGTGTGCTTTTGCTCGCCCTGACAGACGCCACGGCGACGCTCGCGCTGGTACCGGATCGACCCGTTTCGGTTCCCTCCAGCCTCTTCACCGTGCGCGCCTTCGTAACTTCCATTTACGCGTGGGCCGGCTTAGCCAAACTTCACTCGGCTTGGCTGTCCGGAGAGGTCCTCTCCACGCTCAAGGAAGATGGGATTTTGTCGGGTTGGTTAATTGCAAGCGCTACGGCCACGCATGAACGAAGCGCCATCACGGCTAGCGCTGTGGGTGCCGGAGAATTGCTCTTGGCTGTTTTACTTTGGGTGCCAAAAACGCGAAGAATTGCTCCTTATTTTGCGATAGTGTTTCACCTCGCGCTGGAAGCGGTGGCACACCCGGATGTGATTTCGTGGGTTCTTCTAATTTTGCTGCTCCCACTCTTGGAATGGGAGCGACGGCCAGAACTTTGCCGGAGAATTGTTAGTCGAGATGACAACCGGGGTTGAGCGCGCACTGTTCGGTTGTCA
>CAZSUA010000516.1:0-2706 GCA_964609655.1 uncultured Polyangiaceae bacterium | reverse complement strand
TTTTTGCGAAAGTTCCAGCTGATTTTCTGACGCGACGCGAACAGAAGGAGCTTGGCATTGTCGAGCGTCGGAGTCTCTCGCGAATACTGCTACGGCTACTCAAGAACGTCGTCGGCTTGATCTTGTTAACGACGGGCTGCTTGATGCTCGTTCTGCCAGGTCAGGGAGTGTTGGCCATCCTGGTGGCCCTGTTTATTCTAGATTTTCCGGGCAAACGGCGCTTTCAACGCGCGTTCCTGCTGCGCCCCGGCGTGCTTTCGCTCATCAATCGGCTGCGCGCCAAAGCCCATGAACCGCCGCTGGACGTTCCCGATCCCGAGCATGCGCCAGTTTCTTCGCGTCGCTCCGGCTAAATGGCTATTCCCCGGCAGGAGGGCCCACTCCGGTTCTCTGCTTAGAGCCAGCCTGCGCGCCGATACCACTCTGCCGTCAACTTCATACCTTCAGCGAAGGGGACTTTTGGCTCCCAGCCCAGAGCGCGACGCGTCTCGGTGCCATCACACACCCACTGCGAAAATAGATCATTGCATTTGTCACGAGTGAACATCACCGCTTGCTGGGTTGCCCTACCGTAAAGCTCGCTCCCGAACGCGAGCGTCTTCACGACCCGCTGCGGAATAGGTAGCCGCAACCACGCCCGCTTGCCCACGGCCTGCTCCGTCGTCTGTATCATCTGCTCGAACGTATAGACGCCACCATCGTCCACGAAGTAGGCGCTGCCACTCGGCACATCGGCGCTCAGCGCACGCACACAGGCATCTGCAGCATCTGGCCCATAGATCATGCTAAATTTCGAGTTCAACGGGTTCGTGAGCGGCAACACGCCATTCTTGACCGACTTGAAGAAGATCAAAACTTCGCGATCCCGGGGCCCGTAAATCGTGGGTGGGCGCACCATCACCGTGGAAAGCCTATCCGAAGCCCCAAGCACCACTTGCTCTGCCGCCAGCTTGCTCTTTCCATACGTTGTCACTGGGCCCGGCACACGAGTTGCCGGCACCGCGTTGCCCGCGGTGTCACTCGGCCCGAGCGCACCCAGGCTTGAAACGAGCACAAACCGCTTAAATTGCGGCCCGGCCTGGAGCGCTGCGGCAATCGCATTCTCAGTGCCGCCCTCATTGATACGAAAAAATTCAGCCGAGCTCCGCGCCTTCACGAGGCCTGCCGAATGAATCACTGCTTCCACACCCAAAGCCGCTCGGCACACGCTGTCCCGATCTTCAACCGCGCCGAACACAAGCTCCAGATTCGGCAGCTTCTTCAGAAAGCTAGTGTCACTTGAGCGCCGCACCAACGCGCGCACTGACACGCCCGAATTCGCCAAGTTCTCGGCAATGTGCGAGCCCAAAAAACCTGTTGCCCCAGTGATAAGAACGGTCACGCTTCACAGCTCCTTTTCGTAGATTCGGTACGTCTTGTAAACTTTGCCGCCCATGAACTTGATCGCAACGTTAACCGGAGCATTATCTTCTAAAGTCCAGGAGAGCTCACCCCACTTGAAGCCGGCGCGCGCCCCAGCGTTATTTAGCTCAACGTACATGTACGTGCTAAGCCCCGCGTATTTTCTGACATTTCGAAACTTCTTCCGAATACCAAGAATCGCAAGGCGCGCTGTTTTAGGGCGCTCAACCTTCAAGCGCCAGAGCAACTTGGGTAAGCCGAAGGGGAACAATTTACCGCGAAAATCGGCGATGATTTCGTTGAGATTGGGCAGCGCCACCGCCACAGCAGCGGCCTCGCCGTCCACGTAGCAGATCTGAGTGAGTTCGGGCACCAAGAGCAGCTTGAAATCCTCCGCCATCTTCTTGAGCTCACTCTTGGTGTAAGGGATGAACCCCCAATTGTCACTCCAAGCATCATTGAAGACATCCATCACAATGCCTACGTCGCGTTCGATGTGCTGCTTGTCCGCGTGGCGTGACGTCACCTCCGAGAGTGCAGCTATTTCAGCGTGTGCTTTCTTAGCCCGTGCGGGCACATCACCAACGCTATAGCGCCAGGCATACAGATCTTTGAGCTTCGCAAAGCCTGCCTTCTCAATCAGAGCAGCTTGATAAGGAAGATGATGGGGCATCAAGATCATCGGCGGAGTATCAAAGCCGTCAATCAAGCAACCCATTTCCTCATTGATACTGAGGGACATCGGCCCGCGCATGCGCTTCATGCCACGCGCTCTCAACCATCCCTCGGCCGCCGCCAGCAGCTCCTTGCTCACTTCTTCATCGTTGATAGTGTCGAAGAACCCAAAGAAGCCGACGCCGTCGTTGTAGCGTTCCAGGTGCAGGTGATCGATTTGCGCCGTCGCACGGCCCACACATTTGCCATTTCTGTGGGCGGTAAAGAATGCGGCCTCGGCGTGCTCAAAGAAGGGATTCTTGTGGCTCAAGCGCTGAGACATGTCCAAATCCAGAGGGCGCACGAAGTGCGGATCGTCACGGTAGATGTAATCCACCACACCCAAGAAATCGTCGATTTTCCCCCCGACGCCAATCCTCCGAATTTCTACACTCATGATTGGAGTGTCACCTACGGCTCAGGCGCGGCGCCGTCAACCTGCAGCCTGACGACCCCTGACGACCCCGATCCAGCGGCATAGATCTTGAGTGTTTTTTGGGGTGAGGAGTAGTGGAGATTGGGCACCGCGCCCGGCAGAGGTTGAGTCCCAGATGGCGTCGGGGCGGGCTCCCAAACTTGTCCGTAACCTCT
>CAZSUA010000515.1:0-2735 GCA_964609655.1 uncultured Polyangiaceae bacterium | reverse complement strand
TTAGCTGCAAGCGCTGTGGGGAATCAGGTGGGATTCACGGGGAGGTATCACGATGTCGAGACGGGGTTGACGTACTTCCGGGCGAGGTATCAGGATGCGGAGTTGGGGAGGTTCGTCGGGAGGGATCCGATTGCGTTCCGGGATTTTGGAGTTAAACCTCGCCGGTTACGCGCAATAGAATTTCAGGCCAATCTCTATGTGTATGCTCTAGGAAACCCGGTGGAGTTCTTGGACCCCCAGGGCGAAAAAGTTAATACGGATAGACTCTCGCCCGCCGGGCAGCACGCGTATGAGGAATCAAAAGCCTACCTGGATACTGCAGGCGACAATGCACTAGCAAGATTGGATGCCCTCCCCGAAACCGTGTATTTAACGGAGAATTCTTCGCAAGACACCAGCTTTCACGGGCCAGGTCAGTATACCAGCGGAGAGCGAACCATCAATTGGGATCCGAACTCCGGCAATGCGGTCAACGGCGGAGTGCAGAGCCCTGCACTCGGGCTCCTGCATGAGGCCGCTCATGCCGAAAACCAGATAAGGAATCCGGATGCCTTCTACGAGCGAGCGAAGGGACAAGACCTCTTGAAGTACGGTGTTACATTTCCGAACGCAGAGGAGGGGTTCGTCACTCTGGGGGAGGAGGCGAGGATAGCTAAAGCTTTGGGAGAACCGGTGCGGGACGACTACCTTTTGGACCCCGTCCGTGTTCCACGCGCGGTGCCCAACCAATGCCGATAGTGCGTGAACGTACATTGCCGCCCGGCGGTCTCCTGAGTGCTCGCCGCGGGGTCGCAGCAGTGGTAGGTGCCGTGTTGGCTTGTGCGGCGGTGGCGTGTGACCCGGCGCGCACCCCGCGAGTGTCGCGTCCGGACGTGGTCAGCACCAGAAACCCTGAGGCTGCCGGCGCGCGATCCATGGGCCCCCGAAGGAGTAACGGCAA
This sequence comes from uncultured Polyangiaceae bacterium, assembly GCA_964609655.1. GTDB lineage: Bacteria > Myxococcota_A > Polyangia > Polyangiales > Polyangiaceae > JBBRRP01. The sequence goes on along the minus strand of CAZSUA010000515.1, from coordinate 1,795 downwards.
CGATTCCGCTGAGGGAGGGCCCAAAGTTGGCTGCCCGGTGACGCCTGCACCTGTTACCAACCCTGCAGCTCTCTTTAGGGCGGCGTTCAATGGTCCGTCCTCCACGGCACCGCTCTACGTTCTCATCACACTGGTGGCTGCTGATGGGCGAGCGGAACGAACGGTTGCCGTACCGAGAAACCTCTTGCATGGGGCAATTGACTACGAGTGTAGCGGTGGCTGTAATGGCTCTGAGATGCAGCTTGCGCGCGAGACCAGGCGCTTTCGATTCAGCAACCCCCGAGCTCAGCAAAATGTCAATCCACGGTACAGCGAGGCTCAGCTCCGCCGAGTACGGGACACCCTGGGGAGGCTGAGTGCGGATGAATTTCGGCGAGAAGCTCTCGTTGAGGGTCGAGTCGGTCCGACGGTCGGAGGCGTTGCTCCCGTTCAGGGGCCGTTCTACTCCCTCTATCCTCCACCGTTGCCTACCTTGGAGCGAATCGCCATGAGGGACGCTACGGCCCACGTCCTTTTGGAATGTGGTTATCTGCCAGGAATTCGGGATATTTCAGGTGCGCTGTATGTGTCAGCCGCCGTAGAGTGAGGTTTGCGGGCGTCAGGGGTACGGCCAAGGGAGGTGTAAGTAGTGTGGAAACTAAAATGCCGTACCGCTCCCATTTTCCTTGCTTCGGCCCTCAGCTGCAACACGCCTCCGAACTTGGAAGACGGTGCCACCAGGAGCCAGGCAGAGGCCGCGGCGCCTCCGGACCCTCAAACGGATCAGGATTGTTTTGCTCGCCTGCGCGGACGTGAGCGGCGCCGTTCTACTCTAGGGGTTGCTATCCCGCAGGCACCTATCATCAATGTCAACTTGGAACTGTCAGCGGATGCCGCAAGAGACATCGCCGAGCGTGTCTTCGTCGAGTCCTTCGGCCAACAGTGCACACTAGAGCAGCGACCATTCGTTGTTACATCGGCGGCCGCGGCATGCTCCCAACGCTTCCAATCACTGAGCGTGAAGAAGTGGTGCCTGGCTGTTTTGGCAGCCGGTGATGACACATCGCGAGCGGCACTCGACGGATGGAATGTGGTTGGGACACTTCACGGTGGTCCCTGGGTGGACGGCGGAACCGCATACCTCATCATAAGAAAGGCAGACGGCGCGGTGCTTCTAATCGGGCACGGGAAATGATGCTCCGGACACCTGGCTTGGGACGCGGCCAGCTTGCGTATTCCTATGATCAGAACAAGCGGGTGACGCAGGAATCAAATCCGCTGCTCGCCTCCGAAGCGTTGACCTATGGATATGACGCCGGGACAGGTTGATCAATTGGAAGCGCGGGCCCACCAGCAGCGGCTCACGTGCCGAGCGGTTACCTGGTGGACGCCGGTCAGCTCTACGGCAGCCGTGGCAACGGGCAAACGTACGGCTGGTCGCTGGACCGCACACCGGACACGCGGGAGCGCAACGTCGACCCGGACCAGCGCTACGACACGTTAGTCCACATGAAGCGCCTGAATCAGGTACCCGCCGCGAACTGGGACCTCGCGCTCCCAAATGGCGACTACAGCGTGCGTCTAGTGATGGGCGACGCCAGTTTCCAGGATCAGACCAACCACATCAAGATAGAAGGCGTCACCTACACGGACACGGATCCGTACGACGACGATCAAGATGTGGACGCCTTCGGAGACTTTGACGAAGTCACACGCACGGTGACGATCACCGATGGCAAGCTAACGCTCTCGCCGAGCTCGGGCTGCTACAACACGAAGCTGGTGTTCATCGAGGTGACACCACTGAGTGGGGGCG
>CAZSUA010000514.1:0-2808 GCA_964609655.1 uncultured Polyangiaceae bacterium | reverse complement strand
TACACGGGCACCGCGTTTCAGCTGGAAGCTCATGGATGCCGCGGCTAGCCGCGGCCAGCGGCAAACGGCGTGTCAGATCTTAGTCGCCAGCAGCCGGGCAGAGCTCGCGCTGGGCATCGGCGATCTTTGGGACGTGAAGCTCGAATCGGAGGCTTCTGTTCAGATTGAGTATGCTGGCGCCCCGCTTCGTTCAGGCATGGTCTGCTATTGGAAGGTGCGGATTTGGGACAGTGAGCAGCAGGTTTCGGAATGGAGTCGGGTGGCTCGTTTTTCGATGGGGCCGCAGAGTTCGGCGGATTGGCGTGGCGAGTGGATAGGGATGGGCTCTGCCTCGGAGTTTGAGTGCCCCTGGTTTCGGAAGACTTTCACGTTGAATGAGCCGAGCACCTCCGCGATCGTGCATGTCGCGTCGGTGGGTTATTACGAGCTGTATGTGAATGGTCAGAAGGTGGGCGATGCGGTGCTGTCGCCGTCCGTGAGTAATTTGGGGAAGCGCGTGCTCTACAGCAGTTACGATATCGCGGCGCTGCTGCGGCTTGGCGTGAACACGATTGGTATCTGGGCGGCAGCGGGCTGGGCTTCTTACGTGGTGGGGGATAATTGGCCTGATTTTGAGCTTGCCAAGCGCCCACTCCTGAAAGCGCAAGCAGAGATTGCCGCTGGCGAGAAGCAGCTCACGATCGCCTCTGATGCGAGCTGGAAATGCAGCCTGAGTTCGCTCACACATGTGGGTGGCTGGCGTGGAACCGATTACGGGGGTGAACAGATCGACTTGCGCCGGCACGTCTCAGGCTGGGCCAGCTCTGAGCTTTCCGACGCAGACTGGGAGCATGCAACAGCCTATTTGCTTGAGCGAGAAGTCTCGGCAGATCGTGTGCCACCGAACCGCGCCTGCGAAACCATCAAAGCTCTAAGCATCAGCGCGGACGCCGCTGGAGCTAAAATCGTGATGGAGCGCGTGTTCTCGGGCTGGATCGAGATCAAGCTGCGGGGCACACCCGATACCAGCGCAAGCATCGAATTCTCAATGGACGAGAATCAGACGTGCCAATTCAATCAACGCGGGCTGTTGACGTTTGATGCCAAGGGCGAAGGCACCTTTTGTAACCGTTTTTCCTACCATGGTATCCAGTACGTCACGGTACAGAACGCGCTCGGCCCTCTCCAGATTGAAGACGTTTGCGGCTATCGAATTGGGAACGATCTGGAACGAGCGGGCAACTTTGATTGCTCAAATACCTTACTCAAAAAGATCTACGACACCACACACAATACCTACGTCAATCTGACGACTGGCGGCTATGTGTCGGATTGCGCGCACCGCGAAAAGCTTGGCTATGGTGGCGATGGCACGACATCCCTCGAGTTCGCACTCACCACCTATGAAGCCGCGGGGCTCTACACCAAATGGGCACAGGATTGGGTGGATGTGCAGACTCCCGATGGCCATGTTCCGAATACGGCACCTGTCGCCGGGGGTGGGGGCAGCCCGGCCTATGGCTGCTTCATCGTTAGCATGCCCTGGCAAGTGTATTTAACCTATGGTGATATTCGAGTGCTTGAGCGCACGTATCCGGCCATGCAGAGCTGGCTGGCTTATCTCGAACAAAAGAGCGATTCCGAGGGGCTTTTGCTGCCTTTTCCTGGGGATTGGCACTTCCTAGGCGATTGGGTGAGTCCTGTGGGTGAAGGCGGGGAGCCTGGCCGGCTGCTTCACAACAATCTGCACTATCTCTACGCGACACGCCTGATCGCGAAGGTGGCTAGAGTTCTAGGCAAGGCAGGCGAAAGTGCAGCGTATCTTGAGAAAGCTTTCATCATCACCAACGAACTGAATCGAAGATTCTTTAATCCAGAAGCTGCCAACTATCTGAACGATGATCTGGTGAACCTGGCGCTGCCTCTCGTTGCCGAAGCCGTGCCTCACGAATACCGCGCTCTTGTCGCTGCCAAGCTTGAATCAAGCATCATGAGTGAGCCCAAGCTGAATACCGGACTTTGGGGCACTTATTTTCTGGTGAAGTGGCTCACGGAGAGTCTACGGAGCGATCTGATGTTCGTGTTGGCCACTCAAGCAACGTGTCCAGGCTACGCTTATCTTCTCGAAGCGGGCTACGATACGTGGCCTGAGGAATGGCTGCTGCGCCACCCCTTTGGCGTCTCAAAAGTTCATGGCTGCCTCAACGGGATTGGGCTTTGGTTTCAGCAAGGTTTGGCTGGGATACAGCTTGATCCCGAGCACCCTGGCTTCAAGCACTTTCTCGTCAAGCCTGCACTCGTCGGGGATCTCTCCTGGGTGCGCGCTGAGGTAACTTCCATGTATGGAAAAATAGTGAGCGCTTGGAATTTCGGCGCCGAGCGCTTCACGCTGCACGTCGAGGTACCACCCAATACCAGTGCTCATGTGTACTACCCGGGCAGCGATCCCAACGCGATCTTCGAAGGCAGCGCGCAGGCTCGGCAAGCTTCCGGCGTAGCCTTCGTGCGTGTGGAAGGCGAACGGAGTGTCTTTCTGCTGCAGTCTGGAAAGTACACATTCTCTTCCGAACGGAGTGTTGGACGCTCCGTAGTTCCGAAGCTATCCTGAGCAGGTGGCGGATCTAACCGTTGATGAGCTGCTTCCCGAACTCCGCGTTTTCGGGCTCGCCAGCTATCCGCTCCGACCCCACCCGCCCAGAATGAATCGGCATCGCCATGGCCATTATCTGGAGCTGGTGGTGGTCACAGACGGCGTTGGCAAGCATTTGTTCGAAGCAGATTCCTTTGGGATCCAGCGCGGGGACATCTTCGTCGTCCCGGTGAATGTCC
>CAZSUA010000513.1:0-2817 GCA_964609655.1 uncultured Polyangiaceae bacterium | reverse complement strand
GCGCCGCACCACCCCGCGCGCTTCTAACGCCGCGCGATCTGCTTCGCTTTCCACTCGGGGCTGTGACTTAGCAACGGGAGGGCGAGTTTCAGATGCAGCCACCGGTGCGTTCACTACAGGTCGAGCCTGAATTGCTGGCAGCGGGCGCTCAATCTGCGGTGCTTGGACTACAGATTCCTGTTTCGGAATTGGCGCAACAATTGGTTCAGGGGAAGGTTCGGGGAGATCGAACTTCTGCCTCAAGAGTGCCCCAAAGGTGCCGAGCGCCTCTTTGGTGACGGGGGCGGTTTGCGATGCGGAGAAGGCGCGGTAGTTGTTACTTTCTTCTACTCCGGCGACGGCTCGTGCGCTGTACGAGATGCGGCCACCGCCATCGCGCCGCACCATGACAACTTCCATTTCGCGACCTACGGCGTAGGTACGCCGATGATCCGCGCCAGGCGGCAGTTCGAGTTCGCGCAACGGTACGAAGCCTTCGCCCCGGTTCGTTTCTACGAGGATGCCACCGGCGATGGCTCGCACCACTTTGCCTTTGAGAACCTCATGCGCATCTTCCTTCGTTTCGGGCGTTCCCGCAGGGGTTTTGTCGTCCTTGAGGCTCACCCGAACGTTGGGGCCGCGTGGCGTTTGCTCGACGGAGAGGATTCTCGCAGTGACGCGATCGCCGACCGTTACCGCGTCTTCTGCGCGTTCGATGCGTCGGCTCGCGAGCTCCGAGATGTGTGCGAAAGCAACGAGCGAACCTTCGAGCTCGATGAGCGCACCGTGCTTATTAGTGCTTGAGACCACGCCGGAAACCTCCGAGCCCACGCTGAGCGAGGCCAGCAAGGTTGACTGATTCTTCTTCAGCTCAACTTCCAACAGGCTTCGTCTCGAGACGACGATTGAACGGCCGTTATCCCGGTATTCAATGATCAGAAAATCGAACTTTTGTCCGACAAAAGGTTCGAGCGCAGAAATGCGCGTCACATCGAGTTGAGAAGCTGGGCAGAAGGCGCGAGTTCCAGAGAGATCGACCTCCACGCCGCCTTTGACAACTTTCGACACCTGACCGCTGATCGGGATCTTGGATTCGAAGGCCAGCGTGAGTTGCGAGGATTCGAGGTGGCCGCCTCGTCCTAGCACCGTGGTGAGCATGGGGGCATCCGGATCGGCATTCGTGATCGTGCCCCGCACGCGGTCTCCGAGGGTCACCGTGATATGGCCGCTCTTGTCGAGGAACTCTTCCTTGAGCACGCGGGCCTCCACAGGAGTACCGATGTCGACGAACACCGAGTCGGCACTGATATGCACGACGATCCCCTCTTTGGGAGCCCCGACTTTGAGTTGCGCCCGTGAGGGGCTTTGCTTTGCACCAGGTGCTTCGAAGAGTGCCTTAAAATCATCAAAACCGGACATGCGGGGGAACCTAGTACGTTCCCTGGGCCGAGTGCGAGGGGAGGTCGCGGAGTGCCAAACTCGTGAGGAAACGCGGCAGTTTTCGGCCAAGGTAAAGCGCGTGTCGCGTGCAGCCGTTCAAGGGGGGTAGGCCCTCCGGGCAGGAGATCATGGATGCTTTGGAAGGCGAAAAAGATAACACAGGCGAAGGGCGGCGACGGTGCTGAAGGTCCGTCGCAAGGCGGCGACGATGGTTCGGAGAAGGCCCTGGACGCAGTCTCGCGTTTGCTGCGGGACTACGGACGTTATGCCTTCGACTTGGCCACGCTCTCCAGCTCAGAGATTCGCAAAGATTGCGAAGCTTGGGCCTCCAAGATTGTGATCGGCGCTGCCCACACGGAGGGCGAAGAACAAGCTCCGGCGCACTTGCGCCGCGATTGGCCGGGACTCTTTCAGTTTTTCACCGCATTGCGCAAAGAGGAGTCTTCGTATGTGGGCCAGAGCCTCGAAGATTTGCGGGATGCGGTGCGCACTTTTGCGCGCCATGTGAGCGCAGCGGTCGATCAAGATCGCGTCCTCGATGCGAACGTCCGCGAACACTTGCGTGAACTCTCGACGGTGATCGATTCGAGCGATACGGCTAAGATCCGCTTGGCAGCAGAGGGCGTGATTCGAGTGGTGGGGGAGTCTTTGGAGGCGCACAATAAGCGCCATGCTGAGCAAGTGCGCGAACTCGGTCAGCAGCTGAAAGAGCTGCACTCTGAGCTGGACGACGCTCAGAAAAAGGCGGATCTGGATCCACTCACGCAGCTCTCGAATCGCGCCGTTTTTGACGCGCGCATCGCCAGGCTGGCCGAGCTGGGTTCCCTGTTCGAACGGCCTCCGAGCCTGCTGCTAGTGGACGCGGATCACTTTAAGACGATCAACGACACCCATGGGCATCCAGCCGGCGACGAAGCGCTGAGACGGCTCGCAGACACCTTGGTGCGCACGTTCGTGCGCAAGCAAGATCTCGTTTGCCGCTATGGCGGCGAAGAGTTTGGAATTGTGCTGGTCGAAACCGATCGCAAGAGCAGCGAAATGCTGGGACAGCGAATGTTGGACGCCATCCGAAAGGCTGAAATCGTTCACGCTGGCCAGGCGATTGGCATCACCGTCTCCGCAGGGCTGGCCGTGCTTGAACCCGGTGAATCCGCAGCGAGTTGGCTGGAGCGCGCAGACAAGGCCCTTTACGCTGCGAAGCAAGGCGGTCGCGACCGCTTAGTCGGTGCTTAGTTAGAGCCGTTGCTGTTTGGCTGAATCCAGCAGGCGAGCGCGTACGTCAGCCGTGATTCAGCGGCAAGGCCGCGGTTTAGTCCGGGAAGTCCGGATAGGGTTTCGGGGCGGCGCCGCAGGCCAGGTGAGCTGGCCTTTTCGTTCCTTGGAGATAGTAAGCATGCT
>CAZSUA010000512.1:0-2829 GCA_964609655.1 uncultured Polyangiaceae bacterium | reverse complement strand
GCAGTGGCCGATCGAGTTTGGGACCGCGGTCGTTTCGGAGCGACCGATTCGTCCGACGCTGAGCGTCTCGGGGACGATTCGTGCGCGCTCCGATGGCGAAGTGGTGGTCAGCGCGCCCGTCGCGGGCCGCGTCGCCACCAGTGGAAGGGCCTTCCCTCGCCTCGGTGAGCGTGTGGCGGTTAACGACCTTCTCGGCGCCCTCGCGCCTCGCCTCGAAGCCGCGGACCTCGCATCGCTCGAGCTCGCGGTAACGAGCGCAGGGCTTGAGCTGCGTTTCGCGGAACGTGAGCGCCAACGTCTGGAGGGACTCCGCGGCGAAGGGGCAGTTCCCGAGCGGCGCGTGCAAGACGCCCTCCACGCTGCGGAGGAAGCCCAGGCGTCGGTCGCCGCGGCACAGAAGCGCCTCGACCAATTCCGTCGCGTGGATCGCCCTCTCGGGCGCGGCGAAGGCACCGTCCAGCTGCGGGCCCCCCTCTCGGGCACGGTCACGGAAGTACACGTTGCGCCGGGCTCCTTCGTCGAAGCGGGTGCACCGCTATTTCGCGTGACCGATCTGACGCAGCTGTGGCTCGAGGCGCGTGTACCTGGGGCCGATGTTGGCCGCCTGGGAGAGCCCAGAGGAGCGTACTTTGTGGTCGAAGGGAGGGAGGATGCGATTGACCTGCCTGCGGAGGCGATGGTGGCTCGCGGCAGCGTCATCGACTCACATTCCCAAACGCTCCCCATCCTCTTTGCCGTCGACAACGCGAGTGCTCGCCTGCCTGTGGGAGCGTTCTGTCGCGTGTTCTTGATCAATGGTGAAGAACGACGCGCCGTCGCTGTTCAGGAGTCCGCGCTCGTCGATGACAGCGGCACCTTCGTCGTCTTCGTACAGGCCGAAGGCGAGTCCTTCGAAAGGCGTGTGGTTCGTCTCGGCGCACGCGACCGCGGGTTCGTCGAGGTTCTGAGCGGCGTCCGAGCCGGGGAGCACGTGGTCACGCGCGGCGCCTGGTCTCTGAAGCTTGCGGCCTCCAGCGGCTCCATACCCGCCCACGGGCACGCGCACTGAAGGAGCCCGACGTGATTGACGCAATTCTTAGATGGTCACTCTCACACCGCCTGGCCGTGCTCGCGGTGGCGGCAGTGATGCTGCTTTGGGGCGCCTTCACCGCCTCACGCATGCCGGTAGACGTCTTCCCTGACCTCACGGCCCCCACCGTCACCGTTATCACCGAGGGCCACGGGATGGCGCCCGAGGAGCTCGAGACACGCGTGACGTTTCCGATCGAGTCCTCGCTCAATGGGGCACCCGGGGTGCGGCGCGTGCGGTCCGCCACCGGAGTCGGCATCTCCATCATCTACGCCGAGTTCGACTGGGGCACCGACGTGTTCCGGGCCCGCCAGATCGTCAGCGAGAAGCTTCAGCTCGTGCGCGACACGCTTCCCGCCGAGGTCGAGGCGCCTGTCCTTGCGCCGATCTCGTCCATCATGGGCGAGATCCTCTTCGTCGCCGTGACGTCGCGGGACCGAGCGACGCCGATGGATGCACGGACGTTTGCTGACTTCACTCTGCGACGAAGGCTTCTCGCTGTGCCAGGCGTGTCCCAGGTGATCGCGACCGGTGGCGAGCGGCGGCAGTTCGAAGTCGTGATCCGACCTGAGCGTCTGTCCGCGTACGGCCTCACCGTCGATGAGGTCGTACGTGCTCTCGAACAGACCAACGCGAGTGTCTCGGCTGGCTTCATCAACCAGGGCGGGCAGGAATACTTGGTACACGGCGTCGGGCGGGTCCGCACTCCGGAAGATGTCGGCGAGACGCTTGTCGCCCAGCGCGGCGAAGAGCCCGTGCTCATCCGGCACCTCGGCGAGGTGCGCATGGGGGCCGCGCTTCGACGCGGCGAGGGCTCGTACAACGGGAATTCTTCGGTCATCGTCGGCATTCAGAAGCAGCCGGGCACGAACACGCTCGAGCTGACCCAGCGCATCGACCGCGAGCTCGACGACCTGCTCCGCACGATGCCAGCGGGCCTCGGCATCCAGCGGAACGTGTTTCGCCAAGCCGATTTCATCGAGGTCGCCGTTCGCAACGTGCTTGCTGTGCTGCGCGACGGCGTCGCGCTGGTGCTCTTGATAGTGCTCGCCTTCCTAGCGAGTGGCCGCGCGAGCGCGATCACCATCGTCGCCATCCCCCTCTCACTCGTGACGGCGATCTTCGCGCTCTCCGCGTTCGGGGCGACCTTGAACACGATGACTCTCGGCGGCATGGCCATTGCCGTTGGCGAGTTGGTCGACGACGCCGTCATTGATGTCGAGAATGTGGTGCGGCGACTTCGGCTCAATGCCTTGCTTCCGACCGACCAGAGGCAGCCGGCTCTTGGGGTTGTGCTGGCCGCCAGTCGGGAGATCCGCAGCAGCATCGTGTTCGCGACCCTCGTCGTCGTCCTCGTGTTCCTTCCCCTGTTTTTCCTCTCGGGCGTGGAGGGCCGTCTGCTTTCCCCGCTCGGCGTTGCCTATGTCGTGTCGCTGACCGCCTCGCTCTTGGTCGCGGTCACGGTGACACCCGTACTCTGCTCGTTTCTCCTTCCCGGATCTAAGGCGGTGTCGAAAGCGCACGAGCCGCGCTTCGCTGCGTGGCTCAAACAGCGCTACGCCCCACTTCTCGACGGGGCGCTCGAACATTGGCGTGCCGTTGCCGCCGTGTCCTTCGCACTCCTTTTGACGGCGCTGGTCGCCCTTGCGTTTTCGGGACGCTCGTTTCTACCCGAATTTCGCGAAGGAACGCTGACGATCGCGGCCGTCACGCTGCCCGGGACCTCGCTACCAGAGTCCGACGCGATGGGGCGGCGGCTC
>CAZSUA010000511.1:0-2836 GCA_964609655.1 uncultured Polyangiaceae bacterium | reverse complement strand
TGGCACTCGAATCGTTCCGATTGAGGTGAAGGCGGGTTCCACGGGCAAGTTGCGAAGCTTGCACGTGATGGTAGCCGAAAAGAAACTTGATCTTGCAGTGCGCGTGAGCTCGGAACCCCTCCAGTTAACGCGTGTGAGCACGGTCGGATCCGCAGGCAACGCCCGGCAATTTCGGCTGCTATCGATTCCATTTTATCTGACGAGCGAACTCCCGCGACTGATCAAAGACTCCTTGGGCGCGTGAGCGCACCATAATGCATTCCCTGTTTATGACCCTGAACCGCGCCAACGCCTAGGCGCGCATGAGAACCGAGGTATGTGATTTCTAACCGTGATATAGGGGCGCCATGTCAAACAGCTGGCGCGAGGATCCTGGGCTCCAGTTCAGCCAAAATGCCAAGCAAGCGGCCCTTGCCTACCACGCACGCTTAGCCAAGCCGCCAGGCAGCCTCGGTCGCTTGGAGGAACTCGCCGCGTTCTACGCGGGTGCACATGGCCTCATGCCACCCCCTTCGCCCACACTTCCCACGCTCGCAATCTTCGCGGCGGATCACGGTGCAACAGCCGATGGCGTCAGCGCCTATCCTTCTGCGGTGACTGCGGCAGTCGTGATCAACGTGATGCACGGAGGTTCGGCGATCAACGCGCTCACGACTTCGAACCAGATCACGCTTCGATTGATCGACGTTGGCATCAGCGGTAACCTGGAACCGGCTCCGTCCGAGCCCGTTATTCAGCTTGAACGGCAGAGCATCCGAGCGGGCACACGCAACTTCGCAAGTGAACCCGCCATGACTTTGGAAGAAGCCGGTGCGGCCATTGCTGTGGGGGAGAAGGTCGCTCGTGAGGCTATTGACGCTGGCTCAAAGCTGCTCGGAGTGGGCGAGATTGGCATCGGAAACACGGCCTGTGCGTCGGCGCTGATCGCCGAGCTCACGGGCGCACCGGTCAGCGATGTCGTCGGACCCGGTGCAGGCCTCGACGCAAAGGGAGTTGCCCGGAAGATCTCGGTCGTTGAGCGGGCACTCACTCGGCACAAGAATTCTCGGCATGCTGAAAACGGTGAACCCTCAAGCGCAGCCACGGGTCTTAGAATTCTCGCAGAGCTTGGAGGTTTTGAGGTGGCCGCGATGGTCGGCTTCATCCTGGAGGCGGCACGAAGCCGTACACCTGTGGTGCTGGATGGTGTGGTCACGAACGCTGCAGCTTTGGTGGCCGTTGAACTCATGCCGGCGGCGCGAGACTTCATGGTCGCCTCACATGGTTCCACGGAGCCGGGCGCGCGCGTGGCGTGCGACAAGCTTGGGCTCTCGCCGCTTCTTCACCTTTCAATGCGACTCGGCGAAGGCAGCGGCGCCGCACTCGGCCTGGTGCTCTTGAGGAGTGCGGTGGAGGTGATGCTTCAAATGTCCACGCTCGACGCAGCGATCGAACGCGCCGGGCTTGGCGTAAAAGGCGCGTAGCGCGTGCTCCCCGCTCCCATTCGCGGCCTGCGTGCCAGCTTCGTGTTCCTGACCCGCCTGCCGATCGGTGGCTTTCCATATACCAGCGAGGACTTTCGTTGGGCTGCGGCCCACGCGCCGTTAGTCGGGTACGTCGTGGGCGGGATCACAGCGCTGGCATTCTGGATTTTCCGTCCGCTGGGTGATCTCAGCGCTGCAGGTATCGCGGTCGCTATCTCGGTGCTTGTAACTGGCGGCTTTCACGAGGACGGACTCGCCGATACGGCCGATGCGCTGGGCGGTGGTTACACCAAAGAGCGCGTGCTCGAAATCCTGAAGGACAGCCGCGTGGGGGCGTTCGGGGCTGCGGCTTTGGTGCTCTCGCTCGGGCTGCGCGTCACGCTGCTTGCACGTCTTGGCGAACAGGCGCTTTGGGCGCTACCGCTAGTTGGCGCGGCAGCGCGGGTGGGCCCGATCGCGTTGATCGCAGCTATGCCGTATGTCACCGACGAGAAGCATCAAAAGAGCGGCGATCTCAGCCGCGCGGGCTGGGTTCAGGCTTTGATATCGGTGCTTTGGCTGGCTCTTGGACTCGGCCTAGCACTCGGCTTCGGGACTCTTTCGCTTGCGCGAGCGGGAGCTCTGTTGTTGACCCTGATCGGCATCACTGCCCTTACCGGTTATCGTTATATGCGCCGTGTGGGCGGAGTGACCGGGGATTTCCTCGGGGCCACCGAGCAGCTTGGCGAAATCGCAGCGCTCGCCACACTCGCCTGGAGTGTGGCGAGCGCTGGGGGCGGGATCGGGCATTGAGCTCTTCGGGGAGCTAACTCCTCACCCGCCCGCCAGACTCACGCGCCAACTGCTCGATACGGCGTCATGTCCATCCCGGTGTACCGAAGGCCGACATCGCGCAGCGTTTGTGCGTCCCAATAGCTGTCGCCTGGCTTGGGAAAGCCGAACAAGCTTCGCTCTTTGGGTGTCATTCTGACCATGGCGTCGTTCCAGTGCGCACTGACGCGATCGGGCCAAGCCATCTTGCCGGTCCATGCGAGCCCGCGGGGCATGAAGTCCACAAGCAGTGCAAATCGTGATCGCTCGGGCGCCGTGAAATTGGAACCGCGATGCAGCACGTCGGTCTTGTAGATAAAAAGAGTTCCCGCTTTGCCCGTCACGGAAACTTCCTTGTCAAACATTTCACCCTTCTGCAGTTGGCTCGGCACCACGGGAACTGCTTTCCCGTACTTTTGGGGCACAACTTTGGTGGGGCCGTCCGTTTCCGTCACATCCGAAAGCAGGATGAACGTCGTCATTTGGCGGTGAGAACTCGCTGATTGTGGAACGACCAACGTGTGATTGCCGTAGTCCCGGTGGTGCACCTGGTCGTAGTCGAT
>CAZSUA010000510.1:0-2838 GCA_964609655.1 uncultured Polyangiaceae bacterium | reverse complement strand
TGCGGTGTTGGCGGCGGCATCGGCTTGCACGATCGGGATCGGTCGATTCGCCAAAAGCCCTATCCTAACGCGTTGGACGCAAATTGTAGACCAGCAACATTACGAGCACGACCCAGGACAACATGATGGCGACGAACGGGCCATCTTTGAGCATCTCTTGGGTGGGGCTTTCAGCACGCGGTCGATGCGAAACGAGAAACAAGAAGCGCGACACCCCAAGCAGCACAAACAACGTGCTGATCCACAGATAATCGCTCTGGAAAAAGGCCATCGTGTGCGGGTCAAGCGTGTACGCCAGGTACGTGATCACCGTCGCAACACCCGTGACGCCGAGAGCAATATCCAGGCCGCGCCTAGTATAGGATTCGAGCGCTGCGCGCTGCAGGCTGGCCTTGTTCATCGCAACAGCCAGCTCCTGGCGCCGCTTCCCAAAGCCAAGAAAGAGCGCCAAAAGGGCAGTGCAGAGCAGCAAATAGTTCGACACTTGGATCCGAGTGCCAAAACCACCTGCCATCACCCGCAGCACAAATCCCGATGAGATGCACGCCACATCCAGATAGGCCACGTGCTTCAACTTCAGTGAGTACGCCACGTTCAAGGCAAAATAGGCGGCGGCAACAGCCAGCAGCGAAAGCGAAGTGAAGCCGGCCCACAGCAGCCCCACACACACCAAAACAACAGCCATGGTGCGAGCGAGCTGAGGCGGAACTTGGCCCCAGGCGATCGGGCGAAAACGCTTGATGGGATGGCTACGATCCGCCTCAACATCCGCGAGATCATTGATCGTGTAAACAGCTGCAGCGAGCAGGCAGAACACGAGAAACGCGGAAGCGGCGCGTGTCAGCAGCAGCGGATCGAAGATCTCCTTCGCGAACACTACGGGAGCCAGCACAAACACATTCTTGACCCATTGGTGCGGGCGCATCATGCGAATCACACCCCGGACACGCCACAGAACGCCCTCTCCGGAAACCGGCCGCAACGAATCAACGTCGGCCAGTGCCTCACGGCCCACATCGTCAACGCTCTTCGGGGACTCCACGGCTGGCCTTATATCGTCGAAGAGGCCCGCAACATACCCCCAACGAGCGCGGGCTTGGCTTTCTTCAGGCCCTCTCGGAACGTGGACAGAACACTGGAATCGTTGCATGGAATGCCCATGTCCGGTGACACCGACTCGAACCGGATGGCCCCAAGCTCTGCCGTCAGTCCTCTTTCTGAGGCGACGCGTGCAAGTCACAAAAGCCTCGTCGACGCGATCCGTACGCATGACCATCGCTACTACGGGCTCGATGATCCGTTGATCACCGATCGCGAGTACGACGAACTCTACCGAGACCTCGGGGCACTTGAGGAAAACTTTCCGGAACTTCAAACGCCCGATTCACCGACGCAGCGGGTTGGGCAGGCACTTCGCTCGGATCTCAAAAAGGTATCCCACGTGGTACCGATGATCTCACTCGATAACACTTACAATCGGGAACAGCTGAGCGACTTTATTCGACGCGTCGAGCAAGGATTACCCGAGGGCTCGAAGATCGAATACTCGGTCGAGCCCAAGCTCGACGGCGGGAGTGTCGAAATTGTGTATCGCGGTGGCTCCCTGGTGGAGGCTTCCACGCGCGGTGATGGACTTGAAGGCGAGGAAATCAGCGCCAATATTCGCACGATTCGTGCACTGCCACTGTCACTTCCCACACTTTTGCCCGTCACCGTACGCGCGGAGGTCGTGATTTACCGACGAGATTTGGTCGCGATCAATGAGGAACGTGAAGCGCTCGGGGAGGCTCGCTTTGCCAACCCGCGAAATGCCGCTTCTGGCAGCTTGCGCATGCTGGATCCGCGAGTGGTAGCCAAACGTCGGTTGCGTGCCTTGGTCTGGCAAGTCGTCGAGGGGGAAAGCTTTGCGCCCTCACATTCTGGTGCGCTTGAGCGCGCTCGCGAGCTTGGGCTGCCGACCCATGGATTGCACAGCGTGGCGAGTGATTTGGAGGGAATGATGCAGGCCATTTTTCGCATCGAACAACAGCGAAAGGACTATCCTTTTGAGATTGATGGCGCCGTCATCAAAGTAGATAGTTTTCGGCACCAACAAATTCTCGGAGCAACCTCCAAATTTCCCCGCTGGGCCATTGCCTACAAATTTGGCGCTGAACGCGCCGTGACGCGCCTGCTTGAGATCCTTGTGCAAGTGGGTCGCACCGGTGCGCTCACGCCTGTTGCGGTGTTGGAACCCGTGGAGCTTGCTGGCACCACCGTTTCACGCGCATCGCTTCACAACCAAGAGATCATCGATAATCTGGATGTGCGAATCGGCGACTCAGTGACCATAGAAAAGGCGGGTGAGATTATCCCACAGGTCGTGTCGGTTGAGAGCCAAGCGCGCACTGGAAGCGAAAGGCGATTTAGCATGCCGAGCGTCTGCCCGGTGTGCTCGACGGGCACCGTTCGCATCGAAGGTGAAGTCGCCGTGCGCTGCCCCAACCCGCGCTGCCCGGCAGTGGTCAAGGCTTCCATTGTGTATTTTTCGCGGCGTTTTGCGATGGACGTGGATCATCTGGGCGAATCTTTGGTCGAGCAACTGGTTGAAACTGGTCTGGTTGAGGACGTTTCAGATCTTTACATATTAACTCCTGGAGTTGTTGGCGGCCTACTCCGCATGGGCGAAAAGAGTTCGCTGAACGTGGTGGAAGCGATCAAGACCTCGAAGGCACGTGCCTTCGATCGTTTGCTGACGGGCCTCGGCATCGAGCTGCTTGGACAAGTGGCGGCGCGTCAACTAGCGCAAGAGCTTGGCTCGCTTGACACGCTGCTCAGTCTTTCTCCCGATGAGTTGAA
>CAZSUA010000509.1:0-2841 GCA_964609655.1 uncultured Polyangiaceae bacterium | reverse complement strand
TCGCTGGCTCGCATCTTTGATGCTCGCTGACGCGGTCGAATCCCTGCGGGTGGGATACGCTTGCGTCGAGGCTTCCTCAGGCGATGCCCATAGGATGCCCAAAATCTAAAAGTGCTACTGCTTCGCGGAGTGCGCTTGGGGCCAAGTGCATGTAGCGGAGCGTCATGGTGAGGGTGGAGTAACCCACGAGTTCCTGCACGGCCGGTGCCGCACCGCGCATGAGACCGATTGGCAACGGTGCATGGGGGGGTATGATTCAGATCTTCAATCATCCCCAATCGATGCGCCATGATGACTATCCCGATTGTCCCCATGACCCGAACTCCGAGTGCTCTCGCGCACTTTCTGCCATTCAGATCGTCGATAACCGAGCAGGCGTTTGCGTGTTGGAGTGTCGTGGCGATCACCGATGACTCACCGGGACCAAGATCCCATTCGATCACGGAGGCGGGTAAGGGAGGGCTTGAGGTACGAACGAGCCAGTCCGTCTTTGCTACGACGCTGGATGCTTTGTCTGCGTGACCGGCTTTGGTAACCTCGTCCAACACGACATCGGTTACCAGAATCTGCGATGCCCCTAGCATGCGCAGGAGCTCCAGGCGGTCAGCGTTTCCAAGAAAGATTAGCGGCGACGCGTTCACGACGAGAGTGTCAGGCACCCCTCAGCTCCTCGGCCAGATCTTGCTCATCGATCACGAATACATCGACCCGGCGACGCGCAAGCTCGGCCAGAAACTCTGCTCGACTCATGCCCGCCGTTTCAGCAGCCCGTTCCATCGAGAGCGCGCTCTGCTGGTACCAGTGGATTGACGCCGCCAACCGCATTTCTTGTGCCACTTCGTACGGCGCTTTTCGCAAAGCGGCGAGAAGACTTTCAGGGACGGTGACGTCGATATGGGTCATAACGGGCTTCTAGTCTAACTGATGTTCGGCGGGTGGGCGAAAACGTCGCCTTGAGGCCGGGAAAAGAATGAGTCTGGCGCTTTGCGAGCCACGCTGGTCTGGGCCTGCGATTACCTGCAAGTCCACGACGTCTGGAAGGCGGGGCAGCCTATGGGCGCTGAACGCGCAGCTGCAGATCCATGGGCTAGTTGGGTTGGTGCTGACCTTCGGTCACCCCTGCGCTGACAGAAATTCGAGCAGCTCGTCAATGATTCGTTGAGGTTCTTCTTCTTGAAGAAAGTGTTTCGCGTCGGGCAACTCAACCACTTTGGCGCGTGGGAAATCGCGCTCCCAGAGGCGGAGTTCGGCTTCACCCATCACTACGTCTTGTTTGGCCCAGATGATCAATGCAGGGCGTGTTGAGAGCTTCGCGAGATCGGTATGGAGTTTTTCCTCGAGCTCCGCGACGGCTCCGTCAGGTCCATTGGGAAACTCGCGGGCGAACTTGAGCGCCGCGGTGCGTGAGGCGCGGGTGGGGTGCGGAGCCAAATACGCTGCGCGATCAACCGCGCTCAACGGCTGGCTGACCCCGGCTTTGAAGAGAAAAATTTCCACCAAGCCGTGAAGCATTTTGACGAAGAATTCCCCCAACCACGGTGCGCGAAACATTCGCAGTGGCAGTGGCATCGACACCGGTCCCGTCGGGCGATGAATGAAGGTGTTGAGAATCACCAGACTAGCGATGCGCTCGTGGTGACGGGTAGCCCAATACAAACCGAGAACCTGTACGAATGAGCGAAGTCGCCCTCGACACGAATATCCTACTTCGGCTCGCCAATCCGGGCGCGCCCGAGCACGCGCTCTGCCTTACTCTTGGTGGTTCCAGGTTGCAGTGACGGCGGTGGCAGCGGTCCAGTCTCTCCGGTACCCTAGGGTTTCTTTCCTGCCAGGGCTAGTGCGGCTGCCTCGCGCACGTGCGGGTTCACGTCGTTTTGTGCAAGTTCTTTCAGTGCTGGTAGAAGTTCCGGGTGGCCTGGTAGCCACTTCTGGAGGAGGCCTGCCGCTCGCAGGCGGGTGGCTGGTTTCTCGGCGTTTTTAGCTCCCTCTGCGAGTGCTTGGACGAGTATGGCGGACGGGTCGCGCACGATCATGGCGTCAATCGCAGCAAGCTGAGCTTCTGGGTTGTTCCCCTTGAACTGTTCGGCAAGGAGGCGTTCCACCGCTTCACCGGGCATTAAGCGAATGGCATCAACAGCGGCCGTTTTCACTTTGCTCACGGTTGAGCCGAGCCAGGGCTTCACTGCTTGAAGGGCGTCAGAATCGCCAGAATTTGCGATCCCACGTAAGACGTGAACCTGAACCGATGGAGATTCGGCTTCGCTCAAACGTTCCACTAAAAGACGTACTATTGAGCTCGACTCGCTGGTTGCACCTGCCTCCCGCAGGTGTCGACTCATGGTGCCGAGGCCATAGAGAGCATGGACCATGAGTGGCCCCCCTTTTGTGTGCTCCATCAGCGCCTGGAGCGTCTCTGGGGTTGGCGTGGGTGTTCGTATAAGGCTGAACGCCGCGGCGCGACGTAGCGGCTCGCTGAGCTTGGCGTCATTCATGACGGATGCCAGTGCCTGCTGAGCTTGGGGGCTGCCAGCGGATCCCAAGGTGTCGAGCATCAGATTAGCGGCGGCTGAGCCTGTTCGAATACGCCGCTCGGCTTGAGCAACAAGCACCGGCTGGGTCCTGAGGAGCGCTGCCATTGCGGAGAATGCAGCGCTCGTGGCCTGCACGCTTGCCTTGGTGCTTGTCGGATCCCCTGGCGGTGTGGTTCCTTGGGTGCGAGCTTCGGTTTCGAGCGCACCGAGAGCCGTATCAAACGTGAATGAGCCAATTCGCTGAGCGTCGAACGAGTCCGGGGAAGAGGCACCCATCAGCTTCGGGTTCAGCGGGGCCGTTCCGGTGAGT
>CAZSUA010000508.1:0-2845 GCA_964609655.1 uncultured Polyangiaceae bacterium | reverse complement strand
GAGCCGCTGGCGCGCACCGCATGTGAGATAGTCATCGACGCGCAGCGGACCGGCTTTGCTCGCAGGGGTGACGAGCGTGTCGAACGGAAGGTTCGCCGGAAGCTCCGAGACATGCAGGAGCACTAGCTCGGATCCATGAACCTTCGCGAGCTCGACCGCGGTATCGAGCGCACGTTCGGCGCAGGGCGAGAAGTCGTGGGGGACGAGTAGCTTTTTCCACATGTTCATTCGCTTTCCTTCAAACCGTCAGAGCCTCCGGCGCCCGAAAGGGTTCCCGGCCGGGTCGCAAGGGGCAGACCTTCGCTCAACAACTCTGGCGTGAGTGCGGCCACTGCCTGGTATTGGGTGAGGAAAATCTGCCCATTCAGATGCCGGACGAAGGCCGTCGTGCTCAACCGATCCATCACGGGCCCTTTTACCTCGGACAGGTGCAGCGAGATGCCCGCTTCACGCAACCGGCGCTCGATGGCCTCCAGGCTTTCCAGCGCACTGGCATCGATATCGTTAATGGCCGAGCATTGCAGCACCATGTGGCGCAGCCCGGGATGGCTGGCCACCGTATCGTTGACCCGGTCTTCCAGCGCTCGGGCATTCGCAAAGTAGAGGCCTCCGTCCATACGCAGTGTTACGAGCCGCGGGCTTACCAGCACCTGGTGGCGCAGCACGTTGCGGAAATACTCGGTGCCCGGCACCAAGCCGACGAGCGCAATGTGCGGCTGGCTGGTGCGAGACAGGTGTAGCGCCAGGGAAACGCCCACGCCCACCACCAGCCCTGTCTCCACGCCCAACCCCAATGTGCAAAGCAAGGTTGCGGCCACGGCAGCGAAGTCCGACTTGGAGTAGGCCCAGGTGCGCTTCAGGATGCTGAAGTCCACCAGCGACAACACGGCGACGATGATGGTCGCTGACAGGGTCGCCTGGGGCAAATAATACAGCGCCGGCGTGAGCAGCAGCGATGCAAGCATGATACCCATGGCCGTGAATACGCCGGCGGCCGGCGTTTGCGCACCGGCATCGAAGTTGACCACCGAGCGCGCGAAGCCACCTGTCACCGGGAAGCCACCCGTGAACGCTGCCGACAGGTTGCTGGCCCCCAGCGCGACCAGCTCCTGGTTGGGCTCGATGCGTTGCCGGCGTTTGGCGGCTAACGTCTGCCCCACCGAGACGGACTCGACAAAGCCCACCCCGCTGATCATCAAGGCCGGCAGTGCAAGCTCGCGCCACAGCGCTAGGTCCCAGGATGGCATCGTCAGTGGCGGCAGGCCTTGCGGAATCGAGCCGACGATTTTCATGCCCTGCGCATGCCAGCCGAAGGCCCAGGTCAGGAACGTGGTCAAGGCGATAGCGACCACGGGGCCCGCCTTTGCGATCACATCTGCGGCTTTGACTGACATTTTCGACCGCATCAAGAGCGGCATCAAGCCCTTGCGTACCCAGAACAGGAAGGCCGTTGCCAACACGCCAACCCCCAGCGTCAGCAGATGGGTGTGTTCAACCTGCCGACCCAGGGCAATCAGCACCTCGACGAGGTCGTGGCCGGCGGCCTTCACGCCCATCAGCGTCTTCAACTGGCTGGCGGCTATCAACAACGCGGAGGCCGAGATGAAGCCTGAAGTGACCGGGTGACTCAAGAAGCTCGCCAGGAACCCCAGCCGCAGCACGCCCATCGCCAGCAACATCGCACCCGACAGAAACGCCAAGCTCATTGCTGCTGACCAGTATGCCGGCGTACCGACCACGGCATGTTCGCCAATGGCCGCTGCCGTCATCAGCGATGCCACGGCTACCGGACCGACGGCAAGCACCCGACTGCTGCCGAAGATGGCGTATAAAATCAGCGGCGCCACGCTGGCATACAGGCCCACCTCGGGGGGCAGCCCCGCCAGCAACGCGTAAGCAAGACTCTGGGGGATCAGCATGATCGTGACGATCAGCGCCGCCAACAGGTCGGCTGCGAACGTCTCGCGGTCGTAGCGCCGCCCCCAGTCTAACAGGGGCACACGCGGCAACCACCGATGCCACGCGGCAGGCTCAATCAATCAGCCCCCAGCCCGGTGGGCGGCCGTGGGTCGACGCACGCACCGCAGACGCCGCTGGAGCAGCGCATGGCGGGATCGAAACACGAACATCGGTCACGCGCGAGCAATGAAGCACGATACGTGCTGTCGCACCAGAGCGCATCTCGTAGCCCTCTCGCGCAAAAACGCGCGCCCGCGCGGTTGGGCGACGCGGTCGCCATGATGCGCAGACGCCGATCTGGCCACCGTGCTTCGCCACGGCCTTCAGCATGACCTCGATGTTGTAGTGCCCCTGCGGCACCTTCTGCTGTCCATGGGCGCACGCGGCGGCCTCGCCGATGAGGAACACGCGCACCTGCTCCCCCTCATGCTTGGAGAGCGAACCGGCGAGCCGCAGCGCGTTGTAGCTGCGCTCGGTGCCGTACGGTGGGTCGTTCAGGATGAAGAGCGTCTTGGCCATGATCATGTTCCTTGTGCCGCAAAGGGAAGGCGCAGAGTCTCGGTCATGCGCACCGCGACGACGAGGCCCGAGGCGAACGTGAGCACTGCGACGAGCCACATCGCCGCGGGCAGCCCGAAGGCGTCGGCCGTAATCCCAGCGAGCAGCGCGCCGATCGCATAACCGAGGTCGCGCCACAGGCGATACACGCCCACCGACGACGCGCGCCACGAGGGATGCGCCACGTCTCCGATGGCGGCGAGTAGCGTCGGGTACACCATCGCCGTGCCGACGCCGAGGAGTGCCGCACCCGTCGCGAATCCAGTGAAGCCGTTCGCGAGAACCACGAAGACGATGCCCACCGCCTGCACCCACATGCCCGACGCGA
>CAZSUA010000507.1:0-2846 GCA_964609655.1 uncultured Polyangiaceae bacterium | reverse complement strand
AACGCGCGTTTGAATTCGGGGCGCAACTCGAAGTTCACTTCCATCAGGGCTACCCCTTCCGCGCGGGCTAGTTCACGGGCAAGCCAGGTTTTTCCGACCTGTCGCGCACCGCGCAAAAGAAGCGGTTTTCTGTCCTTTCGATGCAACCACTGGATAAGATAGCCAAGAGAGTGTCGAAACATGTTTTGATAATAGCAATGTAAGTGATGGAATCAAAGGATAATGGGTTGGGCGCCGATTTAGTGGGGAAGCGCCAGGGAGTGGTGTGCCCTACGCAAAGCGCAGCTGAGAATCTCAGGCGCCATGGTCTACGGCGACTCGCAAGACAACGTTCGAAGGCGTGTGCTTGCTCTGGCGTTGCACGTACTCGCTGACCAGCTCGAATCCGGCGAGCTTCCCGAGCTGCCGGCGCTCTCTGTAAGCGACGCGGCGTGAATTGGGGAGTTTCGGGTTTGGGGCCGCGCGGAGTGCACGGCTCCGTGCAGATCCGGCACGACACCGGACGTCGCACCGGGCCTTCGGCCACATCGGCTGGCGGCGCGGTGGCGCACGCTTTGGATAATCTCGTTGTGTTTGCGGTGGGCTCGAACGAACTGGCCATTCATGTCGCTGCGACTCAACCTAAGAGCGCGGTTGCTTTGAGCGTTCTCGTGAAGAACCTCCACGCCATTCAAGCCCAGCTAAAGAAATCTGGCGTTGCGTTCGAAGGCCCAAACCCCGAACGTCCTGGACTTGTTGGTATCAAGATTCAAGATCCGAATGGCATTACCGTGACGTTCTTACACGCAGAGGACAGCAGGTAAAAATTCACGGTCACGCCGCGTTGCATATATCAGCTCGCCAAAACGTCGACCAGATCCCGAGCCGTTAACACGCGCTCAGCAAACCTATCCAACTCTGCCGGAGAGGCGTCGCGGATGCGTTCGGCGTTGGCCGCGTCCACCGTACCGAAGCGAAGAGTTAACAGTTTGAGCACGAGCTCAGCTTTGCCTTCGGCTTTACCTTCGGCTTTACCTTCGGCTTTGCCCTCACGGCGTGACACCGCTAAGGAGTCCTCGTACATTCTGATGGAATCTTCGCGCTCTTGTGCTCGCTTCTGGGCAAGGGGATCGCTGGAGATTCTGTCGAGTTCGTTCACTGCGTTGGCCATGATGGGATCTTCCTTTGCCAGTGTATCAAATTCTTGGTCGGAGGCTGCGCTAAGAAATCTGGCCCAAAGGGACAGCTTTTTTGGGGTGTCGGAGGCCGCGGCGAGGCATGGCAACTGGAGCAGGTGGAGCTGGAAGTGGTCGCTCAAGCAGTAGCCGGAGCTGCGCTCGAGGGCGAGAAAAGCATTGTGGAAGCGGCCTGTGGGTACCATCATCACGGTTGACCAAACGATCGAGATCGTCGGCCTGAGGAGTGAATAAGGTTGGCCGCGGCCGAGGGGCTCGGTGTAGCCGCGTGCCCAGTAGAAGAGAAATCGAGCGGGCAACGCCAGGTGCCCGTATGCCTGCATTTCGACATTGAAGATGGAGGCGTCCTCCGAGCGGGCGCGCACATCGAGCCGAATGGCTTTGCTGCCCGCAAGATCACCAGGAATTTCGGTGTCGAGAACCTCTAACGACGCGATGGGCGAGCTTGGTTGAAGCACCGCTTCGAGCAGATCGCGAAGGAGCGCCGGATTTGCAATGAACAGGAGCTTGAAGACCAAGTCGTTGGTGGGTTTGAGGCGCACGAAGGCCAACCTAGGAGTCGGGGTGGTGTTTGTCGATTGGGGAAAACCCTTGCCTGCCTAGACCCACTTCCATTGAATTGTGCTCGCGTGCGCGAAGCCGAGGAGAAAGTGAGCACAATCCTTCTGGCCTTCGCAGCGGGCCTTCGGCATCCTTCGGCCACAGGGGATTCACATCACTTCGAGCGTGGAGTATCAGCGTGTCATGAAACGTTGGGGTTGGTGGGTTGTGGGGCTCGTGGTCGCGGTACTGCTCGTGTTCGGCTGGCAGCGCGGTGGCCCACGCTTTGGGCGTCAAGATGCCAGTTTGGCGCCGGGCGGTCGGGAAGACGTACCGCGCGGGGCATCCTTTTTGAGAATCCCGCCGCACAGCGATCCACGGACACAAGAGCGAGGCTCGCTTGCAGGCACCGTGCGCAACGAAGCAGGCGCTCCCATCAACCTAGCCAGCGTCTGCGCCAGCATGCAGGATGATGAGCTACCCACTGAACTCACGCGTGAAGCGACTTGCGTCACGACCGACGCGAACGGCCGGTATTTTGTAGAGAACCTGGTATCTACAAAATACTCCGTTGCGGCGGGTGCCAAAGGCTATCGCCCGGAAACGTTTCAGCCGGGGGGCGTCCGCGAGCGGAGCTCCTTCCAGCTAAGACCTGGAGAAAAGAAGACCGGCGTCGATCTTACTTTGCGAAGTGGCGGCGTCGAGATCACCGGAGTGGTCTCGGATATCAGCGGTGGTCCGATTGCGCACGCGAAGGTCTGGGCCACTGCCGGTTTCGGCGGTCCGGGGGACACCGGTGGAAGCAGCCCTCTCGTGGAAACCGATGCCCAAGGTTTGTTTTCGCTCTGGATGGTGGCCGGAAAGGTTCAGGTCTTCGCAACGGCCGATGGCTACGGGCTGACGAGCGAAGCCGGGCGAGCCCCAGGCGGATTTTCCCTCATTTTGACGCCAGAATCCTCGCTTGCCGGTGTGGTCGTCGACGCGGGGTCCGGTAAGCCGGTGGCGGGTGCCAAAGTGAGTATCTCGCAACCCGAGTCTCGGGAGGGGGATGGCGGAGGCATCGATCTCTCGGATGCAGCGGGGAAATTCCGCGTTACACGCTTGAGCCCGGGGCGTTATACTGTAACGGCG
>CAZSUA010000506.1:0-2864 GCA_964609655.1 uncultured Polyangiaceae bacterium | reverse complement strand
TCCAGCACGTCATCCACCAATTGAAAGGCGATGCCGAGCAGTTCGCCAAATTGCCCAAAGCGGGCTTGAACTGCCTCACTGGCACCTCCCAAGCGCGCTCCGGTGCGCGTTGCCCAAGCGAAGAGCGAGGCTGTTTTTTTCTTCAGAATGACATCGTACGTCGCTTCGCTCACATCGAGCTCTGTTCGGCCGCGAAGCTGAACCACCTCGCCCTCCACCAAACAACGCAACGTACCCACCAAATCCACCATAGAATCTGGAGCAATCTGGGAGGTACGCTCAAGCGCGGAGACGAGCAGCAAGTCACCCGCCAGCACACTGATACCGTTGCCCCAAATCCGGCGAGCTGCAGGAGCGCCCCGGCGTTCCTGGCCCTCATCCACCACGTCGTCGTGAAGGAGAGTCGCGGAATGGACTAACTCGGCCACCACCCCAAGCTCCCGCGCAACACTCGGGATCTTTCCGAAACAGGCAGCGCTTAGAAGCAAGGCTAAAGGGCGCACCCGCTTACCCCCTCGGCCGATCAGATGGAGCGCCGCCTGGGTTGCAGGGTCTGGACCGCCGAGAACTGCCTTCGCTAGCTCCGCCTCAAGCCAAACGAGCTCTTGACCTAGGAAAGATTGAGCATCCGCCAGACGCTCTTGCAGCCGGCCACCGGTGTCTCGGGCAGCGCCAGCTTCACTGAGCGTCGTTAGGGCGGCCGAAACCGATAACGGCATAGATCCTTGGGAATGAGGGGCGTGGGAGGTGTGGATGGCTGGACTATGCGGTGCACCCCCCAGAAACGTCAACGCCAGCTTCAAGTCTTCGGATGGCTGGCAGACTGGCTTCCAGGCGGTTTCGGCGACCTGTTTGACGGGGACGCCCGCCCACGAGTACTAGTTGGGCGTTGGAGAGCGTCGATCCCAGAATTTCCAGGGCAGAACGAGCCGGTCGCCGTGTTTCGCTCGGGGTGTATCTTGCGCTCGTCACCGTGTTCACCTTGATATGCTCCGTACAAATCATTCTGCAAGCCTGGGCGCATCCGCCCCTCCCTGAGCCAGTCGATTGCAGCGCACGCGCACGAAGCCTTATCAAGGGGCTGGAGAACGCGAAGGCCCGAGCCCGAAGCGGCAAGAGCGAGCAAACCAGCCTGGAACTCTTTCGCGGAGGCCTTGGCCCAGATTGGGAAGTGAAGAATTCGCTCCAACAGGCCTGCGCCAAAGACCCCCTAGCCGGTCGGTTGATTCGAGAACTCGACCAACTTCGCTATGCGGAGGAGCATGCAGTGCGCTATGAAGCCCGGGAGCTCACGCAGCGCCGGCAGCGGGTCTCATTGTTCGAACGAGAACTTAGCCTAGATCCGGTGCCCCACTAGAAAACCGCCTGCATGACTTCCGAACCGGACGAAAAGCCCCAATCTCTCCCCACTTTTGACGCGCTTCCTCTTTCAAAAGAGCTGCGCCAAGCCGTCGATGAGCTCGGATATGTGCATCCGAGTCCAGTCCAGCTCGCTGTGTTCGATCTGGCCTCGCGTGGTCGAGATTTGGTGGTGCAGGCCCGCACGGGTACTGGAAAGACTGCCGCTTTTGGCCTGCCACTCGCCGATAGTTTGGTGAAACGACAGCAGAAATCTGTCCAAGCGCTCGTCCTGTGCCCCACCCGCGAGCTCGCACTGCAGGTGAAGCGTGAGGTCACGCTGCTATGCAAATACCGCGATGTCGTCGCTACAGCCGTCTACGGTGGCGCCCCGATCGCCAAGCAAGTGGCTGAGCTGAGTGAGGGCGCGCAGATTTTGGTGGGGACACCGGGCCGAGTGCTCGACCACCTCGAACGAGGCACGTTCAATCCGAAAGATGTTCGAGTGGTCGTGCTCGACGAGTCGGATGAAATGCTTTCAATGGGCTTTCTGCCGCAGATTAATAGCATTTTTAGCTACCTGCCCGAAAGCCGCCAAACCCTGCTCTTCAGTGCCACGTTGCCATCGGCAATTCAGCGCATGGCGCAAACCCGCCTGAAGAACCCAGAATTCATCACGCTGAGCGGCGATCAGGTGGGAGCGCTGGAAATTCAGCACATCCTGTATCTGAATCACGGCGATAAGCTCGCGAATTTGATCCAAGTCATCGAGGTTGAAAACCCCGAAAGCGCCATCGTTTTTTGCAACACACGGGACGAAACCAAGCGCGCTTGCGCGGCCCTTCAGGCACAAGGTTTCGACGCAGAGTGGCTGAACGCCGATCTGCCGCAAAAAGATCGCGAACGCGTGCTCGCTCTCACGCGTGAAGGCAAGCTCCGATTCCTGGTCGCTACAGATGTCGCCGCCCGCGGCATCGATATTTCGCACCTCACCCACGTGATCAATCACGATTTCCCCGAATCACCCGAAAATTACGTGCATCGCACCGGGCGAACGGGGCGCGCTGGCCGCACCGGGACCGCGATTTCTTTAGTTTCCCCGGCGAATATCGGGAATCTCTACATGATGCGGCTCACGTACGGGATCCCGCTGATTGAGAAACAGTTGCCAAGCGCACGCGAGCTTCGCACGCGCTCGGAGATGGATCTAATAGAGATGTTTGTCACGGCTGCAAGCGAACGCCGGCCGCATGCCGATGATTTGGCGCTCGCCAAACGCCTGCTGACGCACGAACAAGCCGAACGCGTGGTAGCCGGCCTGATCCGGGAACACCTCGGTGCCCGACCTGAAACGGTCGAGGTGGCAACAGCTGCTCGTCGCGCGAAGCTTCCTCCGCCAGCTGAACGCCCTGCCCCAACGCCGCCAGCTGGACGCCCCGCCCCAACGCCAACCACCGCCCGGGCGGCTCCAGTTGCCGTAGCGCCAGTTGCCGTAGCTCCAGTTGCTAAAACCCAGCCACCTGAAC
>CAZSUA010000505.1:0-2874 GCA_964609655.1 uncultured Polyangiaceae bacterium | reverse complement strand
TGCATCGCCGCCGCAAGCAGCGCGAGCGTGCAAGCGTCGATGCGGATTAACGTCAGCATTCAAGCTAGCGCCAGCGTCACAGGTCGCGTCGGGGCGAGCTCGGGCTGAGCCCCCTATCGTTCGAGCGCCTTCCCCACGAGCCCCCGCAGTAACGGTACCCGTTCCAGCTCGAACCAAGGGTTTTTGCGTAGCCATAAAGTATTGCGCGGTGACGGGTGCGGCAGCACAAAGAATTTAGGAAGGTATTCGGAACAAAGGCAGCAATAGATCCGACCTGGCCAGGGATTCTTACGCCTTCCACTCGCCGGCGTGCGTCGGAGCGTTCGCAATCGCGGCTATCGTGGATGATCAGGCCACCGTGAATAGCTTCCATCAGAACTTGAAGGCGACGCGCGTCGAAGAGTATTACCCCGAGAGCCTGCGCGCGCTGTATCTCGCGTTCGCTGCGGGACTTTCCCAACGCTGTCTTTAACGGGCCTGCCGCGTATGTTCTCTGCAGTGTCCGAAACACCGCGGGGCCGCGCAACCTTGCCGCTGCACCGCCCCGATGATTGGGCTCATGTTGGTGAACGCGGCGAACCAGGGGCCCGCCACATAGCTCCGTTCAGAGACCTTTGCAGTTCGCGTAATAGGTCACTGTCGCCGGCCAATCCGAGAATACGCCGATCACTCCAACCTGCTGAGCCAGCACGTCGAGCATGGTGAACATGTCGCCGTCGTTGTTGATGGAAGGTGTCACGGATTGGTAGTAGTAGCCGCCGCCTGTTTTCAACGGCCCCGAGCGTTCAAGCGTCCAGGTGATGATGTTGAGACCTGCGCGCTTCGCATTCTTGGCATAGTTCGATGGAACAATCTTACCTGTCGCGTTGAGCGTCACGAGCGCCCACATTGGCGGAGCTATGATCCGGACGCCCTGTGCGCTCAGAGACTGCATGTTTGCGAGTTTGGTCGCCGTCTCAAGACCGCTCGGAGTCGTGGGGGTTGCAGCTACGTCGACGCGATCATCGAGGTACACGGCCTGCGCGCCGAATTTGGGCTCCGCGGCGATCCAGTAGAGGACGTCGTTCAGGTTGAAGGACTGGGCCCAAACCTTAGCGGGCTTCACGCCCATTTGTTTGTATTCATTGATCATTTGCTGCGCGTAGTCCTCCTGAGTGTAGGTCCCCAGGTAGGGCATCGGAACCGAAGGAGCCTTGAGTTCAGGAGTGAACTTACGGCCGACGCCCCGGATGATCTCGATGCTTTCTTTGTGGGTGACGAGCGTGCCGCACGTCGAATAGAGGTCAGTACGAAAGCTTGACGTGCCGCCGAGGTATTCAGCGACCGTCTTGGCATTGGGGTTCGAAGCATCCATCTTGCCGCACAGGGTCTTGAACTCGGCGACAGTGATGTCGCTGGTGCAGCACTGAGCGCTCGCGGGCTTGCCATCTGTCGCAGGGGTGAAGGGTTGGGTGCACTTGGCGGCGAGCTCGGGAATCGCCAGAATGTTCGTGGTCGTGTGCAGGTCACACTGCGAGTGGCGACAAACCAGCTGCTTGTCCTTAGTGAAGGTAACGTCGCACTCTATAATTCCGGCGCCCATGCGGGCGGCCGCGAGGTAGGACTCCTTGGTGTGCTCGGGGAACTGGAGCGCGGCTCCGCGGTGTCCGATCGAGAAATCCGTCGGTTTGAGGTTGTTTTCAGAACACTCGGCGAGCTCCTCCTTGAGCCGCCCCGCATCCATATTATTCACCAAAAAGTCCGGGCGTGGACCGAGCTGTACCTTGAGCTTCTTGGTCGCGACTTCGACGCCCTGCCCGACTTCGAGCTCCTGGCTCAGTGCGGCAGAGCCCTCTTCGGAGTTGGCCTCTGCACAGCCAAGAACGACTAAGGGCAGAGCCCCGATAACAATCGCGCGAACTGAGAATTTCTTGAAAAGACGCATGACTTACCTCCTTGCTACGATGGAATAGATGAACCGCGTTGTCTCGACCGCTGGGCAGTCAAGACAACGCGCCACATGCCCTCTCGATGCGCATTGGCACATCCATTGGCATGCTCCCCATAACACGTAGCCCGCTCGCCCCGCGTGCCAAGTTTCGATCACGAATGTGTCAGGCCTGGCGTTCAAGGTGACGAAATCTTCACCGTGATCGCCATCAAGCTCAGCTTGAGCGGCAGCCAACGCCGATTTGTCGTATTGGCACCCGACTGCGGGGCTCGCTCCCGATTTGGTACCCGCTCGTGAAGTAGTCCCTGAGTTCGGCCACGCAAACCGCTCCCAACACCAGCTCTGCATAGCCTCTGGCAAGGTTTCTTGCGGTTGCCTCAATGAGCTCAGGATCGAATGCTTCCCCCGCCCACATGGTTCTGAAGCCCCGTGTGAGGAGTGCCTGGTAGTGTTGACTATCCAGGACTGAATGGACTTCACCGGCCAATTCGGTGGTTTTTCGCAGCAAACTACGGCCCGCGTCCCTTGGCCGCCCGGAAGGCAGTCAGAGCAAGTCGGCCATTAGACCAAGGCTCAAGGGTGCGTTTCCGGAACGGCAGCAGCGTGCCGCTGACTTGGACGTATGTTCACCGCAATCGAGAGAATTTTTGACCATGGACGTGGTTGAGAGGTCCTGCTAGCGGAGTGAGCGCGAGGTGATGTGATGGCCAACGAAGTGACAAGCAAGCATCTAAAGGCAGCCACCGAGTTGACGCTGGTGGCGGATATTCGGCCGGGCTTGGTGGGAAGCTCAGAGGTCATGTCTTACGCAAGCCGCCTCGGGACCCTACTGCATGGTCTGTTTGAGCTGAGACAACGCCAGATCGAAGCGGGCAGTGCGGGCAGTGTTGGGCCGCTCGAATTGCTGCACTCTTTGTACTTCGTGCGCTGGTCGATTTTGGACG
>CAZSUA010000504.1:456-2880 GCA_964609655.1 uncultured Polyangiaceae bacterium | reverse complement strand
GTGAGGATGCTCAGATTGAGGGCGGAACGCGTCTCGGAGCGGCAATTGAGCACGTTAAACCATTGGCATACAGCCAGCACGGTGAATGTCTCCGTCTGGACTTGCGGAAATGGCACACCCAGCGAGAGTCGATAGATAAACCACCCTAGCGTGGACCCAGCCATGGCTGGTGTCATGAATGCCATGCGCGAGAGGAGAATTCGGGTGATGAGCGGCTCGTGCGGTGAGATAGGCTTCTGCTGCATCTCGTCGCCTTCAGCGGGCTCCATGATGAGGTTGATCGTGACTGTTCCCTCGGCGACTAGGTTGATCCACAAAATCTGCACGGCCGCGAGCGGCGGCGGATAGCCGAGGATGAGCGCCGCCACGAGAACGATCACCGCAGCGATCGACGTGGAAAAGAGGTACAGGACAACTTTCTTGAGGTTCCGATAGACGATGCGTCCCTCTTCCACCGCCGCTACGATGGTCGCGAAATTGTCGTCGGCGATGACGATCTTCGCCGCCTCCTTCGCCACCTCGGTCCCCGTGATGCCCATCGCGACGCCGACGTTGGCTTTGACGAGCGCCGGGGTGTCGTTCACGCCGTCGCCGGTCATGGCGACGACCTCGTGTCGCTTCTGGTAGGCGCCGACGATGCGGAGCTTTTGCGCCGGGTGGACCCGCGCGAAGACCGAGATGCTCTCGATGCGCTCGGCCAGCTCGGTGTCCGACATCTGCTCAAGCTCGCGCCCATCCACCGCGCCGTCGCCCTCCCGCGCGATGCCCAACTCCTTGGCGATGGCGTACCCAGTCGCCTTATGGTCGCCGGTCACCATGACCGGCTTGATTCCGGCTTCGCGGCAGCGCGTCACCGCGTCCTTCACTTCGACGCGAGGAGGATCAATTTGGCCGACCAGGCCCAGCAAAACGGCCCGGTCGCGGAAGCCGGCAAAACCGACTCGCCCGTCTATCTCCGCGTTCTCGATGACGGCAACCGCGAGCACTCGCAGAGCCTCGCCGGCCATTCGCTCGGCGGCCGCGCGCATCGCCTGGCGTCCATCCTCATCCAGCGGATCGTCGGCCCCGTTTCGGCGAGCGGCGCAGCAGAGCTCGAGCACCGCTTCCGGAGCACCCTTGAGGAAGACGCTTGTGCCATCCTTCGTCTCGTGCTGGGTAGCCATCATCTTGGAGGCTGAGTCGAACGGAATTTCCGCTCGGCGCGGGTAGCGAGCGCGCAGCTCGGAGGGAACGATACCGCCCTTGATGGCCGCGGTGAGTAGCGAAACCTCGGTGGGATCACCGATTGGCTTCCAGCGTGGCTCGGTCTCCTCCGGTCCTTGGAGCTGAGCGTCGTTGCAGAGCGTGGCGGCTTCCAGGAGCGCGCCGAGCTCGCGGTCGACGGCAGGGTCCACCTTTCGCTCACCCTCGACGAATGTCCCGGTCGGTTCATATCCGACGCCGGTGACGGCCACCTGTCGCCCGTCCGCAAGATGCAGCGCAGTCACCGTCATCTCGTTTCGCGTCAGCGTGCCGGTCTTGTCGGTGCAGATGACGGTGGTCGAACCCAGCGTCTCGACGGCGGATAAGCGGCGGACGACAGCGTTGCGGCGAGCCATGCGCTGGACGCCGACAGCCAGCGCAACCGTCATCGCAACGGGGAGTCCTTCCGGGATCATCCCGACCATCTGGCTGATGCCGACCATCAGGATCTCCGCAAAGGGCAGGCCACGCAGGAGCCCGATCGCGATGACGAGGGTGAACATTCCGACAGCCCCGTAGATGATGTACCGGCCGAACTGCGAGATCCGGCGCTCAAGCGGCGTCTTCTGTTCCTCCGCTCCCTCGGCAAGAGCCGCGATGTGACCAATCTCCGTCGCCAGCCCTGTGGACACCACCACGACTCGGGCGCGTCCTGCCGTCACGTGGGTGCCCGCGTAGACCATGTTGCGGCGGTCCGCGAGCAAGGTGTCCGGGGCAAGAGGCACGAGTTCCTTGCCCACGGGAGCCGACTCGCCCGTGAGCGCAGCCTCCGCGATCTGAAGCGCAGCGCCCTCGAGCAGGCGCGCATCGGCGGCGACAGCGTCGCCGGCCTCGAGGATAAGGACGTCTCCTGGAACGACTTCGCGGGCCTCGACGATGACCTCCTGACCGCCGCGCACCAAGCGCGCCTTGTGCGTCGCGAGTTTGCGAAGTCCCTCCAGGGATCGCTCTGCGCGCCCCTCTTGAAACGCCCCGATCACGGAGTTGAGCAGCACGACCGTGAAGATGACGATCGCGTCCTTCATGTGGCCGAGCGCGAGCGCGATGCCCGCCGCGACGAACAAGAGATAGATCAGCGGGCTCTTGAACTGGCTAAAAAAGACCGAGAGCAAGGAACGCCGCTTGGGCTCTTGCAGCGCGTTGGGCCCGAAGCGCTCGAGCCGCAGCCGGGCTTCCTCATTG
>CAZSUA010000504.1:0-446 GCA_964609655.1 uncultured Polyangiaceae bacterium | reverse complement strand
AAGCCCGGAAGTGGCGTCAGACTCGACCGCAGCCACCGCGTCATCCGCCTGCAACGTGTGCCAGCGGCTGTGCTCGTTGCCACGAGCCTCTCCTGATGCCTGTTCACTCTCCCGCGTCATGCGAGCGACCCCCTGCTTTTCTTCTTGGTGGTGTCGTTCATCTGGACGGGACCTCTTCATGCCTATGCCACCCATGGCCATGGGGCGCATAGCAGCGTTCGTGCCAACGCGAAGCAAAGCGCTGACCAGTACTGGTTTCTCGTCAGCCGTTCCCGTCTCACACCGAACGGCCCCGGCGAACGCGAGAATGCCCCCATGAGGCATCACGCAAGTCTTGCGCGCGCTCGTTATCATGCCGCAAGCAGTGCGTTCGGCCTTGTGGCGGATTGCTGACGTCGCCGGGCAAAAGCGCCGCATGGTGGCGTTTATGTGCCCCGTAACAAGGG
>CAZSUA010000503.1:0-2923 GCA_964609655.1 uncultured Polyangiaceae bacterium | reverse complement strand
GTGGTGCCCACCATGGAGCAGATCAAGAAGGAATATGGACCCGATAAGGTTCGGTTCATCTGGAAGCACAATCCGCTCCCATTCCATCAGCAGGCGCGGCCAGCACATGAAGCCGCTGCCACTGTCTTTGCTGAAGCCGGCAGCGAGGCGTTCTGGAAGTTTCACGATCTAGCCTTCCAAAATATGTCCGCCCTGACTGAGGCAAACTTCGAAGCCTGGGCTGGCCAAGCGGGTGCGAACGTTGCGCAATTCAAGGCGGCATTTTCTGCTAAGAAGTATGCGAGCAAAGTCGATGAAGATCTGGCGTTAGGTGCCAAAGTCGGTGTCAACGGCACGCCGGGGTTCCGTGTGAACGGCGTGGAAATCAGCGGCGCGCAGCCTTTCCCCAAGTTCAAAGAGGTGATCGATGCTCAGCTCGCGGAGGCACAAAAGCTGATCGCTTCAGGCACCAAGCCTTCAGCGATCTACACCACGCTCACCAAAAAGAACGCTCAGGCAGCGCCAGCCCCAGCGCCTTCTGCCAAGCCCCAGGAACCCGCCGAGGATACGACGATCTGGGGCGTCCCGGTCATGAAGGACGATCCCGTTAAAGGCAAAGCCGATGCTCTCGTCACCATCGTTGAGTTCTCGGACTTTGAGTGCCCCTTCTGCACACGCGGCGCCGATACCATCGCGAAAGTGGCGCAAGCCTACGGTGATGACGTGCGAATCGTCTGGAAGGATAACCCCCTCCCCTTCCATCAGAACGCAAAGCCGGCAGCTAATTTGGCGCGCGAAGCCTACAAGCAAAAGGGTGACGCCGGATTCTGGAAGACCCACGACCAACTCTTCGCCAACCAGCGTGAGCTGAATGAGGCAACCTATCAAAAGATCGCTACCGACATTGGCCTTGCTTGGCCGCTCGTTAAGGCCGCGATCGACAGCGGCAAACACAACGAGAAGTTCGAAGAAAGCCAAGAAGTTGGTCAAGAATTCAACGCGGGCGGCACTCCCCACTTCTTCATCAATGGCTTTCGTCTGGCTGGCGCGCAGCCCTTCGAGAAGTTCAAGTCCGTCATCGACGCTCAGCTCGCTATCGCCAAAGGCTTAGTTGCCAAGGGCACTTCGCGCGCGAATGTGTTTAACGAATTGATGAAGGAAGCCAAGCGCCCGCCTCCGCCTGAGAAGAAGGATGTGGCCGCTCCAGCTGCCGATTCCCCGACCAAAGGTCCAGCTTCGGCCAAGGTCACGATTCAGATTTTCTCTGATTTCCAGTGCCCGTTCTGTAAGCGCGTTGGACCCACCTTGGCGGAGATCGAGAAAACCTACGGTGACAAGGTAAAGCTCGTCTGGCGGCACATGCCACTCCCGTTCCACGAAGATGCCCCGTTGGCGTCCCAAGCGGCGCAGGAAGCCTATGCGCAGAAAGGCAACGCGAGCTTCTGGAAATTCCACGATGCAATCTTTGCCTCACTGCCAGAAATCAAACGCCCGGCGCTTGAGAAGATTGCCACTGATCTTGGCCTCGACATGGCCAAGTTCAAGCAAGCGCTCGACACAGGCAAGTACAAAGCGAATATCGATCGCGATTCCAAGGTTGCGCAAGACGCGGGCATCCAAGGTACGCCCGCGTTCGTGATCAACGGTTACTTCTTGAGCGGTGCGCAACCGTTTGCGGCCTTTAACAAAATCATCAAGCGTGCACTTGGGGAAGCTCGTTGAGAGCCCCTCTCACAGCCCAGCTGGCGAACCTCCTGTTCGCTGGCTGCCTGTGTTTTGGATGTGTGAAAGAAGTCGCCCAGGGTCCTCGGAGCGAGGGCCCGTTGGGCGCACAGCCTGGCGCACGTGCCCAAACGGCAAAGCAGGCGCCAGTGGAAGCGGTCCTCAGCTTTTCGGAGCCTCCCAGCCGAGGCCCGCAAAATGCGCCGATCGTGATCGAAACCTACGGTGATTTTGAGTGCTCTTACTGTGCACGCGGAGCCGTAGTCTTGCGAAAGCTGGAGCAACTCTATCCACGCGATGTCCGCGTCGTTTGGCGGAATTTTCCCCTCGAGTTTCATGCCCGCGCTCAGCCTGCCGCCAATGCAATGTTCTCCGCCTACGAGCAAGGAGGCCATCTCGCGTTCTGGCGAATGCACGATCTACTGTTCGCAGTGCAGATGCGCTCAGGTGAGGCCAAGCTGGAAGACGCGGAGCTCGGAGCCTACGCCACCCAACTCGGGCTGGATGCGAAGCTGGTGGAGCGAGCTATCAACGAGAATCGCTATGCCGCGCGCATTAGCAAGGACATTGAGCGCGGTCGCGTGAGTGGAGTCCGCGCCACACCAACCTTCGTGATCAACGGCTTCGTGATCGAGGGCTTGGTGCCTTTAGAGGTTTTGCAGCACGCCGTGGAGGCGCTCCTCCGCCAGCGGCAAGAGCGGCTCCAGCACGCCATATGATTCACGCCATATGATTCGCGCCATATGATTGCTGCCAAGCGCGGGAGGTTCTGGAAGCGGACCAGCGTACTCGACCGGAAACCACAACCGGCACATAGTGGCTCCCGTAGGGACGGGCATGCCTCCGCAGCGATTTTAGATAGTAAGCATACGAACTACTTTTTTCTCTTCTGTGCGGGTCTCCCCCGGCTGGAGCGAAGCGACAGGCTTGGGGGAGACGGGCCGACTCCGCTCGGCCAGAGGGGGCAACCTTGTCTTCCCTCCTTCAGCTGCCAAGCGCGAGAAGCGTGGGCTCAGTAGGGGTTGTCCGAATCAGTCGCAGGCGGTTTGGGTGCCTTTGGCGGCTTCGCGGGTTTTTCGCCCGCAGGTTTTGGTTCAGCTGAGGGTTTTTTCTCGGCTGGTGCCGCGCTTGCTGGCACCTTGGGTGCGACAACTGCAGGTCTCGGGGAAGCCGGGGTTAAGGGGACACTAGCGGCAGGAATGGGGTTCACGCTGGGTGCCGG
>CAZSUA010000502.1:0-2927 GCA_964609655.1 uncultured Polyangiaceae bacterium | reverse complement strand
TCCCTTCGAATGGACCTACACCGGAAAAGTGCTCGCGGCCTGACGATTGCTACTTCTGGGACGCAGCACTAGCCGTACCGTGTATTGGCCATTCGGAAGCGCCAGGTCCCAGTTGGCGGCGGGTACCTGATTCAGGCGCTTCATGTGGACTAACGTGTCACTTGATACTCCTCGAAAGGGGGCGAGAAGTAAGGCCCGCCGGTGCTCGCTTCGCTGCGCGCGGCCGAGCCCCTCTTCGCCGGGCTTCGCGCGCAGGTAACTTACGGTGCCGTAAGGTTGGCGCGCTGTGCGCGGCGGAGAGGGCTGATCGTTGAAGCACTAGAATGTCACCGGCGAGAATATTGAGAGCGATGCGCCCGTTGTGCTGGATCGATATCATGCACCTACGGGACGGAAGGCTCCGCTCATTGTTCTCCTCTAGGGAGGAAGAAGCTGCGGTACGGAAAGCCAAGCAGGAAGCTTTCACTCCCCCACGCTCGGGTCGGAAGGCCCACCCAATCTAAGCTCACAGTACGCCAGATCGATCAAACTGACAGTGTCGAAGTCGAAGAAGTCGTGAAAGAGAAAGGTTGCGCGATCTGGCAGGACTGCGGCCTTGGGCCAGGTAAAGGAGCGCGGAGCCACCTTCCACTGCCTGACACAACTCATTGGGATCCAGGCTGCCAGCCCAGCGAACGTTGAGAGGCGCGGCAGGGGCATGCACAAGAATTAAATGATCCGTAAGAATTTGCCGTCGAAGTTTGAGGAAAGCGCCCCAAACATGAAATTCGTCCCCCAGCTTGCTGGCCCCCAACGAAGACGTGGACCGTAGATGGCTTACTCTGCTACGGTGCAAACGCTATGCAAGGCGAAGACCTTTTCATTCGCCGCGCCGAAGTGAAGGCCCCCACCGGCGCTGAGCCTCAAGACTACACTCAGGCAATCCCAAGCGTTAACCTGCTTAGGTGCCTACCTTTCGAACGCAATATCACGTATCTCGTCGGTGAGAATGGTAGCGGAAAATCTACAATCTTGGAAGCCGTCGCAATTGCCGCTGGGTTCAACCCTGAAGGAGGAACACTGAACTTTCGCTTCACTTCTCGTTTGTCAGAATCTGGCCTATGGAAGCGAATTCGGCTTGTTCGTGGATCGCGGCGACCGAAGACGGGATTTTTCCTGAGAACCGAGTGCCTTTTCAACCTGGCGACCGAGATCGAGAGACTAGATGCCGAGCCCGCACCTAGTCCCTTAATCATAGATTCCTATGGTGGTCGGTCATTGCACGAGCAATCCCACGGTGAAGCAATAATGGCGGTCCTCCAGAATAGGTTTGGCGCCGCCGGATTGTACCTGCTTGACGAACCTGAGGCCGCGTTGTCACCGTCGCGCCAGCTATCGTTTCTGAAACTCTTGCACGAACACGTCGAACGGCTCGGTTCTCAGTTTCTGATCGCAACGCATTCACCCATTGTTTTGGGCTACCCTACCGCGACAATATACGAGACCAGCGCGGCGGGCTTGCATGAGACATCGTACGACAATGTCCAGAACGTCCTCTTGACGCGTGAGTTTCTGCTAAACCGGGCTCAAGTGCTCACTGGCCTATTAGGGGCGAAGCCCGCGAAGACCTAGGGATTCACCTGATCACCCCGGGGTAATCCCGAAATATTTTCTCCGTGATTGCTGCGACGAGATTGGTAAGCAAGCACGCGAGCGCGTACTTGGTTTCGTAGTCATAGTCATCGCCCACGGAGGGAAGGCGCGAGGTGATAGCTACAATCTCTTCGGCCAGCGCTCTCGTGGGGATTGAGGCAGGAGCTGGCGCCGTCAGCTCCCCGACCTGCACATTCCCGTTTGCCAAGCCCCGCGCCTGCTCGGCGAGCTCCTCGGCAACGTCAAGGAATCCATACAGTCGACTCTCGCTCGCGATGTACTCGCGCAAGTCTTCGAATACTTTGCTGGTAGCGTCAAGCTCATCCTGCTTCATCAACTTCGACCAAACCTGCACTCTGAAACGCAACGCTGAAAAGCGTGCTGACCGGTCAAGTCATTTCGGTACACATGTCCGTCGCTTCCGACATAAGTAGCCCAAGGCCCCAAATAGGGCAGGCACCGCTGCGCGCAGTCGTCCGGTCTCGGCACTGGCACTGGACGCGGAACTGCCCTATCACCTCCGTAGGGTTGCCGATACTCCCAGATGGCGGTCCCTGGGACGCACCCCGCCATGCAGCTGATGTAGCAGGGGACGTTCCACCATGGGCAAGCCTCCTTGCAGGCTTTTTGGCAATACCCTGGAATTGAACTCAGAGAACTAGCCGGGCCTTCGGCTGCCAATCGTGCCGCGAGTCCTGTCCCGGTCGCACTTGGACTCACCGCGCCTGGGGCGAAGGCACGATCGAGTGGCAGAGCCGGTTCAGGGGCTGGTTTAGGCTCAGGGTCGGAACCAGATTCTTCCCCTGCCGGCGGCTCCGCAGGCGGTTCCGCCTTTACCTGTTCGAGCTTGAAGCAAACCTCCCCCGGCGGGCACTTCGCGCACTCAGGTTCTGTGTCTCCCGGGCAGCATTTTTCCAGGCCCATTGGGTCCATCAGTCCCGTTGGGTTCCCAGCCACGTACGCATACAAAAGTGGCACCCCCGAGCGCGGCGCCGGCGGTTGCCCCATCCCCAGCGGATCCCTCCCCACAAACCTCCCCAACTCCGCATCCTGATACCGGGCCCGGAAGTAGGTCAACCCCGTCTCGCCATCATGATACCTCCCCGTAAATCCAACCTGATTCCCGACAGCGCTCGAAGCTAACGTTGCGCCACCTGGCGAAACCACGCGCCGCTTCCCGTACGGCGTGTAGGCGTACCGCTCAGCAATCTGCCCACTGGAATTTGTCATCGCCATGACCGAGTAAATCCGGCTTTGATGATAATACTGCGTGCCCGCCGACGTCACCACCGCCA
>CAZSUA010000501.1:0-2934 GCA_964609655.1 uncultured Polyangiaceae bacterium | reverse complement strand
CTGTCGATCACACCCACGACGGGCGCCGATTCAGGAGGTGGCTGGATTTCCCCTACATCAGGCGCGCCAACCTCAAGATCCTGCAGCTCTAGCTTGAATCTCGGAGGGAGATCCACGAGGCGCACATCGCGGTGTCGTAGCAGCCTGGCTACGCTTTCTGCATCACACCGAACCCTCAACAGGATCAATCCTGGCTGGCGCAGTTTGTCGACAACCTGTACTTGCGCAGATTTCGCCCATTCGGAAAATGCTTCAAGAATTTGTACCTGTTGGTGCACCGGCCACAGTTCAACGTCAACGCAGACGTTCGGTCCCTCGGGGAGCCCTAGTTCCCTGAGGGCTGGGCCTGTGCGGTCTTCCGGAGTGAGGCCATCAATGCCTTTGATCGCATGCAAGAGGATCTCAGCGGTGGGCGACCCTCCTCGGCGCAGGAGATCGAGCCTGTCAGAAAACTCCTTCAGCGCCTGCTCAGAAGCAAACAGCACAACGACGTTCCTGCCTTCTTGGCTCACGACCTGAAAGTCGGGAAATCGTTCAAGCTCCTCTGGTTGGAGGCCTTCCACCTTGAGGCGAAATAGGAGTCGGTGGTCAAATCCAGGCTCCTCGAGTTGCCCCGAGCGAATGGTCGCGGCGAGCTCATGCTCAAGCCTCAGCGCGTGTTCGGTGGGGTTGCCCACGCGAGCTGGCCCGTTGCTGCGCCTCGTTCTTCTCGGATTCGTCAGTAGTTCCCGCGGCAACTCAAGATGCCGATGTGTTTCCGCCAATTAGGGCCCCCGTTCCTTTGCTGCTAGTTCTCAACCTCAAGAGCCAAGCGCCGTTGATCCTCGCGCCGCAGGGACTCAATCACTAAGTCCATCGAAAGCACCTCCCGACCCGTCAAAACCATGTTCTTGATGGCACGCACAATCACTCGCTCGATGTCGGCGTGTGACATTCCAATAAATCGGTTCATCAAGGTTGAATCGCTGAGCTGAAGCTCCGACGGGATCGCTCGTGTCTTGAGCTCCAAGAGCAGCCGAATTTGCTCACTCGTGGGCTTGTCGAATCGCACAACTTCATCGAAACGCCGCCATAAGGCTCGATCGAGCAGGCGTTCGTGGTTCGTCGCTGCGATGAGCACGCTTGGCCCGCGGTAGGCGTCCACCAGTTGCAAAAATGCGTTGACGACGCGCTTCAGCTCGCCGTGATCCCCTGGATCTTCGCGCTTTTTTCCCACGGAATCAAACTCGTCGAAGAGCACCACCAGGCGTTCGTGCTCAACAAAGTCAAACACCTTGCGCAGGTTTGCCGCCGTTTCGCCAAGGTACGAAGACACTACCGCATCCAATCGCACGGTTGCCAGCTGGACGCCCAGCTCCGTGGCGAGCACCTCAGCTCCGGTCGTCTTCCCGCACCCGGGCGGGCCGAAAAAAAGCAACCGTGAAGCTGAGCGCAGGCCGTAGCTTGCCAATACATCCCGACGCTCCTGCTCTAAGATGACTTCAGCCAGCGGCGCCCGTGATTCTTCCGACAGTACGAGGTCTCGTAGGCTCAGCCTTGGCAGCGTAAACTGAAGCAGCGGTAAGCCGCGCTCGGCGTCTTTGGGTACGTCCGGCCTTGGATGCAGGTTGCCGTGTTGTGCCGACTGCTCGCCATACAGGATCCGCTCCAGATCGTTTGCCAGTAGATGATGTCGCTTGGAGCGCTCCTGCTGGATCACCTCGGCAGCCACTTCGCGAAAGGCATCGCCCTCGGCGCGAGCACCGGCTTGAATTAGCCTCCTGAGCAATCTTCCTTCCGCCACAGCGCTCATTCTGGAGCGCCATCCCAGACGAGCGCAAGGGTCGAGTCGCCCCTGCGCGGGGATTGCGCTATCGTGCACGCGCAAATGCCAAGCTCAAGCATCTGTGACCCTGGGTCTGGAACGCCCGACTGGGAATTTGAGACATCAGTACAACGTTCCACCGCGGGGTGGCTCCGAGGCTGTTCGCTCTGCTCGAGGAAATCAGCGTCGATTTGAAGGCTGCCCAACGTTCCGTTGTCGGCGGCGGCGATGAGCTCGAGAGCGATCATGCGATCCATAGAGTTCGAATGGCTCTCGCCGAAGCATTCCTGATCCCAGACATAGGGCAGGGCCTGAGTAGCTCGATTGCCCTGATGTACTCCGCGTGTGCGCATTTCAGAGGGGAGCTATTTACGCACGAACAAATCAAGGTCCTCCAAGACACCATCGCGGAATTGAGGCGCACGCCATTCCTAGACGACAACCAAGCCGCCGATATTTGCAACACCCTGGCGGACGTTGGGCTCGAGGTAGTACCTCCAGAGCTGCAGAATTTGCCGCTGTAAGTGGCATTTCGCCTAGGGAGTGTCGTTACATCAGCAAGTCTTGGCGGGTCGACGCCGTTGGCCCCAACAATCCGTTCGCACGCAAGTTCTCTGTTCGGATGGCCTCCCGTTTGGCATCGTAGGGCACCTTCAATGTAGACGACCATGTAGACCTGAAAGCCAAGGTACGCACGGCATCCACGGGGAGCGACAGAGCCGTAGATTGCTTCCCTAGCACCGATGGTTCGCTCGACGTCTGCACGACCAGAGTGGGGCCAATATTGCTTGTTTCGCTCGTCATGTTCGCGAACTTGGCTCAAGCAACAACTACCAGACGAGCCTTGTTCCCGCCATTCTCCCCCCAAAGGCAATACAAAGGCCCTCAAGGCGTCACCCGGTCTCAATGGTCGCCGCCCTGGACACAGCATTCATGGTGGTGCGGCGAACATTAGAAACTCATGGCTCACCCTTCTTTTGCTTAGAAAACAACGGCCCAATGACAGCCCGATAGGTCAGCGCAGGATGACTCGGATCCGCATGCGATCGTTCCAGGCGACCCTCACGGACCATCGGACTCAGATGATCCTCAACGAGCGATCCGACGTCCCGATTCAGAACGGCCGCGAG
>CAZSUA010000500.1:0-2942 GCA_964609655.1 uncultured Polyangiaceae bacterium | reverse complement strand
CTGGATGCAAGGCTCACGGTGCATCCTCTTTCAGGAGTCCCTGAAGCCGACAAAGAGCTCGACCTCGAAGATCTGCTGATCTTGGATGACCCGGCAGCGTTCACGCCTGAAATGCGCACGGCGCTGTCGGCTTGGCTTTCACGTGGCAAGCTCGCCGTCGCGCTCTTCGGGCCCCGCGTTGAAAATGCACAGCTGGGTTCAAGCTTCGAGCCCTTTTTCTCTGGAGGCGCCAGCTGGCAGAAGCCTGCAACCAGTCAGGGAATTTTAGCGGCTTCAACTGCATGGTTGGGGGAGCCGAGCGCAAGCCTGGAAAAACTCGGCCCACGCGGCGAGGTCGTGTTTTCGCCAGGGCCCGGCGCAGAGGTCCAAGCCAGTTGGGAGAACAATCGCCCTTTCCTCTTTGAGCAAAAGGTTGGGCGTGGCAGTGCCTTCAGCTTGGGGTTGCCGGCTTCCGTGGATCAAAGCGATCTGGCCCTGCGACCAGGGTTTGTCGCGCTACTTGATCATTTTGTTCGCCTTGCGTCGGAGCGCACTGGGCCACGCGTGAGCGAGGTGGGTCGGAGTTGGCGCTTCCCGTCGGACGCAGCCCCGTCAGTGATCGGGCCCGAAGGGCCACTCCAAAGCCGACTCGTAACAACCGATGCTCAGGGCCTCTTGGCGTTTGAGCCGGCTCTACTCGGAAGGTATCAAATCAGCGCCGATGCCAAGCGCCAGGAACGTGTGGCGACGATCACCGCCGACGAGATCCTCAATGAGCCTGTGCCGTATGTTGGCGATCGGAGCTCAGCCGCTCTGGCGGCCAAGCAGCCACTCCTCGAAATTTCATCTGAAATTGCCCTAGCCGCGCTCGCACTGTTCACGCTGGAGCTGGCCTTACGCTCCTGGCGCCGCCTCAAGCTTTCAAGCCAAAAGTCAGATTCGCCGGCATGAACAACTGTTGCGGCCCGGCTCCGAAGCGCTCAAAGAAGGGTACTAGCTCCGCCGCGTAGTCCCCTGCCACGAGATCCCACGCCGCGGGGACCGCAAGCGGCGAACCGCCAGGCTGACCCGTCATGCTGGTCATGCTGGCCTCCTCTCAGTCCGCGAATCAGTCCGCGAAATCATACACCAGCACTCGTTCATAATTGTCCTTGAGGCACTTCTCGATGAAGGC
Source organism: uncultured Polyangiaceae bacterium (assembly GCA_964609655.1). Taxonomy (GTDB): domain Bacteria; phylum Myxococcota_A; class Polyangia; order Polyangiales; family Polyangiaceae; genus JBBRRP01. The sequence continues at coordinate 1,789 of CAZSUA010000500.1, read as the reverse complement.
CAGATGCAGCGGGTGCTGTTGGTAGCGAATTTCTGCGGCTTTGTCCTCAACTTGAACGTAAAGGCCGACTTGATAGCTTTGCTCCACCACGGGGCGCTCACTCGGCACCATCTTGCCCGCGTGCAGCACGCTGACGCCTGGGATCGGCGCCAAATATTCCTTCACACCCGCGAGAAGCTTCTCGGCGGCATCCACGACGCCCGGTTTGGTCCAAAAAATCACGACATGCGAGAGCATGCGCCCAGCATAAATGGCCAGCATGGGAGAGTCACGCGGTAATTCCACACGCCGGGTGCACGCCGGCACACTGGCCGCAGCGTCCGACGCGTGACGCCACGAGCAGGGTGTGTTAACCGACGCTGGTGCGAATCGATCGACAAAAAGTTCTAGGCTGTGCGGGTTTCCTGTGCTTGACGCTGGGCTGCCATTCTCCAGGCCCGTACGGCTACGCCGTCGACTACGCGCCCCTGCCGGAAGAAGCTGAAGCGGCGAGCGCAGCGCTGGATTTTGATCCGGTCATGGCTGAGCGCGACCCGAAAACCTGGAGCGCCCGGAGCGTGAGCGTGTTTGGAGTGGTTGAGGAGCGCATCGAGCTCCAGAACGGTAAGACGCAGTTGACTCTCGATTTGCGCACGCTCTCAAAACGCAATCTGTGTGACGAAGAAGGTGAGCAAACTTGCCGAGTCACGGTCAGTGCGAAGAGTTACGGCGAGCTCAGCGCCACCGCTAAGTTGTCAGAAGCCGACGATAGCGGCCGTGACAGCTTAAAAGCCGGCTCGCTGGTTCGAGTTGTGGGCAGGCTCGTGTATTCAAACCAACAAAAATCAGCTCCGCCCACACTCAACGCCAGCTTCTATCGCCATTGGCCCCATCGCGAGTTCGTCACGACAGCCGCGCGCGACTACCTGATGCGCTAGCCAAGCCGCTTCACCGGTGCCCGCGCCCTAGGCTTCTTCTTACCGAGCTTCATTCTTCGGAAAAATCTCGGGATTCAGGGATGTCATCCAAGCCCGTGCCGCCGAGCACCGGAATCGCTCGTGCATAAGCCACGCGTTCCAGGGCCTGCGCCAAGCCATTGCGATCCCCCACAGCAGGCAGCACCATGTGAGTGCCATCCCACAAGGAGAGCACGATCGCGGTCCGCCCGCTCAGCGTGACCTTATCGATCTGAGCCCACTTGTAACGTCGAACACGCGGCCACAGGGAAACAACATCCTTATATTCGACACCGTCGCCACGAACTCGCACGCCTCGCATGCTCGTGCGGATGATCGAAGAGAGCGCTCCAATCACCAGCACGATGGCCAACAACCGGGACGAGATGATGCGCCCTGCGTTCTGGCGGACCACATAATCAAAAAGCCACGTGTTCGTTGGACTCTGCTCACCGATGAGCACCAGCGCGGCCACCACTATGGCCACGGCTAAGTACACGAGTGAAGGAACCCGAGCCGAAAATGGTGGACCAAACACTGCCTCCGCAGGCCGGTACGTCATGTCGAAGCCGGGCGGTCGAGAGGGTCGCGCCACACGGGAAATCTAGCGCCTTGCCCCCTCTAGTAAAAGCCAAGAGTTTTCGCGCGGAAGGCTGTTGATGCCCACCCCGCTGCCGCGAAGCGCGGCCGCCGCCCCTCCCAAGCATCGTCCGTCGCTGCCGGGTCGCTGCGTGAGGGGCACGATGGTTGCGGGGCCGCGCCGCAAGCGTGCCCGCGGAGCTGCCCTTTTCGTTCCTCGGAGATAGTAAGCATGCTCTCATGATCCAACGCGGGCTTGCCCGAAATTTGCAGTG
>CAZSUA010000499.1:0-2944 GCA_964609655.1 uncultured Polyangiaceae bacterium | reverse complement strand
TGAGGGCAAGGTTGTGGCGACGCGCCAAATGGTCCTAAGACTTTTAGGCCGCAAGTTTCCTGCGCTGCCCGCCGAGCTTCGGGCACGTGTTGAAAGGGCATCCGAGGCGGAGTGCATCGTGTGGGCCGATCGTTTGCTGGATGCCACTTCATTGAATGACATCTTCGTGGACTAGGCGGGGAAAGTTCGCGACATCAACACTGCACATCTGACAAGTCTCGTCTAATCAGCGCACCAGTTAGAGCGCCACCGTAGGTCACGCTTGGTGGCGATGACAAAACTTGAACTCACCGTAATCAAGAACGACAGCACGATCCCGAACGCTGAGCCTCCCTCACCCGAACGCGTGTTGGTCCCTGCACGCATGATCAACGAGGTGCTCTATTGCGAACGCCTCATGTTTCTGGAGTGGGTGCAGGGCGAATGGGCCGACAATTACTTCACCGCGGATGGCACGCGAGTCCATCGCAACGTCGACGGCCGCCCCAAAACGCTTAAACTTCGAAAACCATCAACCACCGCCGGAGCACCTTCCACGCCTGAAGTTCAGGATGAGCGTCCGTACACGGCTCGCAGCGTCTGGCTCTCGTCTGAGAAGCTTGGACTAACCGCGAAGATCGATGTTGTGGACGTCGACGGGGGAGACGTGGTCCCGATCGAATACAAGCGCGGAAAACGCCCGGCCGTCCCGGAAGGGGCCTGGCTCCCGGAAAGAGCTCAGCTCTGCGCACAGGTTCTGCTGCTCCGTGAGCACGGCTTCAAGTGCACGGAGGCGGCCATCTACTACGCTGAAGACCGCGCTCGCGTACCGATCGAGATCACCAAAGAGCTGGAGCTTGTGGTCCGAGGCGCGGTCGCCCGCGCGCTCCAAATCTCCGCAACGCGCGAACCCCCACCTCCACTGAGCGATAGCCCCAAGTGCAAGGGATGCTCACTGGTCGGGATCTGTCTCCCCGACGAAGTGCGCTACCTCCGTGAGCTTGAAGCGGAGAATCCACCTGCAGAACCCCGACCGGCGCGGAGATTGATTCCTGCCACAGACGACAAGATGCCTCTTTACGTGCAGGAACAAGGTGCGCGTATCGGATTGAGTCACGAAACTCTCAAGGTCACGTCACGCGACGGCTCGACGACAGAGGCGCGCCTCCCGCAGACCTCCCAAATCGCGCTCTTGGGCAACGTCCAGATCAGCACCCAGGCACTTCGCGAGGCGATCCTGCGAAATATCCCAGTCACCTTCTTTACAACGGGCGGCTGGTTCGTGGGCAGAACTGTGGCTGCTGACTCCAAGAACGTCTTCCTAAGACAAGCCCAATACGCAGCAACACTGAACTCACCTATGAGTTTGGATTTCGCCCGTCGAATCGTTGCTGGCAAGATCCGCAATTGTCGAACGCTCTTGAGGCGAAACCATCTAGACCCAGACAAGACAACCCTCTTCGAGCTGAAACAGCTAGCCCAAAAAGCCGAGGAATCCACAGCTCTCGAATCCCTATTGGGCATTGAGGGAACAGCGGCGCGCGTGTACTTCGGAGAGTTCAGCGGAACTCTGAAGCCCCCTAGCCATCCGCTCTATTTCGCTATGGAAGGCCGCAATCGCCGACCGCCGCGAGACCCTATCAACGCACTCCTTTCGTTTTCGTACTCGCTGCTCGCAAAGGACGTGAGCTTAGCTTGCACCTACGTCGGGCTCGACCCACTTCTTGGCCTCTACCACCAGCCTCATTTCGGCCGCCCGTCCCTGGCGCTAGACCTCATGGAGGAGTTTCGCCCCATTGTTGCTGACTCCGTCGTTCTGAACGTCGTCAACAATGGCATCGTCCAGAGCGACGACTTTGTGGAAGCAGCAGGCGGCATGTCGCTCAAGGATCCGGCCCGGCGTCGCCTCATCGAGGCGTACGAAAGACGCATGGCCCAGCTCATCATCCACCCTACCTTCGAATACCGGATCAGCTACCGGCGAGTCCTGGAAGTTCAAGCGCGGCTATTCGCACGTTGGCTCCAGGCAGAAATCCCCCACTACCCTTCCTTCAGAGTCCGTTGAGCCATGCGCCACACGTACATCATCACCTACGACATCGCCGACCCCAAACGCCTCCGCAAGGTTTACCAAATGATGCGCGGTTGGGGGGACCACCTCCAGCTATCCGTATTCGAGTGCGACCTCAACCCCCAGGAACGCGTCGAACTCGAAGCCGAGTTGACTGCTCTGGTCAATCACCACCAGGACCAGGTGCTCTTCATCCTCCTCGGCCCTAGCCGCGGCCGAGGGAGCCGAGCCATTTCAGCCATTGGGGCCCGCTATATAGCCCCAGAGCGGGGGGCGATTGTGGTATAATCGCCGGGCTCATATTTCGATAAGCCAAGGCGAGAGGTTCGGCTCCCACCGGCGCCCGGCACCCTCTCGCATCTAAGCCCTGATCCTTGAAAACATGCCCAATTCGAATAGCCACTCATCAAGTCCCTGACGAAGATTCCCATGTGCAACGTGCTCCACCTCCCCCCCTCTCGCAGAGTACCCGCCAACCGTGCGGAACTACAGCGGTTTGCGGGGGCGGATTTCCGCCGTTCACTAACGGCGGCCCCATTGAAGCGATGCTCGCGTGCTTTGCAAGGACCAGCAGGTCGCAATTTCCGCCGTTCACTAACGGCGGCCCCATTGAAGCCAGCGAAGAAAGCAGCGGGTGTGTACCCGCGGTGTGAATATTTCCGCCGTTCACTAACGGCGGCCCCATTGAAGCCTCTGAGCGCCTCAATCAACACCCCATGGGCGAACATGCATTTCCGCCGTTCACTAACGGCGGCCCCATTGAAGCAAGCGTTGAATGCCGAGTTTGGGACGGCGAGCGTCAATTTCCGCCGTTCACTAACGGCGGCCCCATTGAAGCATGTGCGAAGCCGTTAGTGCCAGAGCGCCAGGAGCGAAATTTCCGCCGTTCACTAA
>CAZSUA010000498.1:0-2951 GCA_964609655.1 uncultured Polyangiaceae bacterium | reverse complement strand
GCGAGGTTTCGACTGTAGCTTGCCTTGATGCGCTGAAAGCCACTATCGATCTTGATGTCGGTTTGGCCGGCATCATCTTGGCTCACAAAGTCACCGGCTCCAAGGAAGAGCACGCTGAGCTGATCGCGCGGAGTTATCCGGTAGCTGGCAAGCGCTTGATAGTCCCAATACCGCATGTGGAGGTCGGGATTGATGAGCTTTAAAAGTGGCTCCAAATGGCTGATTTTTCCGCCAATCGCGACGCTGGCCTGTCCATTGGCGAGGGGTGTGCCGGCATACGCCGAGGATTCGAAGGCTTTCGCTTCGACTTCGCCGGTAGCTTCAGGAACATCGCGCACGACGCGTGCCGTAATAACTCCGCTTGTCGCATCGCCGTAGCGTGCTCGATAAGGCCCCGAGCGGAGTGCCACAGCTTCGACGAAGAGCGGGTGCAGAATCGAAGATCCGGGCCCCACATGATAGAGTTCAGGGACCTTCGCATCATCGATGTAGAAGCTCACGCTACCCGCGGGAGCCCCACGCACGAAGAAATACGGCACTCCAGATATCAGCGGGGTGATGCCTGGCAAAAGCTCCACGGCGCGCAGCGGATCGCCAAATGTGCCGGCCATCAGTCGAGCTTCAGCGCGCTGAATAGCGCGCTCGGTGTCGTCCACGCGCGGCGCTGTGACCACGATATCGAGCGGTTCGCCCTCGACCATTTGGAGCGCCGGCTGGGGCTCCTTGTTGGCTATTTTCGCGCCTGATCGAGTGGTCGCTCGCGTCTGACTCACCGGCTTGGCGCTGGGCGTCGAGTACGTAAAATCCACCGCAACCAGGATGGTGGCGGGAATGACGACGCCATCGCGTTCGGCGGGAGTGAATCTGCCATTCTGCGCCGCACGTACCGCGGCTGAAGCGAAGGGCTCATCGCCTGTCGTGACGTCGACGCCCGTGACCTTGCCTTCGGTGTCGAGCGTCACGCGCAGAATGACGCGCTGATTGCGCGTGCCATTTGAAGGATATTCTGGAGCCAAGGGTTCAATGAGCTCCGGAAGCTTCACCTCGGGGGCTCTGGCTTCGGCGTGCAGGGTGAGTGGCGAAAAGAGTGCCAAAGCCAGCGCACCTGCCGCAACGAAGGCGAGCCTCACTTGATTTCAAGCTCTTTTACGAAACTTTTCTTGACCTGCCGGCGGAGCGCCAAAATGGTATTTGAGGGCCAGCTCTTCTGAATGAGATTGACGAGCCATGCCGGAAGCGAACCTTTTGGATCGGTCTGTATCTCCACTATCACGAGCGTTTGCTTCCCCTTTGGGATCAGTGTGTAGGAACTTCCCACGAGCTGCGCGCGCACACCCACTGTGGGCGGTGCCTTCGGATGCTTCACAGAGTGCATGCGGAGCGTTACGATTCCGGTTTTGGCGTCGCGCGAGCCCTGGGCCCGGTACACGTAGTCGCGATCACTGAGCAGTACGGGCAGCTCGAAATGCTGGTAGAGAATGAAATTGAAATCGCTCTGTCGTTCCAGTACCGTGGTTTTCTTCAGCCGATCCACCCAATCAGTGCGGTGCTGGTTATCGGCGAGCACCCAGCAAATTTTGGCTATCGGCGCGTTGACATACCCCATGCCCTTAAAGGCCACCAAAGGTGAGCCGGCGACATCTCGTCGGAAGACGCGAACGCCCTGGGTGACATCGATCTCTTCCCAGGCCGCGGCGAGCCTGGAGAAGGTCAGGCTCACGAGCCCTAGTGCACTTCCCACGAGTAGATCCCTGCGCTGCATTCCCGCAGCCTAGCGGAAGGGGACACCCGGTGAGAACAGCCCACTCGAGGCAGGCTTGCCCACGGCCGATTCCAGGCAATCACGCCCGAGTGGCGTGTTTTGGCTGTGCCAGCTCAAGCTTTGGCCATTCCCGATTTTACAATAGGAACTTCAGGGCAATCGACTAGCCTGCCCTCGAATTCCCATGACCAAAACTCCCACGATCATCTACACCAAGACCGACGAAGCTCCCGCCCTGGCCACCTACTCGTTGCTCCCGATTGTTCAGGCCTTCACCAAAGCAGCGGATGTCACCGTGGAGGTGCGAGATATCTCGCTCGCAGGTCGCATCATAGCGACTTTCCCCGAAGCGGTGAATGAGTCACAGCGCATAGCGGATGACTTGGCCGAACTCGGCACCCTCACTTTGCAGCCAGAAGCTAACATTATCAAGCTGCCCAACATCAGCGCCTCGGTGCCGCAGCTGAAGGCGTGCGTGAGCGAGCTGCAAGCTCAAGGCTACAAGCTGCCGGATTATCCGGAAGTTCCCAAGACGCCCGCGGAAAAAGACGCCAAAGCGCGTTACGATAAGCTCAAGGGCAGCGCTGTGAATCCGGTATTGCGAGAGGGCAATTCTGACCGGCGCGCGCCCAAGGCTGTCAAGGAGTATGCGCGGAAGCATCCGCACCCCATGGGAAAGTGGACGCCGACTTCCAAGACTAGCGTGGCTACGATGAAGGCCGGTGATTTCTTTTCGAATGAGAAATCAGTGACTGTTCCAGCGGGAACCGCGGTGACGATATCGCTCACCACGGAAGATGGCACGGTCAATGTTCTGAAGGAGAAGACGCCGCTCTTGGCGGGAGAAATTTTGGACGCCACCGTGATGCAGAAGCAGGCGTTAGTAGCCTTCTTGGAGCAACAAATCGCCAGGGCCAAGAGCGATGGTGTGCTCTTTTCTCTGCACTTGAAGGCCACCATGATGAAGGTCTCTGATCCGATTATGTTTGGCCTCGCTGTGCAGGTGTTTTTTAAGGAGCTGATTGCCAAGCACGCTGTGCTCATCCGTGAGTTGGGGGTGGATTTCAACAACGGGTTGGGTGATCTGGTGGCGAAGATCCAGTCGTTACCGGCGGAAAAACGAACTGAAATTGAGGCTGATATTCAGGCGGCGTACGCTAAGGGCGCTGGTCTGGCGTACGTGAATTCC
>CAZSUA010000497.1:0-2956 GCA_964609655.1 uncultured Polyangiaceae bacterium | reverse complement strand
GTCCGACTTCTTTGGGTCAATCCTTCCAAACCCCGGTGGCCACGAGCTCGTGGCCGGGGCTCGCTTTCCCAGCGGCAACGTACTTGACGAGCACCACCACGATATCGCCGCTCTTGAAAATGTCCTGCTTGTAACCCTCAACTTCGGACACCGCCACTGGGAACCACTGCTTGCTGATGCCAATCGTGTCCCCAGGTATCAGCGGCGTGTAAACGATCCCCATATCGAAGCCTTCCGCCGTCAAGTTAACAGCATTGCCTGAAAACAGGATCCACTTGCCCTTGGCCACTTTGTCGAACGCCGGTCGCGCAGTTTTCTCGTCTTTCAGTGCCTTGTTGCTCTGAAGCTTCTTTTCAACTTCGCTGGCGACCAGGAAGCCCTTCGCCTCAGGGTACTTCGCTTCGATCGCGCTACGACGCTCGGCGGTCAACTCAACGTTGATCTTCTCCGGGCGCGCTGCTTCTGGCTTCGGCTCGGGTGCTGGAGCTGGGGTGGGTGTAGGTGCTGGAGCCACGGTCGCAGCCACGGTCGCAGCGGGGGCCGGCTTGTCCTCTTCGCAGCCGAGTAGCACAAAAAGCAGTACGCCGGCAGCCAGGGTGCGGGGTGTGGTCGTCAAGTTCAGTCGTCGCATAGGTTCCACGATTCTGAGCACCTGTCCCAAATTGACGCCGGGGGCACTCTGACCGCGGCGCGTTGCCACAACTATCAGGCTTGATCGCGAAAACCAAGCAAACCCTTTCAAGAACCTCGGGCCCCGGGCCGTTCCGATTCAGCGATGCAGCTCCAAGAGCCGGAGCGCGTTGAAGCGAGATACTATGGTCGTCAGTAACAACGGAAGTTCGAGCATGGAAGTCGGCGCCATCATGGCGGAGCGAACATTGAAGGCGATTCGTCAAGAAGGGCAACAACAACTTGAATTGATCCAAGCTGCGGCACCCCCAAGGCCTCTTGAGCCGCATCTTGGGAATAAGGTTAATCTAGTTGCCTAGTTAGCCTGGCAGGCCACACCGGTTTCCCAACGCCGCAGGCATTGCCAGCCCACCTGTGGTAGCGTCGCGACTGCTGCAGGGAGCCATGCGTTGAAGTACCCATTCCTCTTCCTGATCGTGGCTGCCGGCTGTTCATGCGGCGACAGGAATTCTCAGAAGCCTCCGAACGTGGCGGCCGCCGCGGCTCCCAAGAGTTCACCCTCGACCAGTAACAGCGCTCAGCCGACTCCCGGCGCGCTTCCAGAAGGCGGCGGCACGATGCTTCCAGCCGGCGGCGCGCCGACAAACCTCTCGTCCACAGTGCTGTTTCACAGCGGGCGGCTGCCCGTGGCAACCCACCAACGAACCCCGGCGGGAGTCCCATATGTAGGCAGCTCCAGGTTACTTTTCCGAGATAGAACACCAGGCAGTGCCGGCGATCTGGGCGGAGTGATGTGGCTCGGCAATGCGGGGCCACTCGCGCTCTATGTTTCGCGCGATGCAGGCTCGACTTGGCATTGGGTTGAGCCCGCCAAGAATGTTGTCGTTGGCACCTACCCGCCACAGGGCCTGTGTCAGGATCGCAACGGGAAGGTGCACCTGTTGGGCCGAGCGGATGGCGGGGCAGGCCTCGAATACAGCCGAATAGTCCTCGCCCACAATGCTGCCGGACACATCACCAGCTTTTCGCCAGAAACCAATGGCAGCGTCATCGATCGCAGCGGCAACATTAAATGGGCGCACATCATCGACGGCGTCGACACTAACGGAAAAGCCACCCTATTTTACGGGCTATTGATCGAACTGAATGGCAATGGCAACCGTGTGGTCGTCGGGCGCACGCTCGCTTCAGCCGGGCTTGCACCGCAGACCTTCGCAGATTTTGGGGATTTGTTGGGCGCTCCCAGTGTCTCGGCAGCTGCGCCCGCCACGAGCATCATCGACAGCGGCAGCTACACTGCACACAATATGGACATGGGGCTCGCGCAGAACCCCACGTCAAAAGATCTGTATGTCTTCAGTGGCGTCACAAATACCGGAGACATGGTGACACCCACACCGGGCATCCAGCGCTGGCGTTACGTCCCTTCTGGCTCCAATTGGGCCCCAAGCGGCGGAGCGCTCCAAGTCTCCAAGGATGCCCAGAGCACGCCATCCTGGGGCAGCGCAACGGCCAGTGAGCATTACGTCTGGTATACGTATTTCGACCCCACGCTCGGCATCACCATCAAACGCATCGATGGTGCTGGTACCGAAACGGCAGTGCCAAGCCCAGAGCCAGGCGTGCCCACGCCAGCCTGGGGCTGGGCCGCGCTCGCAGTGGATGCCAGCGAAACAAAACTCTGGGCTATCTGGCTGCGCATCCCGCTCAACAGCCAAGGGGGCTACAGCATCTTTTCTGGCTTCTACAACGCCAAAAGCTGGACAACCTTCAACGACACCGGGGCTGGCTACAACGACCCCTGGGGCTTGATGGGGAGCGTTGGTTGGCGCGGAGGGCTTGCGGTATTCAGTCCTGACGGCGCCGCGCTACCCAACGCGGTGACCTACCCAGCGTTCGCGTACGTGATCCGTGGCGGCAATTGAACGAAGTCGGCTTGCTTCCCCGGCCCCGCCGAACCACCCTCCCCCCTGATGACGGCAGTAACCATCGCAGCCCAGCACGTGAGCGACATCCTGAGGCTCGCGTTCGAACACACCCCGAGCCACAAGGCACTGATTGTGTCGGACGCTCGCTCAGAACTCGCGATTTTGCTCTCAGAAAGCTATCGCATTTGCCTCCCCCAGGCCGAGGTGATCGATTTTGACGCCGTCTCTCCGGAATTCATCCTAGCCGCATTTGACCAGCTAGCGCCCTTTGATCTGGTGGTCCTGATCCAATCCACAAGCTTTCGTCTCGACGCCTTCCGCGTCCGCGTGGAGCTCTTCAAGCGTAAGATCAAGGTCATCGAGCATCCTCATTTGTTCCGCATGGTCGGCAAGGACGC
>CAZSUA010000496.1:0-2975 GCA_964609655.1 uncultured Polyangiaceae bacterium | reverse complement strand
GCTTGCTCCGAGTGGGAGCGGTTGAAGCATTTCTAGCGCAGCCGAGAATTCAGGCTAAAATCCAAGAATTTCTCCCGCTCGTGCAAACAGGCGCCTTAGATGCGGTGGCTGCCGCGGAGCGAGTTTTTGCATGCGTGGACGGAACGGAGGGGGTGGACGAAGCGGATGAAGCGGACGTCGCCTCACGCGAATCCTGAGTTAGGGAGCAGCGGGCATCGCGACCTCTTACCCGGCGAGTGACCACTGAGGCGAGCCTGGCTACTCAGCGGCTTGGTTGCCATAGGCCTTCACCAAGGGCTCTGAGTCCCACGCGTTTTCGTCAGCCTGCTCGGTGTAGCCGAGTTCGGCGCGGAGGACCTCCTCGATGGCGCTGGTGCGCTCCCGAACCGTGTTGACGTAGCCAGGATCGTCGCGGCGCATCTGTGCCAGCTCACGCACCATGTGTTCGTCGTGGCGCCGGAAGGCCTGGACGGCGCGGGTCGCCCGGTGGGCTCGAAATCCCAAGAGATGCAGGGCGTCCTTGCCGACCGCGAGCGACGTGTCGAAGACCTCACGGTACACGTGCGTCACGCCGGCATTCAGGAGGGAGTAGGCGTCGTTGCGGCCGCGGGCACGGGCCAGGATGGTGAGGTGGGGGAAGTGTTTGCCGAGCGTGTGCACGAGCTCAAGCGTCTTCTCCGGGTTATCGAGGGCGAGCACGATGAGCTTTGCCGAGCTGGCGCCAGCCGCTGCCAGCAGGTCATGGCGTGTAGCATCTCCGTAATACACGCGCGCGCCGAAGCGCCGGACGAGGTCTACTTGGTCGGAGTCAATGTCGAGCAGCGTGGACTTAACGCCGTTGGTCGCTAGCAACCTGGCTACCACCTGCCCGAATCTGCCGTAGCCCGCGATGATCACCGGGTTCGCCTCGTGGATCTCGTCGTCGGCGCGCTCGGGCTTCTCCCTGGTTCCAACGCGTGGCTGCACAAGGCGTTCGTTGAGGATCATGACCAGCGGCGTGAGCGCCATCGAAATGGCGACGACGGCCACCAAGACAGAGCTCACGGCCTCCGGCAGGACCCCGCTGCCACTGGCAAAGGAGAACAGCACAAAGGCGAATTCGCCGCCCTGCGCAAGGGCGAAGGAGAAGAGCAGGTTCTGGTCTAGCCCCAAGCGGAAGATCTTCCCGAGCGCCGCAAGCACGACAAACTTCGCTCCCAAGAGCGCGAGCACCAGGCCAGCCACCAACGCAGGCTCCCGGAGGATAAGGTTGAAGTCGATCGAAGCGCCAACGGCGATGAAGAACAACCCTAGCAATAGACCCTTGAAGGGCTCGATCTCGCTCTCCAGCTCGTGGCGGTACTCGCTGGTCGCCAGCACCACGCCCGCCACGAAGGTGCCAAGTGCCGGGCTGAGCCCGAGCCGAGTCATGAGCAGGGTGATGGCGACCACTAGCAAGAGAGCTGCAGCCGTGAAGATCTCGCGGAGCCGTGTCTTGGCGATCCAACGAAAAGCTGGGCGGACGAGGTAGCGGCCCGCCACGATGAGCCCCCCGAGCGCTCCCAGGATCAAGAGACCCCCGAGCCAACCCGGCAATCCGTCGAGCCAGGTGCTGCCGTGTTCGCCCTTTGAATGCCCCGCAGCATGTTCCGCGCCCGCAAGCAGAGGCAGCACGGCGAGCATGGGAATCACAGCAATGTCCTGAAACAGCAGCACGGCGAAGCTGCTCTGCCCGCCGGAAGTTTTGAGCAAGTTCTTCTCCTGCAAGGTCTGCAGCACAATCGCAGTGGAGGAGAGGGCCAAGATCATTCCGCAGGCCAGTGCCACCTTGACGCTTTGGCCCAACGCGAGGGCGATGCCGGCGAGCACGATAGAGGTTGCTGCGACCTGAAGGCCCCCGAGGCCGAGGATGGGCACGCGCAGCCGCCAGAGCAGGCTTGGTTCGAGCTCGAGGCCGACCAGAAATAGCATCATCACCACGCCGAACTCGGCAAAATGCATGACATCCTGCCCTTCTTGCCCCACCAACCCAAGCACAAAAGGCCCGATGATCATGCCCGCGAGCAGGTAACCCAAAACCGACCCAAGCCCGAGCCGCTTGGCGACGGGCACGGAAATCACGGCGGCGGCCAGGTAGATGAACGCCTGAAAGAAGAAACTATCGTGATCCATGTCGGGTCTCCGCGGGGGCTGTTAGCTCAGAGCCTTTGATCGCTGCTGACTCGGCTAGGGAAGCGAGCAGCAACCGGTAGCGCGCACCCGCTTCACGGGCCTGTTCAGGGGTCATCTGGTGCGTGCCATGCACCACGAAGGGCTCAAGGTAAGTCATGCCACAGAGCCTTGCCGTCTGCGCTATCGGAACGAGCAGCTCTCCCAAGGTGTGCTCATGGTACCCAGAGCGCTGGTAGGCGTCGGGGCCGCCACCCGTGGTGATCGCCGATAGTAGCTGCTTGCCGGCAAGCGCACGACCGCCTGCCCCAAAGGCCCAGCCGTGCAAAAGCACTAGATCCTGCCACTGCTTGAGGATCGCAGGTGTGCTGTACCAGTAAAGCGGATGCTGCCACACGATCACTTGGTGGGCTCGAGCGAGCTCTTGCTCATTCCGCACGTTGATGTCGAGGTCGGGGTAGGCCTCATAGAGATCGTGGAAGGTGACGCCCGGAAGGCCTTTGATCGCTTGGACCAACTCTCGATGAATGCGCGAGCGCTCGAAGTTGGGATGAGCGAACAGGACGAGCACGCTGGGCGCTTCGGGGGGCTGAAGGGGCATGCTGAAACGGTGCATAGTGGTCCCTGGGCCGAGCTGCCAGAGGGGTGGAGAGCGGAGCCTAGGGCTGGGCGATTTCGGCCTTGACAGGCCCACCGTTTACGGGAAGGTGGCGGTCAATGTGATGCCGCTGCGCAAGGGCAGGCATGCGTGTTTGTTCGGATGCCATCACTGGATTCTCTCGGTCGCCCATCGCGGCACGTGCTGTTGCAGAGACCCAGCGTAACAC
>CAZSUA010000495.1:0-2990 GCA_964609655.1 uncultured Polyangiaceae bacterium | reverse complement strand
CATCAATCGTATCCTGTTACCAATGTCGGGAAGCACCTTTAGTTTCGACCGTTATTTGAGGCTCGGACCACGCTTGCCGGAGCAAGACAAGCTAGCTGTTGTGAGTTTTTTCAACCAGTACACCGCCGTTGAGGCGGGCACCGGGCTTCAAGTCAACACAACGCTGACCGCACAACCCCAAGAGGGCAATGTCCTTCCGGTTATCTTCGACAATTGCGTAATTTCCTCGGAACGCCATGCAGTGGACGACTGGGGCGCACTGAAGAGAGTGATTGTCGCACTAAGGGGCTTGAAAAACCGCGTCTTTAGGAACACATTGACAGACGAATGCCTGGAGCTCTTTCAACAGCCTTAGGAGCAACTGCTTACATGGCAAGTGGTGTTTCCAAGGAAGCAGGGGTGATTGTGCAGATGGCGGAGAGGTTCAAGCAAGATGTGGAACGTTCCCAAGCGCTCTTCGGAGATAAAACTGCCACTATCTCCAGCTTGAATGAGCTAGCCTGTGAATGCGCCGAGGCCGATTGGGATGGCTACGGGGCTCAAGGCATGGATCCTGCCGCCGTCACAGTGGCGGAGCGACTTATCCGAGCGTTGCCGATGGACATTCCAATGCCCGAATGTGCACCTGAACCAGACGGTTCCATTTCCCTCGATTGGTGGGAGTCCAGGTATCGCATCGTTTCAGTCAGTGTGAGCCCGAGTGCACGGTTGGCATTCGCTTGGCTTGATGGAACTGACAGGGGACACGCAGTGGCGCGCTTCGATGGTTCTGCAGTTCCCGAACGTCTTCTCCAAGAAATTCGCCGGATCATGCCCAATGCTTCCCTCCGGGCTGCCTGAGCAAATCGACAACGACGAGGATGTCGCGAGGTTCCTCGTTTACGGCAGACAGTTTAGTTCGACTTCGGTGAAGCCGGCTGCATTTCTCCCAAACCCCAAGGACGGCGAAACATCCGTTTCACGCCACGGTCGCGAGCCTGCTGACCAGCTGTGGCAGCTTGGCCGAGAGGCGGCAGGAAATCGCACCCTCCACGGCGCCGCAATCATCAAGGCAGCCACGGTGCGAGAAGCAACTTTGGAGTTGGTGGCCGATGAACCTCCCGAACGCCACGCTGTGATCCGCGGTTGGCCGCTCCTCGAAGCAGATCAGGAGCTTCAACAGGCCAAGCAAAAGGAGCTTGCTGTGTTCCTTGCAGCAGCGGCCGGGCCACCTGTGCAGAGGTCGTTGGGTTAGACCGTTGAGGACACGGTGCCGGCGAGCGCGCCTTTCGGGCCTCGACAGTGCGTTCGCTCGAGTTATACTTTCGGTATGAAGACGGCCATCTCGGTTCCGGATGAGGTTTTCGAAAGTGGTGAACGCTTGGCGAAAAGACTCAAGGTCTCTCGTAGCCAGCTCTACAGCGAGGCAGTGGCTGAATACGTCGAGCGGCGTTCGCCGGATCACATTGTGGAAGGGTTGAACAGCGTCTGCGCTGAGGTGCAGCATCAGCGCGATGCGTTTGTTGGAAAGGCCGCGCGTAGGGTGCTGGAGCAGAGCGAATGGTAGTAAGCCAGGGTGAGATCTGGTGGGCAGATCTTGCCGAACCTGCAGGATCTGAACCGGGATTTCGCCGCCCCGTGTTGGTCATTCAAGGCGACACCTTCAATCGCAGCCAAATAGCCACAGTGGTGTGTGTGGTCCTCACCAGCAATTTGAAATGGGCAGACGCACCGGGAAACGTGATGTTATCCGCGAAAGAAACAAGCCTGCCCAAGGACTCCGTGGCGAATGTCTCCCAGGTCGTTACGGTCGATAAGGGTGCGCTGGCAGCGCAAGTCGGAAAGATATCAAAGCCGAAGATCCTGCTGATCTTGCGCGGAATCGACCTCCTCCTCGGACGCTAGACCGCGTCCAAGGCACCAACCTCCTCACCCCCCTTACTCGTCTTTTACTCAGCCGCGGCAGCTACTGCGACGGGCGGATAAACGGAGACGCGCTTCTTGGTCTTGCTGGCGAACTCGTAAGCCACCACGCCGTCGACCAACGAGAAGAGTGTGAAATCCTTGCCCAGGCCTACGTTGCGGCCGGGATTGATCGTCTGGCCAACTTGGCGAACCAGGATGCCGCCGGCGCGAACTTTTTCGCCGCCGTAAACTTTGACACCGCGAAACTGTGCGTTGGAGCCGCGACCGTTGCGGGTTGAGCCGCCACCTTTTTTGTGTGCCATGATTTAACCTGTGATTGCGGTGATCTGGACCGCGGTGAAGTCCTGACGGTGGCCGTTCTTGCGGCGGTAGCGCTTGCGGCGCTTGAACTTGAAGATGATGAGCTTCGGACCGCGACCTTGGTCGACGATCTTCCCTTCCACCTTCGCTCCGGGGATCGTCGGCTTGCCAACGCTGACTTTCCCTTCGGCGCTGAGGAGAAGGATCTGGTCGAACTGAACGCTATCGCCAGTGCTTCCTTCGAGCTTCTCAATTTTCACCGTATCGCCTGTTGCGACACGATATTGTTTACCGCCGGTTCGGATGACTGCCTGTGTCATGGTCAAGGGGGGCGGAACCTAGTCTCAAGGTCCCAATCACGCAAGAAGAGTTCTTGGGATCGAGCACATCTTCCGAGTGGGGGCATTGGGCCCCACATAAATTGCGCTTTCCATGGGGATTAGCCCTAAGGAGGTGCGAGATTGGTGACGTTCTTAAGAGGTGAGGACAAGCACGTGGCGACCCAAGCAGCCCTGAGGCTCCGTGTTGCAGCCCTTTGGGGCGAGACTGTGCTGGAAGTCCGCGAGCTTCCCTGCCCTGGGGATCTGTTGGGGCTTCCGGGCGCTGTGTTTTCACCAGACGGAGCCGGGTGGCGATTCGATGGTACGGGAGCCAAGGGCGGATTTGTGGAGCGCGGTGGAGCCCGAGTTTCGATCTTGGACGTGCAGGCGGGTTCGCTCACGCAAGCGGGCGACTTCGGAGTGCTCGAGTATGCCAACGGATACTCGGTCTTCTTTCAGACCACC
>CAZSUA010000494.1:0-3024 GCA_964609655.1 uncultured Polyangiaceae bacterium | reverse complement strand
GCCCAAGCTCTTCAACATCACTCCGGTTCGAAGGCGGCAGCGAGCCATCGGCGCGACGCACCCGAACCCGCGTCGCGTCCGTTCCGTCGCCCGCTTCGCGTGCCTCAGTCGCGGGCACTTGGGGAGGAGGGGGGCTCGAGGGGCGTGCGTTCGTCATGATGGGTTACCAACTTCCGGGCTCAGGCGCTCTTCGCACAATAACACTTCCCCCGTAAGATTCATTCCAACTCAAATTATTTCCCACAATATTCGCACAGAACCGGTGAAATCAGCCTTGACTGGGCTTCCACCTGAACACACGCCGAGCTCTACAATGTCGCAGATTCTCACCCATCACCCTGCATCACCAGACACTCGCGAGTTTCAACCGAACACCGCTTTGCAGAGCCAACTTAATAGGCAACCTGCAAACTGTGAATAAACCAATTCAACATGCCTGCTGACGCACTGCCAACGCTGCCACTTTGGAAGATTGAACGGCTCGTTCCGGGGGGCCGTGGGCTCGCCCACTTGTCTGACGGACGCATCGGGTTCGCGGGCGGAGTGGTGCCAGGGGACAGCATTAGGGTCCTCCAATCCAAGAACCATCGGCAATTTGTGGAGGCACTGGCCTGGGAGCTCACGGAGCCGGCGAAGCATCGGTCACAGCCTGAATGCCCGCACTTTGAGCGCTGCGGCGGTTGCGATTGGATGCAGCTAAGTCGGAGCGCGGAGCTAGAAGCCAAGCGGGGGTTGCTAACAGACGCTCTTACACGCGTCGGCAAGCTCACTACGCTGCCCGAGATTCAGCTGATAGCCCAGTCGGACACTGAAACCCTAGGCTATCGGAACCGACAGCGCTTTCATGTCAGCGAAGCTGGAACGATCGGGCTCTTTGCCGAAAACTCCCACACCCTTGTCGAAGTCGCTGAATGTCCCGTTTCACACGGAGAAGTCGTGCGCGGGCTGCGCATCTTGCGCGAGGCGCTGACCCGCCACCCCGAAGTTGGCAAGTGGCTCTCTGAGGCGGAAGTTCGATACTCCCCGTTGGCACCGAGTCTCGCCGTTCGCTTGGTACTGCGTCGGTCAGGCTTCAAGCCGGAATTGACGCGTGGCTTCGTGCGGCTGTTGGAGAAGGAGTTCGCTCTTGTCACACTGGGTAAGTATCGCGCGGCCGAAGCGCAGCGCTGGCCACTCAGCGCGAAGCTTGAAGTGTTGGTTCCACCAGCCGCTTTTGTGCAGGTCAACCCGAGTATCAACCAAAAGCTCGTGGCAGCTATCGTGGCGGGCGCGCAGGCGCGTGGAGCTCAACGCTTTTTGGATCTGTATGCGGGCGCGGGGAATTTCTCGATCCCTTTGTGCGCTTCGGGCTTGAGCGGCGTGGCGCTGGAACACTCCGCACCAGCGATCGCCGCGGCAGCGCGAAAGACAGCCGAGCTCAAGCTGGAAACACGCCTCGCGTTCATTCCCGGGGATGTGGCGCTGAGCCTCGAGGCCATGAATCGAAAGCCCAATCCCGAATGCGAAGGTGGCGGAACTACTCCGGCTTTCGATCTGATCGTTCTGGATCCGCCACGCGAAGGTGCCAAGGCGATTTTGCCAACACTCGTGAACCTAGGCTGTGAGCACATCGCGTACTTGGCCTGCGATCCGGTCGCATTGGCGCGGGATCTGAAAACTCTAACCGCTTCAGGTTATCAACTAACAGATCTTGCGATCTTTGACATGTTTCCACGCACTCATCATTTCGAATCGTTAGCGTGGTTGGCGCGCGTCCCACGGCCGCGCTTGTCTGAAGCTCGCTCCTGATTTCGATGCAAAGCGCTGCGCAGGCTTCGCTGCACGCGTTGCAAAGCCAGCCCAAATTTCGCCTGCTCCTTGGGGGTCAACAGCTTGCCCAGCTCAGCCACCTCTTCGCGCCGAAGACGGTGGATCTCTTCCCAGGCCTTTTGGATCTCAGAAAGGCCCTGCTGATAGGCCGCTTGATCCTGGCTATCCTCCGCCAAGAGCTGGCGAATTCGGTCCTGATTCGTGTGAATGCGCCGTGTGATCTCGGATTTCCTAGTATTAAATTTCAGCAGGACTTTCTCGACCAAATCCTTGCGTGCCCCATCTAACCCCACTTGGTCACTAAGGATCTGCCGGCGCATTCCTGCTAACCGCTCATTGAGAGCGCGGCGGCGTTCTTGCCGATTAGTATGCATGCGCTGCTGCCTCGCAGCCTTTCTCTCCGACTGCTGTTGCGCCTGTTCCGAGCCGGCAGAGCTTTGCCCGTGCGCCAACGTCGAGGCGCCCAAAAGCAGCGCACAGGCCAGGCACAGGACACCCAAACGCCCTAAACTCCTCAGCATTTTCATCATTTTTCTCCCAGCAAATCGTTTGTTGCCAGCATCCACGCATCAACATCTGAATCCAGTGCTGGACCGAAAAGATCCTCAGCGTTGAATTCTCGCAAGCCATCCGTATCCTCAATGAATTCGCTCACGGCGAGCACGCTCGGCTCGGCATCCGCTGCTTCCAGACTCGCGTCGGATGCTGACTCCGCTTCCTCGGAGCCCTCTTCTGCGAGAGTGCTTGGCTCTACCGAATTCCGCAGCAGCGCACGCGGGCCTTCAACATTTTTGGCAGCCACGTGCTGGGGTACCGCTCGAGCCGCGATGGCGACGTCAGCGCCTCGCCCTTCGCCTCTGGTCTCAATCAGCCAAAATCCCAGAGTGGCGGCCACTGCCGAAACGCCGAGCGGCAACCACCACTTCCAGGCGGTGCGTTTTCCAACGCTTGCAGGGATATCTTGAGCCCTCGCCGCTAGGCGCGTGATCTCGGGGCCACTCGGAGCCTCTGCCGTTTGATCGAACAAGCCGCCTAGCCCGCCCTGTTCGTTGAAATCATCTTGGATCTTCATACAGTCCCTTTTCTATTCATCGATCAAAAGATCGGCGAGCTTCTCCCGAAGCTCTTTCACAGCAAGGTGCACCAGCACCCGCGCCGAACCTTCGGTGGTGCCCGTGGCCACGGCTATCTCAAGATAAGACATATGGGCGTCGA
>CAZSUA010000493.1:0-3046 GCA_964609655.1 uncultured Polyangiaceae bacterium | reverse complement strand
CCCATATTTTCGGGCTCCTCTTGAACCCAGAATGCGGGCGTGCCGTCTGCGTACCCTGCGAGTGCTTCGGCGAGCACGTGATCTGCAAGCGGATAGAGCTGCTCGATGCGCACAATCGCCACATCGTTTCGGCCAGCGTCCTCTCGGTGTTTGATAAGATCGTAATACACCTTCCCCGAACAGAGAAGAATCCGCTCGGCGTGCTCGCGTACTAGCTCATCGGGCAGAACACGCTGAAACTTACCGCCCGCACACTCTTCCAGCGTACTCACGACGCGCGGATGCCGAAGTAAGCTCTTGGGGGTGAGCACGATCAAGGGCTTGCGCCAGGGCCGCACCACCTGGCGGCGCAGCAAATGAAAGAGCTGGGCCGGTGTGGTGGGCTGAACAATCTGCATGTTGTCTTCCGAAGCGAGCGTCAAAAATCGCTCTAGACGCGCACTGGAGTGTTCCGGACCTTGGCCCTCAAATCCATGCGGCAGCAACATCGTAATGCCACTCAGCCGTTTCCACTTATCTTCGGCGCTCGAGATAAATTGATCGATGATCACCTGTGCCGCGTTGACGAAATCGCCAAACTGCGCTTCCCAAATCACCAAACCATCCGGCCAATCTAAACTATACCCATACTCGAACCCGAGCACGCCCGCCTCGCTCAAGCAACTGTTGTAGATCTCAAGCGGAGCCTGCGTTGGGCTGATGTGGCAGAGGGGAATGTAGCGCTCACCGTTTTGATAATCATGCAGCACGGCGTGGCGATGGCTGAAGGTGCCCCGGCCAGCGTCTTGACCCGTAAACCGCACGCGAACCCCTGCCGCCACCAAGCTGGCAAACGCCAAAGCCTCGCCTGCGCCCCAATCGAGGGGTTTCGTTTGCTCCGCCATTTCCCGGCGCTGTTCGAGGATGCGAACGATCTTGGGATTGGGATGGAAGCTGGCTGGCAACTCCACTTGGCGGCGCAGATAACTGGCGAGCGTTTCGAGATCGACTCCCGTTTCGGGGTCCTCAACTTTCGCCTCGGGGCCACCGCCGAATCCCTTCCAATACCCACCGAGCCAATCCTGGATCTTCACGTAATCATCGCGGCGCGCCTCGCCCAGCTCCACCTCGAGGTGCTCACGGCGTTGCACCGAAATCGCGTCCGCCTCGTCGCGCGTGACACTTCCAAGCTTCAGGAGATTTTCAAGATAACCATCGCGCACGCTGCTTCTCTGCCGAATCGCGGCATATAATAGCGGTTGCGTGAAGGTCGGCTCGTCGCCTTCATTGTGACCGTAGCGCCGGTAGCCGTACATATCGATCACCACATCGCGCTGGAAGGTGTCGCGAAAATCCATCGCTAAGAGCACCACCTGGGCCACGGCTTCAGGGTCCTCCCCATTGACATGAAAGATCGGGATCTGAAGCATCTTGGCCACGTCCGTGGCGTAGGTTGTCGAGCGGGCTTCGGAAGGCGGCGTGGTGAAGCCAATTTGGTTGTTGATCACGACGTGTAACGTGCCACCCGTCCCGTACGCGGAAAGCTCGCTCAAATTGAGCGTTTCCTGAACGATTCCTTCACCCGCGAACGCGGCATCTCCGTGAATGAGCAACGCCATCTTGTGGCGCCTGGAGGTATCCTGCGCGCGATCCTGCTTGGCGCGGGTTCGCCCGAGCACGACCGTATTCACGTACTCCAAGTGGCTAGGGTTGAAGCACAAAGAAAGATGCACTTGCTTGCCGTTAGCGCAGGAATAATCGGCACTGTGGCCCAAGTGATACTTCACGTCCCCACTGCCAAAATAGAGCTCGGGATCAAGGTCTTCAAACTCTCGAAAAATCTCGCGCGGGCTCTTGCCCATAATATTCGCGAGCACGTTCAGGCGCCCACGATGCGCCATGCCCAGAACCACTTCGTCCACGCCGAGCTCGGACGCCCGATCCATCGCAAAGGCCAGGAGCGGGATCAGGCTTTCCGAGCCCTCCAGCGAAAAGCTTTTCGCTCCCAGGAATTTTTTTTGGATAAACTCCTCGAAAATCACGGCGTCCGTGAGCTTGGTGAGAATCCTCAATTGTTCAGCACGGGTGAGGTCTAAGCGGTTCTCGGAGCCCTCCATCCGCCGCTGGAGCCAATCCTTCACCGTGAGGTCATCGATGTGCATGAATTGCACACCGATCGAGCGACAATAGGTATTGTGAAGGCGCTCAACGATGGCGCCGAGCGTGGAGACATCGTGTCCGTGGATCGTTCGGCTCGAAAAATTGCGAGAAAGATCCTGCTGCGTCAGCCCATGAAACTCGGGCGAAAGCTCCAGTTGATCCTGGCGCGGCAGGCCTAAAGGATCGACCGCCGCAATCATGTGGCCCCTCACACGAAACGCACGAACCAACGCATCGACACGATCCTGGCGCACCGCCGCATCCGATACTCCCGCCGCGATGTCCTGCCCGTTCTGAGAACCCTGGCCGTTCGTGGCGAGCGCCGGAGGATTGAAGAGGCTTCCCACCAGGATCGACGGCCCGAAACCTGCGTTGCCCCGGGATGGTGGTGCGATGCCATCGAAGTATTGCTTCCAATCGAGTGGCACACTGGCAGGCTCACGCAGGTACTCCGCGTACAGCTCTTCGATGAGCGCGAGGGACTCGCTATTGAGCGAGATTTCGGAGGGTTGCGACATCTGATCCTTTACAGAACGTCCATTGATTTCGAGCTAGAAGGACTATCACGGGGAAGCGGGGCACTGAATGCCTTCGCTTGAAGCACGACGCAAGCACCCGCTTATCCAAGCGCGGGGTCCCCCTTTCGAAACCTACAAAAATGTCACGCTCGAGCGGCGAATTCTCGTGCGCAGCCCGGCGCCTACAGGAGCGCAGATCCTGCGACATCAGCGCGAGCGCCGGCGCCGCTGGGGCGCCTGGTCCGGCTTGACCCGTAGGTAGCCCTCCGACAGAAACACAAACAACTGCTGAGTCAAGACTTCCGTGGTTTCTTCGGTGAGCCCCATGCCAACGGCCTGATAGAGGAGCTCCTTCAGAGCGCCCACCGTGAGATACGCGAGCACGCGTG
>CAZSUA010000492.1:0-3080 GCA_964609655.1 uncultured Polyangiaceae bacterium | reverse complement strand
GATGGCTTTCAGTGAAGCCGCTGACCTGGAGCGCGTTGGTTCCTGACGAAAGCATCCAATGCATCCGGATCGTCATCAGCCGGCCAGCGCGCTGCGAACTCGTCCAAGTCAGCTGCGGGACCAATTCCTTGCTTCTCGGCAAGCTCGTCCAGCGATACCGGAGGACGAACCACGCCAGGGGGCTGCGGACGAACCGATTGAGCAGGACGGTCACCCATTAAGCCACTTTCCCGCTTCTTCTGCGTCAGAAGGTCAAGCGCTGCTCGCTCATCCAACTCATCAAAAAGCGACTCCAGTGTTGCTCCGATTTGCTTCTTTCTCATGATTTACTTTCCAAGCTTCGTTTCCCTTTGAGGCTTGAGCGGACTTCGTAACCCATGGCGGGCAGTAAATCGAGGACGAGGCTTTCGAAGAACGCGGGCGACGTGCGCCACAGACGGGCAGAAGTTGCGACCCCGAGGCCATCGAACGCCGAGGTTTTGCCGCCAAGAATGGCCCGGGACCCGCAGGTTTCTGGAACCACCATCGACCTGGTGCGATGATATCGCATGGCACATGCTCTGAAGTTTACGGCGGTCGTGGCTGGCAAGACGCTGACGCACGCTGATCTGCAAGAATTTGCTGGCAAGCGCGTCGAGGTGATCGTGATGGAAGACTTGAGCACCGAGGCACTCACGGGTTCCGTTCCCGCTTCGGAACCGAGCAAACGACGCTTTGGGACCCTGGCGGGCAAGTTAAATGTCGCCGACGACTTTGATGCTCCGTTGCCGGCTGACATCCAGCGCTACTTTGACGGAGAGGTCGAGGGGTGAACCTACTGCTCGATACGCACATTTGGCTTTGGCTGCGAGACGAGAAGGGCAAGAGCATCTTCCGAACTGAGGAGCAGCTCGAAGCGGCGCTCGATGGTATTCGCGAGGATTGCGCGCGTCTCATCGACGCCGGCAAGAAGGTGATTGTTCAGTGACGACAACGCTTGGCCAGCTCGTCGATTTGCTCGCCCTCAAGGAGGACGAGCATCTTGAGTTCAAGGAGGCGAAGAACCACTTCGACTTCGAGAAGCTGGTCAAGTACTGCGCGGCGCTGGCGAACGAGGGCGGCGGCAGGATCGTCTTAGGCGTGACCGACAAGCGGCCCCGTCGTGTCGTGGGCACGCAGGAGTTCGAATCGCTGGAACGCACCAAAGCCGGACTGGTCGACCGCCTTCGCCTGCGGATCGACGCCGACGTAATCCAGCATCCGGAGGGACGCGTCGTTGTCGTTGATGTTCCGCAACGGCCGGTTGGATTTCCGATTCAATACAAGGGCGCTTATTGGATGCGTAGCGGCGAGGAGCTCGCTCCGATGACCCAGGATATGCTCCAACGGATCTTCGCCGAAACACAGCCTGATTTTTCAGCTGAAGTGTGTCGTGCGGCAACCCTTGCAGATCTCGATCCGCAAGCGATCGAAAAATTTCGCGCTAGGTGGAGCGAAAGGTCCAAGAGATCGGATCTGCGCGATCTGAAGGTGGAACGTCTCCTGGAGGATGCGGAGCTGACGGCAGACGGCTCGTTGACTTTCGCCGCTCTCATCCTATTCGGAACTCGACGCGCACTCGGACGCCATCTTGCACAAGCCGAAGTGGTTTTCGAGTACCGGTCAGAGGATGGTTCCATTTCGTATCAGCAGAGGAAAGAGCACCGGGAGGGTTTCCTTGCCTTTGAGGAGGAGCTCTGGCACACGATCAACCTGAGAAATGATCTGTATTCGCTGCAGGACGGGCTGTTCCGCCGCGAGATTCCGACCTTCAACGAGGCGGCAGTGCGCGAGGCGATCCTCAATGCGGTCAGCCACCGAGACTATCGGCTCGGCGGTTCGGTATTCGTGAAGCAATATCCCAAGTGGATCCAGATCGATAGTCCTGGGGGTTTTCCGGCTGGGGTCACTGCAGCAAACATTTTGGAGCGACAGTCGCCACGCAATCGACGACTGGCCGATGCGCTTGCCCGCTGTGGGCTGGTCGAGCGCTCCGGGCAGGGAGCAGACCGAATGTTTTCCGCGGCGGTTTCGGAGGGCAAGCTGCCGCCCGATTTCACCGGGAGCGACGAATTCCTTGTCTCGGTCATCCTCCACGGCCAAGTTCAGGAGGAGGGCTTCCTTCGATTCTTGGAGCGATTGGGCGCCGAGACTCAGCGTTTACTTAGCTTAGACGACCTGATCGTTCTCGATGCCGTTCATCGCGAACTGGATATTCCGGAACGCGCAAAGCAGCGCATCGAACCTTTGATTGCTATTGGGGCACTCGAGCGCCCCTCGGCGAGGAAACTGACGCTGTCGCGTCGCTACTACACGTTTGTCGGCAGGCAAGGCGAGTACACACGGCGCCGCGGCCTTGATCGAGAAACGAACAAGGCACTGCTGCGCCAGCATATCGAACGGAATGCGAGAGACGGCAGTCCCCTGGGCGAACTGAACCAGGTGCTTCCAGGGATGAAGGCCAGCCAGGTTCAGAACCTGCTGCGCGAGATGAAAAGGGACGGCATCGCCCACCCCGCGGGCAAGACCAAAGCCGCCCGCTGGTATCCCGGACCCGCACCACTGGAGCGCCACAAATGACTGATTCGTCTACGCAATTCGCACGCAATTCGTACGCATTGCCGCGTGGGGTCATTGAAAATAACATTAATTATTTCAAGCAGATAGCGCTTGCATCGAATTGCGTAGACATTGCGTAGACGAGCCGGATTTCCGAGTCCGGAAGCTAGTCGAACCCCTCGACGCTCTTGATCAGCCCGATCTCGATGCAATTGGTCAGCAAGTCGTATTGCCGCAGCAGGTTTTGCTCCTGTACCCGCGCGAAGAGCTCAGGGCTGTCTGATTCTCGGACTGACATGACCGGGCAGTTCGCGGCTCAGGGCTTCAGCCGAATGTGTTGCGAGGCGAGCCGCACGGATTCTTTCGTGATGTACGACGACTCAGGGGCATTGCCGAATGCGAAGCTAATACGCTGTTCGTGAAGGTCCTCCTCGGACACTTCTTTTGTGCGGGCTTCTGCGAGCAAGCGGGACAACTCCGGGTCCACCGCTAGATTCGACTGG
>CAZSUA010000491.1:2149-3085 GCA_964609655.1 uncultured Polyangiaceae bacterium | reverse complement strand
GCAAACCAGCTTGTCCAAACCCTGAAAGTCGGAAGCTGTTGGGCTACCGATCAGTCGGAAGCTTGCGTGAAGGCGTTGGTGCAGGAGCGCGGCTCGATCCTCCTTCGACGGCCTCTGACCGACGAAGAGGCCACCAAGTACACGGCGGCGTTCACGGACGCTCGCACTGAACTCGACGCGGACACAGCGCTCAGTACCGCGCTTCAGACGATACTCCTCACGCCTTACTTCTTGTTTAAGCCCGAGATAGGGGGACCGGCGGTGGCTGGTGTCGTGACTCTCACGCCCCACGAGGTTGGGACGCAGCTCTCCTATTCGATCACGGGCAGTCCCCCCGATCAGGTGCTGTGGGACGCGGCGGGTCGCGGCGAGTTGGTGACGCCAGAACAACTATCCACTCAAGTGGCGAGATTGATGGGCTCCCAAGATGCCCACGGCTCGCGGAATTTCGTGACCGAGTACTTCCAGTTGCGTCACCTCCTTGATGTGCAAAAGCAGTTGGAGGTGGACACTCGGACTTCGCCCTGTCCGTATGATCGAAGTCGAATGGTGGCGCAGGCGGAGGCGCTCGTAGCTGACGTGTACACCACGAGCTCGACCAACCGATTCTTTGAGGCGCTGTTCACCACGTCAGCTGTGGTCGCGGACTGCGGTTCGGAGTCGATTTTTGGAGTGAGTGGTGCGCCGCCCGTGACGGCCGCGCCAACGAAGTTCACAGCCCCTGCGGGACAGAGAGCCGGCTTCCTCACGCACCCTGCGTGGCTCGGACTGAAGGCTGCGCGTGAAGACACCAAGCCCATGAAGCGCGGAGAGTTCATCTATGAGGAGGTGTTTTGCCAAGACATTCCCCCGGTGGATCTCAATGCCGTTCCCGTTCTTCCGGACTCGAAGGAGCTGACCATGCGCGAAAAGTTTGCGATGCACACGGGCGTGGGC
>CAZSUA010000491.1:0-2139 GCA_964609655.1 uncultured Polyangiaceae bacterium | reverse complement strand
GGTTGCCACAGCCTCTTGGACCCAGCTGGCTTCGCGTTTGAGAACTACGACGTCGTCGGCGCCTACCGGACCACGGCATCCTCCTTGAATAAGCCGATCGACGCCACGGGGACGCTTTCAATGGACCCGGCGTTCGGCGATGTGGCTGGGCTGAGCTTCACCAACGGCGTCGATTTTTCGGTGAAGCTGGGCGCCTCGACCACCGTTCAGGAATGTGTGATGAAAAATGGCTTCCGCTACTACATGGGCAGGAAAGAGATAGCTGCCGACTCGTGCAGCCTGTCAAACGCCAAAGCCGCGTACCAGCCGGCGGGAAGCTACGTAGATTTCGTTGCGAGTCTGGCGGGATCAGACTCATTTTTGAAGCGGAGCTTCTAAGGAGACTAACATGGTGAGCTATAGCCGCAGGTCCGTATCATTCAGCCGTCGATCATTCGTTCAGAAGATGGGCTTGGGGGTCGGGGCAGGTCTCCTTGCCCCGCTCGCGAAAAACCTCATCCGTGAGGCCCAAGGCCAGGCCGTGGGGCGGCAGGTGGCGATGTTTTGGTTTGGGTGCAACGGGATCAATCCGAACTGGGTGTTTGCTCCGCCGGAGTTCAAGGACCCGGCCGCCAACTCCCAGGAGCCACTGCCCGCGTCGGGAAGTCTGGTGAATTCATCGCAGTTCACAGTTCCGGCTGCCTTTGACCCGTTGGCAGGTGCGGCGGCTCTCTATGGCGGCGCTACCAACGCAAGCTATCGTCAGAAGCTGCTGATGGTGGAGGGCTTGCAGAATCACCCTCGAATCGGTGAAGACGGCGGTCACGGATGTGGCTACATGGCGTTGAATTGCGTTCCCGGCACGGACGTGGACCACTTAGTGCCCGGAGGGATCACCTTCGACCAGCACCTGGCAGCGACTCTCAGCAAGGACGCGCCTCGCAAGTCGATCAACATTGGCATTTCAAGCAAGTCGGATCTTGCTTTCAAGGACAACCTGTTCGCGGAAGGTCCGAACAAGTCGGTGCCAGCGTTCCAAAGCCCCGTGGAGCTTTTCAAGACGCTCTTCGCAGGTTTGCCGCCGCAGGGCGGCGGTGGCGGGGCGCCGGCAGGAATTGGCAAGCGCGAGCGCGTGATTTTCGACAACTTGAAATCCGACATTGCTCGCCTCGAAGCGAACTTCGCAGCCCCCGAGCGGGACAAGCTGGCAGGATATTTGTCTGCTATCGAGGCGCGCGAGAAGCAGCTCTTGGGGCTAGCCGGTATTAGCTGCAATACGCCGGGCGTACCGACGCTCACGCAGTCGGGAGATCCGGTCGATGTGCTGGAGGCTTTGAACAGTTTGGCGAGCATCGCGCTCATCTGCGGCGTTTCGAACGTGATGGCCGTGGATATCGGGTGTGGGGATTCGCACGACTACGGTCCCAACCTGCAGAAGCTCCTCGTCGGCACCCCAGTACAGAATGCGGAAGGAACGAGCTTGGGGGACGTGGGGCACCAGGAGGAGCCTGTCAACGGTCCTGTCATCTCACGCACGTACAACTGGATCAGCAGCATGGCCGGAAAGACCTTAGATGCGCTCCTGGCGGATGCCAACGTCGCGGACGCCATGGTGATGATCTCGAGCGACAACGGGGAAACACACCACTCGGGGCACACACGTTGGCCTGCAGTGCTCGCGGGGCGGGCAGGTAGCTTGAAGTTGGACGGGCGCTACATTCGCTATCCGGGCAGTGACCAACGCTCCCTGCTGGACCTCTACTTGGCGATAGGACAGGGCTTCGGGGTGCCTCAGGGCGTCTTCGGAACTGAAAGTGGCGGGCCTCACGTGCGTTCGCAAGGCGCGCTGCCAGAGCTCGTCTAGGCCGCGAGCGCGATTCAGGGGGCGGAGAAGCCCAAGCTTGGCGAGCAACGAGGCAGCCGCCTGCTCGGTGGTGGCGGCTTCAAGCCAACTCATGGGCCCGCCGCGGACGCAAGTGTCAAGGTCTGCTCGGAACACATGAGCAGACGCCGGCGCTCTTTTTGGGGCCGCTTTCTGATATTATTCCCGCCCCGGACGGGTGAATGCTTGATCGTTTGGCGCACGAGATCACTCGTCGGATTCTAACCAGTCTTCGATTTCCAGATCAGGCACGCGCATCATGTGCTTGAGATTGGCTG
>CAZSUA010000490.1:0-3095 GCA_964609655.1 uncultured Polyangiaceae bacterium | reverse complement strand
CCGAGCCGAACCAAGATCCCCCGCTACCGCGAGCTCAATGAGCGCGTCGAGGCGATTGCTGACGAAGTTAATAAAAAGTGGTCTTCGGGGACCTACAAGCCCATCGTGCTTCTGCGCACCCACCACGAGCCAGCCAGCGTCTTCCGCTTCTATCGCGCGGCTCAGCTCTGCTACGTCAGCAGTTTGCACGATGGGATGAACCTGGTAGCCAAGGAATTCGTGGCGGCGCGGGACGACGAACAAGGGGTGTTGATACTGAGTCAGTTCACGGGAGCAGCTCGAGATCTCACCGAGGCCCTGATCGTGAATCCCTACGACCTTCAGCAGGCCGGTGACGCCATGGCAGGTGCTCTCAGAATGCCGAAAAACGAGCAGCGGGAGCGCTTGCACTCGATGCGTCGTTTGGTGTCTGAGTTCAACGTGTACCGCTGGGCGGGGCGGATGCTCATCGACGCCGCAGAGCTCCGACGCAAAGAACGCATGACGGGACGATTTGCAACCGCTCAGCCTTTCACTCCGACAGAACCTTATGAAGAACCTCCTGTTGCGTGAAAATCGCGAAGTTCTCGCCCAGCTGGCCGGCTCCAGGGTGCTGCTTGGGTTCGATTTCGACGGCACCTTGGCCCCGATCGTCGAAGACCGAGAGTGCGCCTCGATGCGAACGCGCACCGCTGAGCTCCTCGGCAGGCTATGTCGACTGTATCCTTGTGCCGTCATTTCGGGACGAAGCAAATCCGACGTCGAGGGCCGTTTGGGCACGGCTGAGCTCAAATACGTGGTTGGAAACCATGGGCTTGAGCCGGGGAGCGGCCTATTGGAGTTTGAGCGGGAAGTTGCAGAGGCGTACGTGCTTCTCAAGGAAGCTATAGCCCAGTGCGCTGGCGTCGACATCGAAAACAAACGCTACACCTTGGCGCTCCACTACCGGCGTTCCCGCCAGAAGCGACAAGCCAGACAAGCGATTGACCGAGCGGTGGGCGCTCTTCCCTCGCCGATGCGCTCGGTCCTTGGCAAAATGGTAGTGAACTTGGTGCCTGAGCGCGCTCCCAACAAAGGCACGGCTCTGCTTGAGCTGAGGGCGATGGCAGGCGCTGATACCGCACTCTACGTGGGCGACGACGTGACCGATGAAGACGTCTTCGAACTCGATCAGCCGGGGCGACTCTTGAGCCTGCGTGTAGGAGAATCGCAGGCGTCCTCGGCGGGGTACTTCCTGCGTGATCAGAGGGCGATCGATGATCTACTCCAAACACTTATTTTACTCCGCAGCAACGCAGCTGGTTAACCGATGAAGCCGGAGCCGCAACAGAGCTTCCCGCTGGGCCCCGCGCTGGGTTTTTTGGATCAACTTTGGCAGCTGAATCACGCGCTTTTGCAGCTCTCAGGGCACATGGACAAGCGCCTTGGGGTCACGGCGCAACAGCGTTTGATTGTGCGTTGCTTGGGCAAGTACCCAGGGATGACCGCCGGCCAGTTGGCAGCGCTCCTTCATTTGGACGCTGGAACCATTTCCGCGTCCCTCCGCCGGCTGGAGGAAAAGCGCGTGATTCAGCGGC
Organism: uncultured Polyangiaceae bacterium; assembly: GCA_964609655.1. Taxonomy (GTDB): domain Bacteria; phylum Myxococcota_A; class Polyangia; order Polyangiales; family Polyangiaceae; genus JBBRRP01. Next base: position 1,539 of record CAZSUA010000490.1, on the reverse strand, counting down.
GCCGGGACCCGCGAGACAAGCGGCGCGCGTCGCTTGGCCTCACTGAAAAAGGACGCGCTCTCGACCGCTCGGCGAAGGGGACCGTTGAACATGCGGTTGAACAGCTACTTTTGAACGGGGACCAACAGGGGTTGGCGACGACGGCCCGGATGCTGGGTCAGCTCACAGCGCTATTGATTCAAGAGTCTGAGCCCGGCTCGAAGGGGAAGGCTGACCGGCCGTCGCTTGTCGTTCGGAACGACCGATAGTGTCTGTCTTTCGTTGCGGGATCTGAAGCCCGGCGCGCCCTGCTTCGACAACCGCCACAACTCCTCGGTGGCGAATGCGGCGCTCGGTAGATACCGCGTAATAACTCTCACGCAACCCCTCACAGCGGCCAACTAACTGCACCGACGGGAGGTTGTCGATATCAGCCCGCATGGCAGCTCTCACAGGAAATACGCCGCGTCCGCCCAACCCCAGAGCGCGAATGAGCCCAGCGTCGTCCGCCTCTGCCTTGACGATCGGGTGCACTCCGTTGGCGACGAACCACGCGTCCAGCCTGCGCCTAAGTGGCGCACCAGTGGGAGGAAGGACGAACGGGACACTCGACAAACTTTGGGGAAAACGTAGCTTGGCACGTCGTGCCAGGGCGGTCGTGGCGTAAAGAAGAATGTCGGTTTCGCCGAGGAGACGCGAATGAATGCGCGTTCCCTGCGGCGCGACAGGGATCTCATTTTGGATCGTTAACTGAAGCCGCCCAGCCACCAAGGCTTCGAGCAAAGCGGGGCCCTTGTCCTGCACGAGGAGAAGCTGCACGCCGTCCTGATCCAACGCAGGGCCCAATAACTGATGCGCAAGCGCTTTGGGGATCCCGGGAACGACCCCGATCCGAAGCACGTCGCGTCCCGACCCCGTGCGACCCTTCGCCACGTCTGTCAGCTCTCGACCGAGACGAAAAATATCGGCGGCGTAGCCAACTGCGTCTACTCCAAAAGCCGTTAACACTAAGCGTCGGCCACGCCGTTCGAACAGGGGAACACCAAAATGTCGCTCGAGCGCCATGAGTTGGGTGCTCAGCGTGGAGTGCGTGAGTCGGAGCTTGCGGGCCGCGGCGGCGACACCACCCTCCTCGGCAATCACGGCGAAGTAGTACAAATGGTGGTAATTGAGCCATTCCATGGATCGGATGGTCGCTTATCTCGACAGTGTTAGTCAATCTTTCGTTCTGTTAAACATACTCGGTTGAGCTCATGATGAAATCAACCCAAAGGAGATCAGCATGGCAATGCCCTTAAAGGATTTGAAGAGTGAACCTACCCCTCGTGTTTTGGTTGCGCTGCAGGAAGGGGGAGCACCGAGTTCGTGCGTCTTGCGGGCTCGGGCTCTAGCGCTGGTGATGGGAGCTGAGCTGGAAGTTGTGCTCGTTCTGCCGGAGCCGACACGCATTAATACACTTTTCCCTCAACACAATCTACTGGACGCCATGCAGAGTGCGGAGCGTGCACTGCGATCGAGTCAGACCACAAGAACGTGGTTACGGGGTTTGTTGGGTGGGGA
>CAZSUA010000489.1:0-3120 GCA_964609655.1 uncultured Polyangiaceae bacterium | reverse complement strand
CGCTTGCGTGTGCCCGCTACTAGTGCGCGTTGAGCCCTGTTTTGCGGCCAAATACGGTGAGAAAGATGATCTGCAGATCCCACCAGACGTTCCAATTGTTGATGTAGTGGAGGTCGTGCTCCACACGCCGCTCCATCTTCTCGACGGTATCCGTTTCGCCGCGCCAGCCGTTCACTTGCGCCCAGCCGGTGATGCCTGGCTTCACTTTGTGACGCAGCATGTAGCCGTGGATCTGAGAGCGATATTCTTCATTGTGCGCGACGGCGTGCGGGCGCGGACCGACGATCGACATTTCCCCGCTGAGCACGTTGAAGAACTGCGGCAACTCATCGAGGGATGTCTTGCGGAGAATGCGACCTAGCGGGGTCACGCGCGTATCCCCCTTGCGTGCTTGGGCGACGTTTGCGCCATCTTCGCACACGCTCATCGTGCGAAATTTCCAAACCCGAATCTCCCGACCATTCAAGCCATAGCGCTTCTGCCTGAAGAAGATTGGCCCGTTAGAAGTCAACTTGATCGCGAGCGCGACCAGCAACATCGGGATGCTCACGGTCAGAAGGAGCAGAGTGCCCAAGATCAGATCTTCCACCCGCTTCATTGAGCCGGAAGCCCCGCTGAACGGCGTGTCAAAAATGCTGACAACCGGCAGATCCCCAAGATTGGACCAGCGAGCGTGCATGAGGTCGAACACGAAGAAATCTGCCACCACAAAAACGGAGGTGGTGCTGTCAGCCAGCCGGCGAACGAGATGATTGATGCGGGGCTCGGCTTTTAACGGGAGAGCCACATAAACGATATCAACCTTGCCCGCTCGTGCGTCGGCCACGAGTTGGGTCAATCCTCCGATGAAGCCGCCGGAACCTGGCGCCACCTCCGCACGTCGGCCAGCTCCGCGGTCATCGTAGTAGCCAACTACCTTCATGCCGTATGAAGGATCCGAGTTGATACGTTGGGCAACTTGAATGCCAAGCGGCGTCGCGCCCGCAATCGCAACCGTGCGCTGATTGAATCCGCCACGGCGGAGCTCGTGGAGAGCGACGCGGACAGCCGAGCGCCATGCCATGATCAGGCTGGGCGCCAAAACAAACCAGCTGGCGGTCACGAACCGCGAATAGGAAGCGGTGGTCTTCGTGGTGAATCCGAGAATGAGCAGCGCGGGCACAACGACCGCCCAGGTGCCGAAGATGCGCAGAAGCTCTTGCCTGAAGGGCGCCCCACGCCAGGGGCGATAGAGGCCAAAGGCTTCGGCGGACATGTGGAAGGCAACCACCGCCAAACAGGCAACGACCGTGTTCTGGGTGCCCCACACTTGCCCATACAACAGGCACGCCATGTACTGAGCGATCACAATCCACCCGGCGTCCGCCATGCGTTGTAGGAAGGAGACGGCGGAGGCATTCCCCCGCAATACCCCAGATTCTTCGGACGTTGCCATGTGGAACCCCGTGCTTGTTGCTGCGTGTGCGTGTTGGTTAGATGTTGAGTTGGAGTGAAACTAGCCCAAGCGTGAACCACCTATACAACAATGTATGCAGAAGTAAACGTGAGTATGTTCAGGGGTGTGCTTATGCGTCTGGAGCTCACTTTGAGACGTTTTTGTGGCGCGCTCAGCATGATTTGCCATGGGCGGTGAAATTCCAAAGAGCGCACAGATTATCGAACGATCTCAACTGGTTTCGATTGGAGTGCGTGCATGCTAAGCCGTCGCGATATAAGCGCGATATGAGAACGACGGTCTTTGGCATTGCAATTGACGTGGTGAGCCTGGCGATGGCGGCCGAACGTATCGTTATGTGGCTTTACGAAGACGCAATCGGCCGCGTGGTGATCACGCCCAACCTGGACCACGCTGTCCAGTTTGGAAAGAGCGCTGCGCTGCGTCATGCGTACGAAAAGGCCGCATTGGTCGTTGCAGATGGTGCGCCGCTCGTCTGGGCTTCGCGGCTGGGTGGTGGAGCGGAGCTCCCAGAACGCGTTGCAGGAAGTGATCTCGCGCCCCTTGTCTTGAAGCTTGGTGCTGCGCGGCAGATCTCTGTGTTCTTGTTGGGGGCAGGGCCCGGGGTTGCTGAGCGTGCGCGCGCACAGATCGAAGTACTGTATCCAGGCGTACAGGTTATCGGCGTTGAGAGTCCGCCGTTTGGGTTCGAGAAAGATCTGGCGTATTGTCGAGGTCTTGCCCAACGGCTTTCAGCGCTTCGGCCCCAGCTGTTATTGGTGGGGCTCGGCGCGCCCAAGCAGGAGCTGTGGGCGACTGAATACGCGGAACAGCTGGGAGCGAAGGTGATTCTGTGTGTGGGGGCCACGATTGATTTTCTCGCCGGGGAAATTCCGAGAGCGCCGCTTTGGATGCAACGCCGTGGCCTGGAGTGGTTGTATCGGGCCTCCACGCAGCCCGGGCGGTTGGTTCCGCGTTATGCCCGCAACGCCTGGTATCTGCCGGGTCTTTTGTGGCAACAAGCGCAGTCCGCCAAGGGCAGCCCGCAGAAGCGCTAGTCTCGGCGGTTCGCGACGGGCAGGCGTCCGGCTGATTCACGATCTTCTTTGAGCCGCTGCACGACGCGAAGCACGCTGACGGCCTCGACGTCATCCAAGTCGCTAATTTCAGAGCGCAAACGGGTGCGCGAGGCGGGCACCTCGCCGCCCTCACCTTCCAAAGGGAGCAGGCTGGGGCGAGCGCGCGTCATTCGCCCGATGATCAAGGAAGCGATCGAGGAGCCCAGCAGCACGAGGAGCACAATGCCAAGCGTGCTCATGATATTTCACGCTCGGGCACGCGCGAGGCACTTTGGGAGATCGGGTGGGGCCACTGCACTTCCAGGGACTCTTGCATTTGAAATTGCGATCAGCAACACACAATTTCTCGGATTGCCGCGCTCATTGGAATCCAGAATATACCGAAAATTCGGCTGATCAGTGCTGATGGCCACATTGCACCGATGTGAGACGAATGCCGCTAGGTCTGATTGGTTAGCAGGTATTCTTTCGCCAGTTGCAGCAACGTTTCGCGGTCATTGAGTGCCGGGTCGTCCACGACCTTGTCGAGCAGGGTGCGCAAGATTTCTCCAAGCTTCGGCCCTGGAGCAAGCCCGAGTGCGTCCATCAGGCCCCGCCCATCCACTT
>CAZSUA010000488.1:0-3134 GCA_964609655.1 uncultured Polyangiaceae bacterium | reverse complement strand
TGCATCTTAGTCGGGACAGCTTGCACGGGAGCAGACGATTTGGCGAAAGAGACGTAGCAAGCGTAGGCGAGCAGACATCTGCCTTAGGGCTACTGCCTGAGGGCGAGCGAATTGACGTTAGTCCGAGTGTGTCGAAGGACTGGCTGGGGTATCGTGTAGGCGCTTCCCCTGGGCGTTGGCGCTTCGCAGGGGAGATGAAGCTAGCTGGGCCCGACGATGGGTTCGTCGAGCCTGTGTACACGCCGGGAGACGCGGGGCCCCCGGATCGTCACCCAAATTCTGTCATCCTCGGGGACCCTGAGACTCGTCGAATGTATGAAATAACCATGGAGGCCGGCGACCTTGAAAAGATAGGTAGGGCGTTTCGTGCTTCTGGGCTTGATCTCCCAACGGTAACCGACAGACCCTCTGGCGATGATGCTCCGGTGAACAAGGGATGGAGTGGAGGGATTGACAACCGAACGCCACGCGGCGCGAGCGCCTATGCCCAAAACACCTGGCCGTATACAACGATTGGGCAGCTCAAGAAGAACGGATTCGGATCGACGACTATCGGGCATTGCGGAGCCACTTTCGTCGGGAGCGCAGGCACTGCCAACGTTCGCTACATTCTCACCGCGGCCCACTGCCTCTGGGACGAAACAACCGGCGCGTATCTTGATCCCGATTTCTGGCCGCGACAGGACAGCTGCCTTGCCCCTAGCGGAAACGGGACCGTTGCCGTGCCCGGCTGTATCCCTGGGCCGTACGGAGAGTGGGACGGCGGCCAGTGGCAGATTCCGAGTTACTTTGTGACGAATTGCGCTGGACAAGTCCCAATGCCCGCCGCTTGCTGGCAGCACGACATTGCCATCATTCGCGTGACTAGACAATCCGGTGCATCCTTCCCGGGCGCGCTTGGGTTTGGCTACTTCTCCCCAGGCGATTTGCAGCTGACCGCCTTCAAGTATCATCGGGGGTATCCCAACTGCGGCGGTCCCGGCGACCCCGTGCCGACCACGTCATGCTTGCCCGCGACGCTCTACGGGGACGAAGCGTTTACGATGGACTCAGGGTCTTTTTACGATGGTGCCTGGCCACGGGTTTACGCGTTTAGCGGGGATAGCAGCGGTGGCCACAGCGGAGGGCCATTGTACTTCAACTCCGGCGGACACTTCGTCTTCGGCGTGATGTCGAACGGCATTTGCACAGGCTCCGCCTGTACTGGAACACTCGTCAGCAACACTCGGGCCATAACCGCAACATGGTACAACGGAATGACGAGCTTTATGAGTCAGTGAGCTTTGACCTTCGAGCGGCAGTAATCATGAAGTTCATCAGGTATTCACTCTTAGCTTGGCTCGTCGCGATCGGTTGCGGCGGACGCGTGGCACCTGCGGCGGGTGAGTTGATCCCCACGGGTGCTGCGGCAGGTGGTCATGGCTCCGGGGCGGGTGAGACGACGCTCGGCGGATCAGCCCCCCTGGGCACAAATCCCACTCCCCCGGCCCCTATGGACTGCAACCGCACAGCCTGCGGATCAGGTGCAGAGTGCATTCTCGGCGCGTGCATGTCCAAGGCTCGGAATTGCAACCGTTCACAAGTGATTTGCGGCGAGCCCCGCCAAGCATGCCCGCCGGGGAAAACGGCTTCTGTGACGAACGGATGCTGGGGCGAGTGCGTGCAAGTTTCGACCTGCGAAAACCTGGAAAACTGCGATGTCTGCGCGGAAAACAAGGTGACCTGCGTGGAGTGGGAGGGTGAACACCAATCCACGTTTGGTTGCCGCGACCATACACAGGAGTGCCCTTTTCAAAACTGCATCTGTCTCGGTTATCTGTGCGGAGGGCGCTCGTGCGCCGATGCCGGCGTGGACGCCGCTGGAACGCTGCGCGTGACGTGCACTAGCATACCGAATTAGAACGGGGATTCTAGTAGATGCCCCGGTTTCAGGGAAAAAAGCATGAAGGCCAACTGTGGCCAATATTCTGCGCAAACGGCAGGCTTTGAGCGCCGCTAAAACACGGGGCGGGATCGCTTTGGTCGCGGCACTCTCGAGTGCGAGATGCGCATCAACGGAAGCGTTTAGCGAGCGCGATGCTTGCCTGGTAAGCGGTAGCGACAGCGCAGCCTTCTTGGGATTAAGTCCCGGTGAGGCTAGCGCGATCGTTGCTCTCCGCGGACCAGGAGGTTCCATTTGTTCGGGCGTCCTCGTGTCGTCCAGGTCAGTGCTAACTGCCGCGCACTGCGCTAGCTACTCGCATGACGGAAGTGTAGAGATCATACTCGGGAATAGTTTGGCGTGTCCGAACGCAACAGTGTCTGGCAAGTTCGTAGCTTCAGACATCGCCGCAGATATCGCACTCGTGGATGTGCCCGGGTTGTCAGGAGCCGGCCTCGCTGAACCGATCATGTGGAACGAAGAACCCCCGGATGAGTCTTGGAGTGGACGCCTGGTTCAACTTGCGGGGTTTGGAACAGATACTTCGAGCCCACCGGGCCCTCGGCGTTTTCTGGTAGGGGTCTTGGCGAAAATCACGAACGAATCGCTGTTGGTCGATGGTCGTGGTGCGTCAGGCGCCTGCGCTGGCGATTCTGGCGGACCCATGCTTGTAAGGGCTCGCTCTGGAGCACCGGTGATTGCCGGAATACTAAGCAAAGGTTCGCCTAGTTGCGTGGGAGAGGATGGCTACGCGCGGGTAGACAGAGTGAGTCATTGGATACGCGAACACGTACCCCCCCCGGAATGGAAGCGTTCTTGCGGAATGATCGACGAAACAGGACGATGCTTTGGCGGGAATGCCCTTCGCTGCGCCTCGGCATCACTCGTGGTTGAGACCTGTGATGCCAGTGCCTTCTGCTCGTGGACTTCGCAAGGGCGCTACGGTTGCGTGAAAGCCGCCATGAGCGAGTGCGGTCACGTGGATCAAGTGGGGCAATGTGTTGGTGAACAGGCACATTGGTGCGAGAGGGGCAAGCTGTTTACACAAGCCTGCTTAAACGCGGCTGAACCTTGCCACGCTTCCCGCTCGACTGGGCGGGCCACCTGTGCGGAGTAATCGAGTAATCAGGCGGCCTGGTGCGTCATTCATACTCTCGGCAAAGTGCTAAGCCCAAGGATATTCAAAATCCTGAAACTCCTAGTCGCGGACTCA
>CAZSUA010000487.1:0-3137 GCA_964609655.1 uncultured Polyangiaceae bacterium | reverse complement strand
TGGATAATAGCATTGTGATGTGGGTGAACGAGCAAGGCGATGCTCAGCCGCACTCACCTGACCGGATCCCCTACATTTTGGCTGGCTCCGGCGGCGGTGTGCTTCGGCCAGGGCGTTACGTCAAATACACCGATGCCTCGCACAACGATCTGTATCTGGCACTCCTCAAGTCGTTCGGCAGCCAACTCACCGTCTTCGGATTGCCCACTGTCTCAAAAGGCGCACTGACGGGACTGAGCTGACCCAACTGAATCCAGCATCAAGTCCCGCAGGACGCTGCGGCTCCGTGTTAGAAGGCGCGCATGCCTTCGCCGCACGCGCTTCGCTGTGACTACCTGATCGATCCGCTAGCTGTCCAGAGCCCCACACCCCGCTTCAGCTACGAGTTGGATGAAGCTGCAGCGTACCAAACCGCTTACCAGCTCCAGGTAACACGAGGCCGCTTTACTTCTGGGAGTGAGTGCACTTGGGACACTGGCAAGGTGACAAGCGCCGGCTCACTGCATATCGAGTACGCGGGGGCGCCACTTCAGAGCTGCCAATATTTTGAATGGCGCGTCCGGATCTGGGATGCCAACGACCAGCCCTCGGAGTTCAGCGACCCCGCACGATTCGCCGTTGGGCTCTTATCGCACGCTGATTGGCATGCGGGCTGGATCCAACCGCCCGAATCGTATCGCTCGCCCAACGCGTACTACTTTCGTCGGCTTTTCAAGACAGACCCCTTGCTGATGGACGCGCGCCTGTATGCCACCGCCAAAGGCATCTATCACCCGTTGCTCAACGGGCAGGCCGTGAGCGACGAGAGCTTCGCTCCAGGCTGGACCGACTACAATCAACGAATTCTCTATCGCTGCTATGACGTGACGGAACAGCTCAAAAACGGCACCAACGTGCTGGAGCGTTGCTAAATCCTGGTTGGTACAGCGGCCCGCTCGCCTTTCATCATCGTCCGTTTCAGTACGTCAAAGAGCCGGGCGACAAACGGCCCTCGCTCTTGATGGCGCTGCGTCTTGAGTACGCGGACGGTCGGGTCGAATGGGTAGGAACGGATGAGCACTGGCGGGTCCATGCAGGCCCTATCCTGGAGTCCACATTCTTGCGTGGAGAAACCCACGACGCCACGTTCAAACTGAGCGAGCTGGCGCTCCCAGAGTTGGATGACAGCTCGTGGGGTAAAGTCCAATGCACAGCGCTTGAAGCCGTTCCAAAGCTGTGCGCCCATCCTGGCCCGCCGGTGAGGCCAACAGAAGAGTTGGCTGCCGTGCGCCACTTTGAAGCTCGCAAAGGCTCCTACATCTACGATTTCGGGCAGAACTTCGCAGGGCGCGTGCGTTTGCGTGTGCAAGCCCCCGCGGGCACTACCCTGCGCCTCCGCTTCGGCGAAATGCTCTGGCCCCACAACGAACTCTACGTGGATAACCTGCGAAGCGCCACCAGCATCGATACCTATACCTGCAGCGGCGAAGGAGAAGAATTCTGGGAGCCCCGCTTCACGTACCACGGCTTTCGCTACGCTGAGCTCACCGGATTCCCCGGCGTCCCCGAGCTGAGCATGCTCACAGGAATTGTCGTGCACAGCGACACGCCGAAAGCCGGCACGTTTGAGTGCTCGAGCCCGCTCATCAATCAGCTGGTCAGCAACATTGATTGGACGCAGCGTTCCAATTTCGTAGACGTGCCGACGGATTGCCCGCAGCGCGATGAGCGCCTAGGCTGGACGGGGGACGTGCAAGTCTACATCCGTTCTGCCATCTGGAATCGCGATGTTTCGGCGTTTTTCTGCAAATGGATTCAAGATCTGATCGATTCGCAAGACGAGCGGGGCTGCATCCCCAATTATGCGCCTCCCCTGCCCAATGATCACGTGCACGGGCAAGGCGGCGATGCCGCCTGGGGTGATGTCGCAACTGTCGCGCCCTGGGTTCTCTATTGGTACTACGGAGATGCCGACTTTCTCGCTCGCTGTTACCCGATGATCCTACGCTGGCTCGATTACCTTTGGCGAGAATCCGAGAACGGCCTCCGTACCCCGGATCCCAAGAAGTACAAAGTCTACGGGGATTGGGTATCGCTCGACGCGGGCACACCCCACGAGATCCTGATGACCGCGTTCTTCGCGCACAGCGCCGATCTCGCTGCTCACACTGCCGAGGTTTTGAAAAAGCCTGAAGATGCCCAACGCCTGCGTGCGCTCCACGCTACAATTCGCGGTGTTTTTATCAAAAACTTCGTCACCCCGGAGGGTGAGATCCGTGGCCTTGGAAAAGAACCGGCAACGCAGACCGGGCAAGTGCTGGCCCTTCACTTCAATCTTTTGCCCGACGAGTTGCGCTCAGCCGCGTTCGAACGCCTGATATCGCTCATCGAAACCAACAACTGGCACTTGGCTACGGGCTTCGTCGGCATCCCCTATCTTTTGCCCACACTCACTCGACACGGTCGCGCCGACGTCGCTTACCGGCTGGTCTTGAACGAGACGTTTCCTTCCTGGGGTTTTTCGATCAAGAACGGAGCCACAACGATCTGGGAGCGTTGGAACAGCTGGACGGAATCGGGCCCCAATCAATCGGGCATGAATTCCTACTCCCACTACGCCTTCGGTTCGGTGGCGCAGTGGCTGTATGAGCATGTGGCTGGCATCGAGGCCACGGCACCAGGATTCAAGCAATTTCGCGTCCGCCCTAGCATCGGTGGAGGGCTTGATTTTGCGAAAGCCGAGTGGAAAAGCCTGTATGGCCTGATCGTGAGCGAGTGGCGGCTCACAGCGGGAAGCGTTGAGCTGCACGTGCGGGTCCCTCCCAACACTTCCGGAGAAGTCTGGCTGCCGTGCGCCAACCCTCAATCGCTCACGCTCAACGGGAGTCCATTCAACAGGGCACGTTTCGAAGGCGAGCATGCCGTCGTCAATTTCCAACCCGGCGACTATGTGTTGAGAGCGGACACCATCCCGATGCGGCCTGCTGCGCCACCGTGACTTGGAGACAAGCACTGCAAACGCAAGAGGTTGAGTATCCTCAAGTGCCCCTGAATTTGTGCGGGACCCCTATCTCAAAGTCGAACACAAGATAGTAAGCATGCTGACCCCTATCTCAAAGTCGAACACAAGATAGTAAGCATGCTGACCCCTATCTCAA
>CAZSUA010000486.1:0-3146 GCA_964609655.1 uncultured Polyangiaceae bacterium | reverse complement strand
CTCAATAAGTGGGAAAAAGTTCGCATTCCTTTTTTCTGAGGCCGCGGCCTACGACGAAGTACTTTGGGGGCACGAAGTGGTTGCAGCTGCGGACGTGAATCTGGGCGGGCACGCGCAGTGGCCTCGCCACAGCGGCGAATACGCACCGTGGCCCCGCCCATGGCGAGCGGAGCGAAACATCGGGGAGGGGCAAGCTGCCGCTTCCTGCGGCGGCGGGGGAGGGCAACCACCTTCACTGCTCATGCTAGATGGAGGATGTGTTGCGCTGGGGCTGCATCAAGCCTATTTATGCCAGCTTGGAAAGCTTTGAACCACGCGAGGTGTCGTTTGCCGAAGCGCTCCGGGTTTGGGCGCGCATTGGTTTTCTGAGCTTTGGTGGGCCTGCGGGGCAGGTGGCTTTGATGCACCAGGAGTTGGTGGAACGCCGGCGTTGGATTGACGAGGAGCGATTTTTGCATGCCTTGAACTATTGCATGCTCTTGCCGGGGCCTGAGGCGCAGCAGCTGGCGACGTACATCGGTTGGCTCATGCACAAGACGCGTGGCGGGATTGCCGCCGGGGTCTTGTTTGTGTTGCCGGGGTTTGTGGCGATCTTGGGTTTGAGCGCGCTTTATGCGGGTTTTCGCGAGTTACCTGCAGTGGCGGCACTGTTCTTTGGCTTGAAAGCGGCCGTCTTGGCGGTGGTGGTGGAGGCCGTGCTGCGTGTTGGCAAACGCGCGCTCAAGAATCGACTGATGGTGGCGGTGGCTGCGGCTGCCTTCGTCGGCATCTTCTTTTTTCGCGTACCGTTCCCGTTGGTGGTGCTGAGTGCGGGCCTGTTTGGGCTTGTGGGGATGCGGCTGGTGCCTTCAGCGTTTCCCGAACCAGCCAACATCAAAGTGGACGTGCTCCAAGCAACGGTGATTGAAAGGATGGCTGAGGCGGGGGAGCTTTCGCACACGCGGCCTTCAACGCGGCGCAGCTTGCGCGTGTTGGCCGTGTGCCTGGGGCTTTGGGCCTTGCCGATTTTAGGGCTGCTCGTTGGTTTTGGAAGAGAATCTGTGTTGGTGAAAGAGGCCGTGTTCTTTTCGAAGGCAGCTGTGGTGACGTTTGGCGGCGCGTATGCCGTACTCGCGTACATTGCGCAGCGCGCTGTGGAGACGTACGGTTGGTTGAGGCCTGGGGAGATGCTCGATGGCCTCGGGCTCGCGGAAACAACGCCCGGTCCCTTGATCCTTGTGGTGCAGTTTGTGGGGTTTCTCGGGGCGTTTCGCAACCCAGGGGCACTGCCGCCGATGTTGGCGGGCCTGGCCGGCGCGCTCGTCACGGTTTGGGTGACGTTTGTGCCGTGCTTTCTTTGGATTTTTGTCGGCGCACCGTACATCGAAGCATTGCGCGGCAATCGTTCACTCCACGCCGCGCTCTCCTGCATCACCGCGGCGGTGGTGGGCGTTATCCTGAATCTGTCGATTTGGTTTGGGCTGCATGTGATTTTTCGCCAAATTGGCGAGCTTCAGTTAGGGCCGATTCGCCTGTTGATGCCGGTGCTGGCGAGTGTGGATGCGGCCTCGGCTGTGTTGGCGATACTGGCGATGCTGGCGATGTTTCGCTTCAAGCTGGGAGTGCCGAAAACGCTGGCTGCGAGCGCGCTGTTGGGTGTTGCTTGGAAGGTTTCGGGGGTTGGTGGTAATTGAGTGTGATGGGCTCTCGCGCAAGATCCTACGCCTGGGCTAGTTCGTCGCTCGCGAACCTCTCGAGCATGCCGCGGATCGTGTCGCGCGCCGTTCGGAAGCGAGTGAGCATCTCCTCGCGCGGAATCGACGGGTCCTTGCTCGCGGGATCGGGGATCGGCCAGTGGAGCCGGCGCGCTTTGCCCAAGAACACCGGGCAGACCTCCTCCGCGCACAACGTGATCACGGTGCCGACCGTGGCCGGATCGATGGTCTGAACCGATTTGGAGTGGTGCGTCGTGAGGTCGACACCCAGCTCGCGCATCACCTCGATGGCGTAGGGGTTCACCTTCGACGGCTCGCTCCCCGCGCTCATCACCGGGACACGATTGCCGAAGATCATGCGGCCGAGGCCTTCGGCCATCTGGCTGCGCGCGGAGTTTGCGACGCAAAGGAACAGGAGGCTCTGGGCCTGGGCGCCTGGCTTCATCGTATATCTGCGATAGGATGCCAGCGCCTCTCCGTCAATCCGCGAGGAACTCGAGTTGCATGCTGCCTTCGCTTCCGCCACACCACATGCTGCTCCGTGCCGCCCATTGATGATCCGACGCTCCGCCTTCTGATCGACGCCGTGCTGGCGATTGGGATCGGTCTATTTATCGGCCTCGAACGCGAGCACAGCGACGTTGCTGAGCACCAGGATCCAGACGGCGAGGTGGGTGCGCGCCCGGAGTCGCTCCTCGGCGTGAGGACGTTCGCGCTACTGGCGCTCTTCGGCTGGGCAACAGCGTATTCGGGGGAGGCCAATCCCTGGCTGCCTGTCGCCGCCCTGGTCGTCACAGGCGTGCTCGTGGCTATCGCGGCGTTCCGCGAGCGAGAGCAGGGCCGCGGTCTGACCACGGAGGTCGCTGCGCTCACAACGCTGGTTCTCGGCATGCTGATCCATCACCAGCGTGCCATCGCCGTCGCACTCGCCCTGGCTACAACGCTCCTTCTCATCTCGAAGCCCTGGTTTCACGCGCTCGTTCCGCGCATGCGGCGCGTGGACCTGACCGCCACCCTCCAGCTTCTGGTCCTCCTCGCCATCGTCCTTCCTATCCTGCCGGACGAGGCACGTGACCCGTGGCGCGTGCTGTCACCCCGGCGCATCGGTGTCTTTGTCGCGCTCATCGCCGGTATCGGTTACGTCGGATACGTTCTCAATCGACTCCTCGGCGGTCGGCGTGGCGCTGGTCTCACGGGGCTCATCGGAGGGCTTGTCAGCTCGACCGCCGTCACCGTGGCCATGGCACAGCATGCGCGCGGCACGCCTGCTATGGTGCAGCCGGGCCAGCTCGCCACGCTCCTTGCGAGCACGATCATGTTCGCCCGCGTCCTCGTCGTCTCAGCTCTCATTAGTCCAAGCGTCACGAAGACACTCGCGCTCCCAATCGGCGCAATGGCCGTCTGCACGCTGGCGGGTGCGCTCTGGAAGTGGCGAAGCCTCCGGATCTCAGA
>CAZSUA010000485.1:0-3159 GCA_964609655.1 uncultured Polyangiaceae bacterium | reverse complement strand
CAATGGCACGGCCGATTGAGCTTGCCTATCAGAGTCAAGGTGCCGATGGCGGTGATTGGCTCGGGCCAGATCTGAGAACTGCGCTCAAACAAGCCGCAACCTCCGGGTTCAAACGCGTCATTGTGGCGCCGATCGGTTTCGTTTCAGAGCACGTCGAAACCCTGTACGATCTGGACATCGAGGCTGCCGGTTGGGCCAAAGAGTTTGGCTTAAGTTGGGAGCGCGTGGCGGCTCCGAATGATGATCCAGAGTTTATCCACGTGTTGGAAGATGTGGCGCGCGCAGCGATCGAACGGAACGCGAGCTTATGAATTTTCGATTGTTTTGGGTGTTGAGTGCGATCTTTCTCACACTCAGTTGCGCGGCTTTTCGAGATACCGTGAACACGAGCCCTGGCCTTAGGTGGTGGCTGTTCTCGAATTTTGGCGCGGCCAAAGTTTGTCCGGAAATGCTGAAGCGTGGAGCTCCGCTCAAGCTGTTCGAAGGTGGCAATACCATCGGTCGCTATTTCCCAGAGCGCTGCCAAACCCAGGTGAACGACTCGGCGCAGACGGTGACGCTGCAGTTTGGGGGAAGTGGCTACGCTTGGACACCGATCGCGGGCAGGATCCAGTTTGCGGCGGATGCCGCCATCGAATACCGCATGGACTTCAATCTGACCAAAGATGCCACGTACGTTTGGGCCAAGCCGAACCGCATCCTTTCGGGACCCACCTTTCAAGTTCAGGCCGTTGAGAATACGTTGGTCGATTGGGCCACACGCACCCCGGTGGGCTACCTCGCGAACACTTTTGGCAATCAGATCGTGTCCAGTAAACTGGCTGAAGGCTTCACCGTGGTGCACACGGACACAGGGGACGACTTCACGCTGGGCTTCCTGGCGCCGCCGGCGCGGCCGAAGAAGCCGTTTGACACTGGCTCGGGTGAGCGCTTCGTGTACGCCAACGAAACGATCGACATTCAGGCGAATCAGGTCGATTTCCTGGGACCCTTTGACGTGGTAGAAAATGGCCAAGCGCTCTTCTTACGCATGATCGGGCGGGGTCCCGCGGTGGACGTGCTGCTCATTCGACGAGGAACAGGTGATCTGTGGCGGCGAGGTCTGCAATTGGGAGCGCCGCTTGGCCCTCCGCCTGAGGCGCCGGTCACAGGTTTCGGCTTGCAGCCAGGCGCTGAAGTGCGCCAAAAGCTTCCGCTACCCCAAGGCCAGTATTACGTGGTGATCGACAATAGTAGCGTAGCCGGCTTGATCAGTCCGCCCTTCAATTTGCTGGGAGCCTTGGGCGCGAACGTGGCCACGGTCTCGTGCTCCGTGGAGCTAGGCGAAACCGATGCCAGCTTCTGAGCGGGTTTAACCCTTGTCGCGCATCGACACACGCCAATCGGTCGGCAGATCCAAAAACCCTTCCATGAACAGGCTGTCGTAAATCAGCTCGCAGACGACCTGGCAGGTGGCGCTGAAGATCTGAGGATCCACAAAGAACGCCATCGTTTCGTCTCGGAAAGGCTCGTCGCTGTTGGAGAGCCGCCCCATCAGCTCATCTTCGCAGAAGTTGACCATCTGCTCCATGAAGCGCTGCTCCCATTCCCGACGAAAATCAGGGAAAGCCTGCGCCAAGATCTTATAATCGACAGCCCCACGGCTGCTCCCTGTCTTGGCGGCTCGCACGGTGATCTTGGCGAGTGGAGCCAAACGGGTAGGCAAATGCGTGCACAAGAAATCCCGCAAAACAGCCGCGAATATTTCCATCACGCGGTTCAGCTCAGGCGAGCGCCGCGAAAGGAAGGCCACTTGCATATCGCGTTCGAACTTATTGAGCGTTTCAAAAGTTTGCGCGCGGACTTCGTCGCTCTCATAGTCGAAGCCTTCAAGCTCGGAATGAAGGCGATTTTTGTAGCGCTGGAGCAGATAGAAGATGCCCTGTTCGGCATGATAGATCTTTCTTTCCTTGTCCGCCTTGGTGCGCTCGTGCAGCTCGCTTTCGAAGAAGAGCTTCGCGAGGCGTCTGCCCACCGGTTT
Organism: uncultured Polyangiaceae bacterium; assembly: GCA_964609655.1. Lineage (GTDB taxonomy): Bacteria > Myxococcota_A > Polyangia > Polyangiales > Polyangiaceae > JBBRRP01. The sequence goes on along the minus strand of CAZSUA010000485.1, from coordinate 1,139 downwards.
TAGGACCTGCGTCACGAAGGAGGCTTGGCGTTCGCCGCTTAGCAGCTTGGTCAGGAGCAGTACCAGGCTATCGGCGTGTTTAGCTTCGAGCGGCTCCGGGTCAAAGGCTGGGCCATCGGGGGAGAGCGAGCCCTGGACAGCCTTGAGCTGAGCGACGACTTGTGCGGTGATCGCATCGAGCTCAGAATTTGTCTCAAGATCGCCCCGGTAGTGGACAATGCGCGCCTGGATCTGCTCGTTCATCAGGCCCAAGGCCCGTAACGCGAGCGCCTGTTTGTCGCCCTCGGTCAGTGTTTGGCCGGGGGCTGGAAGATTGGGCCGTGCGCGCGGTGGTGGCGGCGGTGGCCCACCAGGACGACGTGGTGGCGGTGGCGGAGGCTTGATGGGCGGGGGAGCTTCAGTCACAAGCTGTGGAGGATAGCCCGAAGTTTGGCGCCGTTGACGAGGGATCGCGTCGGGCCCTACGGTGTCGGCCATCATGAAGTGCTTTCGACCCGAGAATTTACAGGCGGATAGACGCTCACCCCGAAACAGAAAGGGCCCCGTACGGGCTGGCCGCCACCTCGGGGCTCTGTCCTTGGTCGGTGCGGTGCTGCTCGCGGGCTGTGCCCATCAAGCCGATCTGACGAGCGCTCAACTGCCGCTGCAACGCGTGGTCATCTATCGCAACGGCGTGGCTTACTTCGAACGCGGCGGCAAAGTGGAGGCCGATCGCGTCACCTTCAAGATGCGCCCCAAGATGATTGGCGATTTTCTGGCGACGCTGGCCATCATGCAACGGGGCGGCAGTGCGGTGACCTCCGCGTCGTTTCCCGTCGAAATCGAGAAAGATAAACCCAAGGATCCCGAAGTTGAACAGTTTCAGCGTGCGCTCGATAAGGCCGATCACCGGCCCGAGAAAGACGATGATTTGCGTGAAGTGGTCCTGCGGCTAGACGAAGGAGAGCATGACCTCAGAGTGGGTTATGTTGCCGAAACGCCGCTTTGGAAGCCCTCTTATCGCTTGGTTTTGAACGGAGCAGGCAAAGCGCAACTCCAGGTTTGGGGTATCGTACAAAACCATTCAGGAGAAGACTGGGTGAACGTTGAGCTAGCGCTGGTCGCGGGTGCACCGATCGCCTTTGAATCCACCTTGGGCA
>CAZSUA010000484.1:0-3160 GCA_964609655.1 uncultured Polyangiaceae bacterium | reverse complement strand
TTGTTTTCTGCGGTGGTAGGCAGGATGGAGCGTTTTGGTCTACCGAAGCCCGATCATCGGCTGCTCGAAGCCCACCCCACCGTCTCGAGTGATCTTCTGACTCGGCTCGGCTCGGGCGATGTGGTTGCGAAACCCCCGATCCAGCGATTCTTACACAAGAATGTTGAATTTTCGGACGGCAGTGTGGAGCCCATCGACGCCGTTATTTACAGCACCGGCTACAGGGTCACGTTTCCGTTTTTTGCGCCTGACGTCCTCGCACCGGTCGAAAACAAGCTTGAGCTATTTCACCGCGTCTTTCACCCAGACATTCCCAATCTCTTTTTCATTGGGCTTTGCCAACCGCTTGGGGCAATCATGCCCATCGCCGAAGTGCAAGGCCGATGGGTGGCAGAGTGCTTGAAGGGGGACTACGCCTTGCCTCCCCAGTGCGAGATGTCGCGCCACTTAGCCCTTGAACAGACCGCACGCGAAAGGCGCTATGTCCCTTCAGCACGCCACACGATGCAAATCGATGTAGACCGTTACCTAGAGGCTGTCGAACGTGAACGTCGGCAAGGCCGCCGGCGGGCAGCGCGGGCCCTCGCCAACCGCTGAGCGCCCTAGGCTCGAAGTGCAGAGGCCGCCAACCCGAACACCTTGCCCCAACTCGGCGCCGCTTCAAACTCACAAAACTTGGTCGCTACCACGCGTTGGGTGCGGTGCCCGGGAAACCACATCGGGAGCGGGAATGCCGCAAAGGGACCGCAGAGGACGCTCTTTTCGACGCGTTCGAGCAAGAACGTGTTGTGCACAAAACCGATACCACTTTGGATGTCTGCCAAACTCGCCCCGGGATAACCACCCCACGGAATGGAGCCCATCCCAAACGCGGCTGCTGGCCAATGATTGACACCGATCACACCGTAGCGAAGCTCCCGGATTGCTCTTTCGGCCGCTAACCGGAAGCGGGGATCTCGCTCTGCCTGCGGAGGCAAGAGCAACATGGCGTTGAGGGTTCCCTTCACGTGCTCATTCAAGAACAGCGTTGCGGCTTGGAAAAACTCCTCGGGATCGGTGCTACCGAGCGAAGTTTGGCTGAGGACCGCACAGAAGGGTTCGGTGTTAAAGGCGCCGGCTTCAGGCTCCACATCACGGATGAGCGCCCAGGGGAGCGTGCCGGTTGGTTCGCCCCCAAAGCACTCAACGCGCGAAGCGGCGTCTACGAGCTGCCGATACACCGCCTGCGCCCCTGGATAGTAAGGGAATCGCGGCGGAACACGCGAAAGCCAAGCCCCGACCGCCGCAAGGAATGCCGGTGCTTGTGGCCAGCCGCGGGCTAAAACCAGGAGCTTCGTGGCGTTGCAATTGAAACCCGCGTTGAGCACGAACGTCCCAACGACGTTACGCGCCATCAGCTGGAGCTGACTCTCTGTGTATTTCGCGGGCGTGATGATGGCGGGGCTGATGTTTCCGAGTTCGCTCGTGATGGGTTTGTTGAGCAGGGGTTGATGGTTCTGCTTGCGCAGCTCACGGGCCGCGCCCGGCGGACCCCATACGATAAGGTCGTGCGTCTGCTCAGAACCCGTGATGTGAATGTCTTGAATGAGCGGGTGCCGACACAGATACGCTCCCACCGCTCCACCACCGTAGGCTATCTGAAGGAACCCTTGCTCGATGAGAACCGCAAACGCCTGCTCAAACAGCGGGCCAAGATAATCATTCACAGGATTCAACTTGAGCAGACAAACGCGCCCGTCCATGAATAGCTTGTGGAGCGCATCGACGGCCGGAATGGAGCCAACGTTGCCCGCCCCCAGCACCAACGACACACCACCCTCGGGCTCGGCTTGATCGTAGAAGCACCCTTGCAGCCCGGCGACATCGACGGAACGGACACCCTGCTCGAACCACGTTTCCGCCGTGAACCCCATGAAGACCGCACGATCATAATTGTCGGCCGGCAATACAGAGACGTGGGTGCGCCCTTCCGCTGTTTCGGTGACACGCCCGAGCGTCCCCAACGTCGACCCATGCGCAGCCCGGCGCTCCAGGCTGCCCTCGTAAAGACGCAAGTGTCTCAGAATGATGCCGGGGCCGCTCAGCCATTCCTCAGCAGCCAGATTGCTTGAAAAATCGATACACTTGGCATCACAGGCACGCTCTGCAAGTCCAGCTGAAACCCGGCTCACGCCCGCGCGCACCTCGCGCAGCCATAGAATTTTCTTCGAAATGGGCGCCCGAGCAAACGCGCGAGCCCGAGACGCCAGGCGCTCCAGCTGCTTTTCAAGCTCACTCTCTGGGGTAGGGGGATGATTGGCGCTCGGCATGGAACCCTCGGGTACCGACCCGGGAGGTTAGCGGAAGTGTCCAGCGTATTGAGCATGAAAATCTGAGTGTCTTGCGGACGCCATGGGTTTTTTAGGGTATATATGGTGACTCATGCTTTCGACCTCAGGCAGCAAAGCGGATGGGACGAGCACCTCTGAGCTGCCTGGCGAAGGGCCCTCGCCCCACGCGGACCAAGGACGGAGCTCGCAGTATATCAGCGGAGTCGCACCCCGTCCCGGCTCAACAGACGTGAACGAGCTAGCGCACGTTGCCGTTCGACAGCTCATGAAGGCGCTGGAACAGATCGGCACGGGAATCGCGAGTGCAGGGGAAGCCGAACGCGCACTGGCGCAATACGCGCGAGAATTGCGTGAGTTGTTGTCCTCGCTATCCCCCCGCGAGCTGAACGATCACGAACTTCAGAACCGCATGGTGCGTTTGGAAGAGCAGCTTCGCACCGAGCGTCGGCAGGCAGTCGCGGATATCTTGCGCACTCTCGAACAGAACGACGAATTTCTAGCGCTACTCATCGAAGAGCACGATTCAGAGCTGAAGCAGGCTTATCGACAGCGCGACGAAGTCTTGGCACAGGTGGCCAGGCTGAAGTCCGGGGCGCCGACAAGCTCACCGCGGGCCACGGAGGAGCGTTCAGAGTTCAAATCTGAGCCACCAACAACCCGCCGGCATAGCCTCGTTTCGCAGCGCATTAAGACTGATCCTGGGCTCGGAAGTTTGCCCAAGGTCGCTTCGCCGATGGCGCATCAGCCCTCCGATGAGGCACCCACGGCCCGCCCGCCCGCAATGGATCTCGGGGATCGCCTGAGCGAAGTGCAGCGGCAACTCGTTGCGT
>CAZSUA010000483.1:0-3174 GCA_964609655.1 uncultured Polyangiaceae bacterium | reverse complement strand
CAGCGTGGATCCGCGGCAGCGGCGCTTTTCCGTTTAGGTGTCCGTGCGACTTAGGTCCCCGTGTGACTTAGGTGCCCGTGCGACGCGAGGGAGGCTCAGAATTCAAGGTTTTCGGGCGAGCTAAGGAAGCAGGCGCCGCTCGCTCCAGGTCGGGATGGAGTGCAAAAAGCTCGGCATCCTCCGGGCCAACGCGACTGGCGGCACCGAACGCAGCTAACTCGTTCAACGCGTTTCGCACCAAGCGCTCGGGCATGCTGAGGCGCCCGCTAAATTCGGCCACGGTGCCGTGCTCGGCCTGAAGGAGCGATGCGAGCACGCGTTCCGAATAGGGCTGAACGGTGCGTGGATCAAAAATAACTAGTGCTTGCGTGCGGAGGGTGAGGCTCACCGTCTTGTGGCGAACGGTGAGTTCTCCTGCTTCTCCGAGCAAGCTCTGCATGCGTTCGGCGAGCGCTGTAAAAAGGCGCTGGTGGAGTCGACGGATGTACTCGATTCCGTAGGTATGTCTGAACAAGTCGGCGTGATTGAGCTCCGCATGATCTGCCAGTGCGAGAGCCGCCAGGGCCGTCTGAGGGAGCGTGGACCCCTCGATTCTCGACCAGTTATCACCGAAGGGTGCGATCGTGGAGGCCAGTGCAACGCCCAACACGCGGCGACCGACGTGCCCTCGTTGCAAGATTGCGAAGCTGGTGGGGGTCGGTGTCTGGCGGCCACTCGAAGCGATGCCATGCAGCCCGCCTGGGGGCAAGGGATCTTGCCCCCAACACCAACTGCGAAGAACTCGTGATGGCGACTGCGTATAATCAAGGGATCCGACCAATAGCTGCACCTCGTACAGCATGGGACGCACGCCGCTCAGTGTCTTGCTGAGCGCTGCTTTCGACACCTGCACGTTCGCCGAGTTGGTCTCGGCATTCTGAATCAGCCGCGAGAGCTCGTGTACGGCGCGCCACGCACGCTGTCCCGGGGAAGCGCCTGCGGTTTCCGTGGAATTAGGAGCCACTTCCAGCGTTGCAACGCCCAGACTGCCCGCGGCAAGTGTTGCCTCCCAAGTGATCCAAGGTCGGAACGCGGGAGCTGCCGTCTCCGCGAGGCGTTCAAGCAAAACGTGCGCAAGCTCCGGTTTCAAGAGATAACGGAGGATGCGACAGCGTGCGAGGCTCGTGAGCGTGCGCCACTCAACCAAGTTCTCGGATGCTGCCAGGGCACAAGCCTCGTCTGCAAAGACTAGAGCCGTCTTGGGATTGTTGAGCAAGAGTGTGCCCAGCGCGCACAGCGTGAGCAGCTCAATCTTGAGCTCTAACGGAAAGTTTGGATCCAGACGCCGAAGCCGTGTCTCGGCCTCTTCCGCCATCGCAGGGCGACCGTGCATGAGATCAAGCCAGAGTGCCGTGGCGGCGTACCATTCATACTGCTCACGGCTATTCGACACGAGGCTCGAATGCAGCTCGTGCCACTTTGACATGCTCTCAAGATCGAAGGCGAGCAGGTTCACGCGCACCATCACACGGCAAAGCTCAGCCACACCGTCCGACGTGGTCAGCGCATTTTCGAGCAAGCCCCGCGCATCCTCCAACACCGGGAGCGGCGAATCCGAGACGCCATACAGCGTGCGCGTCGCCGAAAACGCGAAATAGAAGGCACGTGCGTCGCAGGCCGGCTCGCCCCGCAGCAGTTCCTCACTCGACGACAACGCATCCAGCGAGCCGCGGCGAAATCGAGCCAGCGCGGGACGCGCGGAAGCTATGGCCGACACAGACCTCTCCATACCTGGCAGAGTCTAGTCGATTTGAATCGAGTGAGAAGGGACATTGGAGGGGATCAAAGGTGCTACGCGCATCGGAGGTTGCCCGTTAAGGGTCGTACCGATGCGCGTTGTCTAGCGTCGGAGGAGCCGTTGGTGGTACGTCTGCCCCTCGGTTGGAAGCATGTGCGCGAAAGTACGAAGTTGGTTCATTCGGATTTTCAATGCCGAATCGAGTGTTTGCGCAAACGTGTCACGAATGACCCAGGGGACAACGCACAGGCCCGCGGTGACAACCGGATCCCCTAGGCCCCGCGTCCGGAGTGTTAGGCCAGAGAGCGTGTTTTTCGCGCCACGAAAGCGGGCGTTCGGCCGGCATTTGCGAACCGGTCAACGAGCGAGCCCAGGGTTTTGGGTGTTAACTGGATGCGCTAAGCCTGGGGGCATGCTGTGAAAGGTTTTTTCCAGAGCCAGTGGCAAGTCACGGAGGTGATCCCGGAGGGCTGGTTAGTAGCGGCCTACAATCTCAGTGCTTTGGGTCATCCGCTGCTCTTGTGTGTTCCGGAAGCGGTGCTCAACGAGGTGTTGGGAACGCAGGATATGGGGATCGTTTGGCCCCAAACACGAGTTGATACGCCCTATCGAGCCAAGCTCTTTGAACGGACAGCGAACGGTGTTCAGGCCTACGATCTAGCGGGGCTTTCAGTGCGTGCTTTGTTCGTTGACATCTTACCTGAACAGCGCGCGATCGTGTGCGGAGCCAGGGCGCGCCACGACAGCTCGGGAGCGGAGGCGAACGCCACCATCTTTGACCTCGGGAGCGGCCAGCCAGTAACGGCATTCACCTTAGGCGACGGCATCGGACAGCTCCAAGCGATCGAGGATGGTTCGATTTTCGTTGGCTACTTCGATCAAGGCATCGAGGGAGCCCTCGGTTGGCAGAACCCTTTGGGAGCGGCAGGGCTTGTGCGTTTCGATCAGAAAGGGGAGCTGCTCTGGCAGTTTCCAAGCTCGCCGAAGTTAGCTCCGATGGATGATTGCTACGCGCTCAATGCGCTGCAAGAAGAAACCTGGGTTTACTACTATCGCGATTTTTCCTTGGTGCGATTTAATCGCGCTGGCAGCCCAGATGTGGCCTGGAATTTGGGAGTTGAAGGCGCGCATGCGCTAGCGGTAGTGCCCGGGTATGCGGCGCTTTTCGGCTCTTACGAAGACAGTCGGGATTGCACGCTGCTGCGGCTTTTGCCAAGTGGAGCTGCCGACGAGATCCACCAATTTCAGCTACCGCTGCCGCCCAAAGCGCAGATTGTCGCACGCGGCGGGCGCTACGGCGCGCTCTCGGGCAGCCGTTGGTTGGGAGGCGATTTGAATCATCTCATTTCCGCTTTGGAGAGGACGCGCGCTTAATCCCGGTGCGTTTTGGCTTGGGC
>CAZSUA010000482.1:0-3181 GCA_964609655.1 uncultured Polyangiaceae bacterium | reverse complement strand
ACGTGCTCAATTGCCGCTCCGAGACGCGTTCCGCCCTCAATCTGAGCATCCTCACGAACCCATGGCTCATCGGTGGTCTCGTTCTAGGCAACGCGCTCCAGGCTGCGGTCGTTTTCCTCCCGCCACTCAACGAGGTCTTTCACACCGTCCCCTTCAGCTTAAAGGAGGTCGTCATGATTGGCGCAGTGGCGAGCCTGGTGCTGTGGGTCGAGGAGCTGAGAAAGCTCATCGTGCGACGGCGAACGCGGCGCCTTGTGGCTGGAGCCGGGCGATGAACCTCTTGCGGGGAGGCAAAACGACGGCTCCCGACCTCTTTCGAAGGGAGATCGGCGCGAGAGTCGTCGTGGTTCACGAGGCGGCGATAGCGGGCTTTTTCGAGGCGGTCGGGAGCAATGGGGAGCAGCAGCTCGGCAGGTACGACGCGGTCATCTTCTTCGAAAGCGCGGCGGTTGGCGGCGTCTCCGTCGAAGGTGGCAACCCCACGCGCATCGAGTCGAACGAGCAGGCTCTCGCGCTCGATCAGCGCCTGCGGGAAATCTGGTCCGAGCATCCACGCTTCGTGGTGGCGCCCCACAATCCGTTGTTCGTTAAGAAAGTCATGGTCGGCTTAGCCGTGCTCGAAAGCATGGTTGCGCAGCTTCACGTGAACGCCGAATGAGCACGAAGCCGCGTTACCGCATCGAGGATGGCAAGGTGTGCATCGACATCAAGGTCAAGACAGCCCAGCAGCTCTTCGACGGTCGGGATCCCGCACCGTTTCGCGAGCGCGACCTCGACCCGGACGCGGTCGACTACATCGTTGGGGCTGCCGAGGAAATCTCGCCGAAGACCGATCTCAAGCTCGTAGTCTGGGTCTCCGAACTGCCGTCACCGACGGTGGAGGACACCACGATTGTGGAAGCCGTTCGTGCCCACTTCATTTACGAACTTGATCGCCTGCGGCGTCGAATTCGGCACCACGTCCGTCAGGGTCAACTCACGCTCTTGGTCGGCCTGTTGGTGTTGGTGGTGTTTCTCACGTTAGCCGAGCTCACCTCCATGCTCCCCTCGGGCCATTTTCGCCCCGTGCTGCGCGAGGGCTTGGTCATCACCGGGTGGGTCGCGATGTGGCGCCCACTGGAAGTGCTGCTCTACGACTGGTGGCCACTAGTCCGGCAGCGACGCCTATTTACCAGGATTCTCGCGGCCATCGTCACGATTGTTCACGGGCAAGGCTCGGAAGAACGGGCCCCTCGCCCGTGAATTCGCGCTCTGGGTTGGCAATCGGCCGAGCTGTCGGGCCCATGCGGGAGAGGACTTCGCCGTGGCGCTGCTAGTATCCAAAGTCGTTGCGCTGCCAGTATCTATCGTTCACCCACGGAGGCTCAATTGAGCATGCGACTGACGTTTCTCGGAGCCGCTCAGGAAGTAACCGGCTCGATGCACCTACTCGAGCTCGATCAGGGCTCGATCCTCATAGACTGTGGGTTCTTTCAGGGTCGGCGCGAAGAGTCGCGTCGACGCAACCGCAGCCTCCCGCGGGAGGCGATCGCGGCTGACGTCGCTATCCTGACGCACTCGCACATCGATCACTCCGGCAACCTTCCGATGCTGGTCAAGTCGGGATTCGGCGGCTCGATCTACGCGACGCCTGCTACGCGCGACCTCTGCGCGTACATGCTGCATGACTCGGCGCGCATCCAGCAGGCCGACGCCGCGTACCTGAACCGAAAGTTCGCTGACGACCCGAATTTCGAGCCCGTCGAGCCGCTCTACGACGAGGAGGACGTCGTACAAGCCCTCGGGGAGTTCGTTGGCATGCCCTATCACCGCCCATTCCAACCCCTACCTGGCGTTACCGCCCGTTTTCTGGAGGCCGGTCACATTCTGGGCTCTGCGGAGGTCGTTCTCGACGTGGAGGAAGGTGGCGAGGTACGACGCCTCGTCTTCACCGGAGACCTCGGCCGCAAAGGGCTGCCGATCATCCGCGACCCCGAGTACCCGCCGACGCCTGTCGACTACGTCGTGATGGAGAGCACGTACGGCAACCGGACTCACGGGACCGTTGAGCAGATGCATGACGACCTCGAGCGCGTCATCAAGGAAACCGTACAACGCGGTGGGAAGGTCATCGTTCCAGCCTTCGCCGTAGGCCGGACACAGGAGTTGGTCTACGCACTCAACGAGCTTACGCGGGCGGGGCGGCTGCCGCGGATCCCGGTGTTCATCGACTCGCCGCTTGCTCTCAACGTGACGGAGGTGTTCAAGCTCCACCCCGAGTGTTTTGACGTCGAGACACGGGCCTTCCTGAAGGAGCACGGCGAGGTTTTCGGATTCGAGGGTGCGCAGTTCGTCAGCTCGCGCGAAGAGTCCATCCGACTGAACGACCTCAAGGGGTCCGCCGTGATCATCTCCGCAGCCGGTATGGCCGAGTCCGGGCGCATTCTCCACCACCTTCGGAATCACGTCGAGGACGAGCGCAACACGATCCTGATCGTCGGATTCATGGCCCAGCACACGCTCGGGCGCCGGCTGGTCGAGCGACAACCACGTGTGCGGATCTGGGGCGTCCAACGGGACTTGAGAGCTCGAGTCGAAGTGCTGAACTCCTTCAGCGCTCACGCCGATCGCAACGACCTGCTGGCGTTCGCCGATGCCTGCGGCACGGCTACGCGACGGTTCTTCTTGGTCCACGGCGAGCCTGATCAGCAGGAACCGCTTCGTGCCGCCATGGCGGCGAAGGGACTCCGAGTGGAGATTGCCGTTCGTGGAAAAGCCGTGGACCTCGAGTGACCCCACTCGACGCCCACGAACCCATCGTGTCCGTGAGAATCGCGCTCGCTGCTGGGCGCTTGGTCGGGCTTGGGCGCGAACAGTCCCAGGGGCCTGTGGCGGAGCTCCTGTGGGATCAGCGAAGCACGGTTCGCCTCGCCCTGGAGATCGGGTGAACGAGTGGATCCAGCTCCTCGGCGGTGGCCTGCTTCTCTACTTCGGCGCGGAGTGGTTCGTGGGTGGGGCCTCCGCGCTCGCGCTGTCACTTCGCGTCCCGCAGCTCCTCGTCGGACTGACGGTAGTCGCATACGGGACCTCGGCTCCCGAAATCATCGTGGGCATTCAGGCCGCAAGCACTGGGCATGGCCAGGTGGTGCTCGGCAACGTCATCGGCTCGAACATCGCGAACATTGGGCTCATCCTCGGCGTC
>CAZSUA010000481.1:0-3184 GCA_964609655.1 uncultured Polyangiaceae bacterium | reverse complement strand
GATAGAGCGCAGACACCTGCGTGAAATACGCCGCCAGCAGACAGCTTAGACCCAGGGCCAAACTGCCAAAAATGCTGGCGCGAAAGCCTGCTACGCTGATGGGTTCCGTTGGGAGCCGCAGCAGCAAGTCTTGAGGCGACGAAGGCCGAGCTACACTCGATTGCGCAAAAGGTCGATCTGAGCGGCGCACCCAACGCGGGGCCGCAAGCGTGTTCGACAAGAGTCCTTCGCGCTCCTTGAGATTGTCGGCCTCAAGCGGGCGGGGATAATTGCTACCAAATTGAACGGGCGTCACGGGCGGAATCTCGCTCTGAAACTGCCGCGCAGTGCTAGGTGCTGTGGAAGGACGCGTGTTGGCTTGCTCGTGCGCAAAGTTGGTAGCACTCACGAAGCCCTCAGCTGCTCTCACCTTGGGCTCTATTTGGAGCTCGCCGGTCGTGTCGATGACGGGCATCCCGCTGAAGCCATGCCCAGAACGGGGCGGTGAAACGCCAATATCCGAAGGCAAGCTGGGAGCTTTGGGGATAACCGGCGCCGGTGTATCGGAGCGAGCGAAAAGCCTTGGGTGCGCCGACTTCCTAGCCGCTGTGGGCTTGTTCGACGTGGCCCGCGGCGGACGCGAACTCGGAGGCCTGGGGGAGGCCCGCGTGACAGACTCGATGACCCGGCTGCCCGTGACCGAATAGGCGCTCGTAGGCCGAATGCTGACCCCGCTCTCGGGCTTTGGTGCGGCGGACTTCTCGGCACTGACGCGCTCAGCGTTCGGGGGCGGCACTGATCCCTCGTTGGCGCTGATGAGACGCAAGCGCATCAGGTGGATGAGGCGCCGAAAAAGCACGAGATCCGGTAGTCCGGATTCTGGCCCCAAGAGGTAGATGGGATACCCCAGCTTCGCAGCCTTTAGAATCTTAACATCCTGAGGTGTTAACTCGGGAGCAGCTCGATACAGCGCCTCGCGATCCAGCGTGAACTTGCTGGTAAGCGCTGGCAAAGCATCGCGCAGCCGACACCATTCGGGAAGATGTGCCACGAGCTCGCTCAAGGCCGCGCGATCTCCACCCTGGATGCTAGCCTGAATGTCCACCTCACCGGGCTGGACCCAGTAGCTCCCCGCCGGGATCGTCATGATCGCGCACAGCGCACTCTGCCCCGATAGCCCGGCATGACGCGCCTCAACAATGTACCCCCCCCGGATCCACACCAACCCCAAACCCTTCTGCCCCTCCAGGCGCAGCATCGCTGAGCTCTCTTGAGCGATAAGCGACACCAGCAAACGTTCGAGCTCAGCGGTGTCTCGAAAGCGGCCTTCCAGTGAGGTAATGTCTCCGATCATCGGCCAATACGTGGGGAAATCCTGCGCCAAGGGCGCACTTCTGCAGATAGCACGAGCCCGGCGCGCGCGGGAGAGGCGGCTCGACCGAACGACACGCGGCGACTAAGCTTGGCACCGTATGACAAACTTCAGAGCAGCTGTTGCCCAGCTAAACTCGGGCGAAAACGTCGCCGAGAACCTTGTCGCGTGTAGCAAGGCCATTGTTGCCGCCAAAGAACAGGGCGCGCAGGTTATTTTCTTGCCGGAGAATTTCGCCTTCATGGGGCCTGAAGCCGCGCGCGCTGAAATAGCGGAAAACCTCGACGAAGCGGCAGGCCCAGTGGCTTCTTTCCTGAGCCGATCCGCCCGGCAGGACTCGATCGCGATTGTAGGCGGTGGCATGCCCGAACGAAGCGCTGATCCGAAGCGGCCCTTCAACACGAGTGCCGTGTTCGATCCTGCCGGCACCCTCATTGGTCGCTATCGCAAAGTGCACCTGTTTGACGTGGACCTGTCGGATGGCACCAAGCTCTGCGAGTCTGCTTCCACGACGCCAGGGAGTGAAACACTCGTCTGCCCGCTGGGCGACGTCCAATTCGGTATTTCGATTTGCTATGATGTGCGCTTCCCAGAGTTGTACCGGCGCTTGGTGCAAGCGGGTGCCACCGCACTTGCCGTCACTGCAGCTTTCACGCTGCACACCGGCCGCGACCATTGGGAAGTTCTCTTGAGAGCCCGCGCGATCGAATCCCAGTGCTGGGTGCTGGCTGCCGCCCAATGGGGTCGCCACCCGCACGATCGACTCACTTACGGAAGGTCCATGATCATCGATCCCTGGGGTACCGTCGTCGCACAGGCGTCGGATGGGGTTGGAGTCGTGGTTGCTGATTTGAATTTGGCGCACCTGGCGCGCATTCGAGCGTCGCTTCCCAGCTTGAAGCACAGGCGCCTTTAACCCTTCGAATGCGCTCTCCGGACTATCAACCTGAGAGTCCGCGCAGGTGGGCGGCCCTGACACAATAACGACCTCTCACGCCGCACGCTGTTGAAGAATCGGACGTAATTGCCGAACCGCACATTGGAGCGGTGAACCCGGACCCGCTAGGGCAGGGGGCACCATCCATTGCAACCATCACTGGCAGGAACTTCTACGCGCAGGGACGATCACCGTGCCGGGAGACCTCAGCGTCGGTACCCACGGTGTCACTGTTATCACCCCCGAAGGCTTCTCGGACAGTCTCAATCCCTCGTAGATCCAAGTACGATCGACTACTGCAACATGCTCTTCTACGCGCAGACCGCAGACTGCGTGTTCACCAACCAGCCAAACCCTGATACTTGTGAGCAGCAAACAGCTCCTGAAGAGTTTCAGATTGGGAAGGATCAGCCGAGCGCAGGCTCGAAAGCGCAAGGCTACCCCTCTTTGCCCGCACCGCTCGGGGCGACAGCCATCGGACCGGATCTTGGAAAGGTACTTGCGTACACCGACGTAGGGTGGTCGGCGCTAAGGAACGCCTTCACCTTCCCGGGCATGGCCTACGTCGTCATCCTCCCGAAGAAGCAACAATAGCTGTATTGCTTCGACTCTAACGCCGCCAATGCGCTTGGGCGCCCCTACATTCAAGTTGAATATCGGTAGGCTTCGCCCCCCCCAATTGACATCGGCTGCTAAGTTCAGCATTTGAAAAAACATGACCGGGATTGGGGTAAAAGTGCGCTGGTGGGTTGGGCCTTTATGGATTGCCGGAGCAGCTTCTGGATGTAGTCATGGCTTCAGCAATTGTGCTGAGACGCGCACCTGTGCACGAGCATCGGGTGGTTCGCTCGCCTCCGGCTCGGGCGGCTCCAGTCAAGTTGGTGGCGGGGGAGGGA
>CAZSUA010000480.1:0-3197 GCA_964609655.1 uncultured Polyangiaceae bacterium | reverse complement strand
ACGTTGGCCATTGCCGCCGAGCTTGGAACGGGCAGCGCGAGCATGCGCGTCATGCGGATGGCGCAGAATCCGGAGGCTTGCAAGGTGACGAACGGGCTTAATTATCCGGGGGTCGGCATCGCCCCGTGCATGAAGCTTTCGATGGCAGAGCTCGCCGATCGGGTCGGGAGCTTCTTCACTGGCAGAAATTTGTTGGAGCAGACGCAGACCGGGTCGCCCATGATCCCGGGCAGCCTTGGCCCCTACAGTGTGTTGAGCGGCGCCGCACTTGAGGGGAACTTCGCCATCGAGCTTTCGGAACCTGGGCCCGTGTCTCGTCCCATAGCGGGCACCGACGTGGGCGGGACGGGCACGTCGTTCCAATACTTGCGAGTCACAGCGACCGCGCTCGGCCAAGTCACTCCATTCGTTGGAAACACTACTTGCGTCGAAGGCGCCTCCGCCGTCGCAGGTCTCGAAACCATGAGGGCCTATGTCGAGTTTGGCCCCGTCGCTGCCAATTGATGCCCGAAAAGGATGAAGCCTATGCGAAAATTACCCTGTCGTTTGCTGATACTGTGCGGCGTTGGCGCAACGCTGTTCGGCGCAATGCTCAACGCCCATGCGCAGGGGTTGGCTGATGCGAATCCGCCGCTGCCGAACATCCTACTGATTGTGGATACCTCCGGCTCTATGGAGCGCAAATCGCAGAGCCAAGATCAGCCCACCTGCGACCCTACGGGAGCGAGTGCGAGCCAGAAAAGCCGTTGGATTGAGACCGTCGAAGTGCTCACCGGCTCCATTCAGGACTACCGGTGTCAATCCGTTTCGCGCAGCAGCACTAGCTTCAAAGACGAGTACTCGATTCTCGGAAACCTCCCGTACGATTTCAACTACGTGAATGCCTACCACCGTCCGCTCAGCGGAACCTGCACTCCCGGCCCGGGTGTTCTGCCTAGCCCCAACGCATACGACTACCCCGTCGGTTCCATCAAATACCATCCGTACACGAGCCTCAACACAACGTGCAACACCTTCTCGCAGACCGCCGACGGCATCCTCGATACCTTTGGCGGTCTCATGCGTTTTGGGCTGATGACCTTCGACACACTCCCCAGCAAAGAAACCGGAGTCAGCGGCACAGTCGCTAGCTACGCGACAGGGATGCAAGGAACCTGGAGTTATTTTATCAACACTGCCGCGGCTACGGGTCGCCCTGAGTTGTGCACCACAGCTCCTTTGGATATCGAAGTTGGGGCTCGCAACGCCGCCGCTCCGCCCTGGGAAGGTCGAATGGTCGCCTTCGGTGATCCTGCGGCGGACAGCGCCGCCGTGTTGGCTCGCAACTCCAGAATCCAGGAGATTCTGCTCGCAACTCGGCCCTTTGGTGCCACCCCGATCGCCGGCGTGATGCAAGATGCCAGAGATCTCTTGTGGGATGATACTTCAACCGACCCGCTGAATAACGCACTCAATTTTGGTCCAGGAACGGACCCCTTCATTCGGAAGGGCTGTCGCGAGCAAAGCATTATTTTACTGACGGATGGTGAGCCCAATCTGGACCTGCGCCCCGCCTGCGAAGGGGCCGGGCCACCCGCTGGGAAATGCCCGTATGAGAAGCCTGAGACCACTGCCCTTGCGCTTTCAAGCTCAATCTCCACCACGCAACGCCCCGCCAAGACCTACGTGGTGGGTTTCGCCCTCTCTACCGTCACGGTGGGAGCCGTCACGAAGGATTGCACCACATTCACCGATGACGACCTCACCGGCGCCACAGGGCTTTGCAACAATGTGGTTAACAAAGACAACGTGAACTTGCAAGCGTGCTGCACACTCAACCGCATAGCGTTTAGTGGCGGCACGGCCGAGGCCTATTTTGCGAGTGACAAGAACGCGCTCGGCCTCGCACTCAGTAAGATTCTCCAGCAAGCCACCACAACCACCACGCGCACCCATCCCGCCTTTTCGAGCGCAGCATCGAGCGCGGGTTCGCCAGGCTTTCGCTTCTTCAGCTCCTACCAGCCGGCTCCAGCCAATCAAGTTCAGTTGCCCGATGGGAAGCTTGAGCGTCAACGCTACACCTGCGATAATCCCGCAAACATGGGTAAGCCGATGCCTGAGGATATCACCTTGGACAAGGGAGATGATTTCTCGGCGAACCTAAATTCAGCCGCTGCTGACGCTCGCGTCTTCCTATCGGTTGAAGTCGACGCCGACGGTGCCGGTGATCGCTGGTCGGATCGGTCCGTGCGACCCAGCATCACCACCGACGTGGATGGCGTCGCGTCCTATCGGGGCACACAGTATGGCGACACCGCGGCGATCTTTGTTTCGAGCACCCTGCCTGCCAGCATGCAACTGCCGACCAACACCGATGATTGCCTGGGGCTTTCCGACCTGACCTGCCGCGACCGCGTGCTCAAATGGTTGGTGGGCCTGAACAACGGGAGCAACCAGTATCACCGCTGCGAGAGCCCCGGCGATAAGTGCCACCTGATGGGCGACATTCTGCATTCCACGCCCGCGCTCGTGAACCGTCCGTTGGCTTTCCTGCGCGATGAATCCTACCAAGCGTTTGCCGACGCCAAGGCTAAACGCCCACTCACGCTGTATGTCTCAACGAATGATGGCCTGCTGCACGCTTTCCGCGTGGCGAGCAACGAGGTTGTGGGCACAGCGGAGAAGGATCCTGTCAACTCCCTAGCGAATAACGAAATGTGGGCATTTATCCCGCCGGCGGTGCTGCCGCTGATCCAATCGGAGTACCCGCCGACGCAGGTTCGGCTGTTAGATGGAAGCCCGGTGGTCAAAGATGTGGTTGCCAAGAAACAAGCAGATGACTCCTATGTCTTCGAACGCACCTCGGCCGATGCCCAAGCCGGCACTGGAGATTGGCGCACTGTCCTGGTCCAAAGCTTTGGGCCTGGCGCCGCGGTGTCTGGCTATTTCGCATTGGACATTACCGATCCGGTGGTGACGAGCAGTTCAAAGCCGAAATTTCTCTGGCAGCTCACCGTCGCGGGCAATCAAGACAAACTGTTTGGCCCCGGCACGGCGAAGCCGCTCATCACCACGGTGTTCTACGATGGCAATGCTGACGGGGAGCCCGAAGAAGTGCCCGTTGCGGTGTTACCTGGAGGCGATGGGGTCAGCGCTGGACCACCCTGCGCACGCGCTGCGAGCGCTACGAATATCGACACGAATTTCCCAGGACGCAC
>CAZSUA010000479.1:0-3212 GCA_964609655.1 uncultured Polyangiaceae bacterium | reverse complement strand
AGCTTGGGCTTGCTCCTCAGCCGCCTCCGACGCCACCACCGGTTTTGTTCGGGCAACTGAGGTTTGGGTTCTGTTGAGGGTCTGAAGGTGGGCTTGTTGCCCTCGGGGGGTGCTTGCTTTGTTGAAGGTGAGCGGCAAAGCGCGTCCTGCAACGATCCTCCTAGATGCGGGCGCGCTCATCGCGTTCGAGCGCGGGAACGCTAAGATGCGCGCTCTGTTCCGGGAAGTTCTGAACGCTGGCGCCAGGCTGGTCGTACCCGCGGGGGTTGTCGGTCAGGTTTTTCGCGTCGGTGCGCGCCAGGTTCCCCTCCAGGCTCTGCTGAATCAATCCTGCACAACCGTGCCAGCGCTAGATCGCCCACTCGCCGAGGCTGCTGGAACCTTGTGCGGGCGCACGGGAACCTCCGACGTTATCGATGCCACCGTCGCCCTCCTTGCTCGCAAGTACAGTGCGCTCGTTGTCACGAGCGACGCGAGCGATCTTCGGCACATTGCTCCTGAGCTTACCCTCGAAGAAGTTTAGGAGGGGAACGCCTCCGGTTGAACCGCCTGGTCGCACGAAAACTCGCCAGTGGCTGGCGGCGCCCTCCTCGAAGCCCCAGCCTAGTATGTTACGGTGTCGTTTGGGGCGCAGGCGTTGGTACCTTCTTCACCGCCAGCTTACCGACCAACCGATCAACCGTACCGGGGGGCAGCGTCAGGCGTGCCCCAGGAAAGCCTTCATCCCAACCGTTCATTGTTGATTGTTGAGGGCCAAGCTCGAGGCTCGAAAGCAGGGAAGCGAAGTCAGGCAATGCGTCTTTGGTTTGCGAGGCGGGAGTGACCAGCGCCACCACCATGATCACGGGCAACCCGCGTTCTTCGTATCGAACAATCTCGGCTTCATAGCCGGTTTTGACGAACACAAGTTGCACACGCGTCCTTTCAGTGTCCGGATCGACTTTGAGTTGATTCACGTCCACCACGTCGACTGTTGCAAGAAGCGCCTCGCGTCCGCCCAGGACCAGAGGCTGGGAATGGCGCACTGTTGCAGTTCGGGATAACTGAGCGGTAACCCGCGTAGTGGTTGGACCCAACGTGATAAAACTAACTTCAGAGCTTGCCATCCGCTCAACGTAACCTCGCAGGACCACATCCAGAGTCTTTTCGCGGTCGGCGGAAGAAACAGGCATGGACTTGATCAACCGAGGGCCCGGCTAACAGTCAAGTCGCGCCAAGGGTTCAGAGGGTGGATCGCGTGGCTGTGCGCTTCCCTGCTTCCACTGTTGTTGGCAGGCTGCGAGCCGTACCACTACTCCAGCGTGGCTTACTTCGCTAACGCCACGCGCGAGCCCGTCACCGTTCGAATTCAGGCGCTTCAAGCGCAGTTAGACTGCGCTCACGTTAACCGGCGCTCGCTCGAACTGCTTGGTCATCGAGACTTGTTTGAGCCCCAAGCCACTTACACGGTTGAGGCCGGATCCGCGCTGCCGCTTGAGCAGGACTCCAGGGGTTGCGGGGCGGTGTTGGTCCAGATCCTCGGATTTGCCGACCAGTTTGTATTCTGCTCAAGTGGGCTCTACGCGCGGACCACCGAGAGCGAACTCGCGCACCTAGCGAACTGGGTCGGGTTCACCGCTCCTTGAGCTTCGGTGACGTGGTTCGGAGGGTGTAGAGCGTCGTCGGCTAGGTGGCCTGCTCTCGGCGCTGCTCCTCCTTCCGACCGACTGTCAGTTCGATTGTCTTATGCTCCGCCAGGCAACTGGAACCATTGCGACGTGAGTTCGGCGCGCAAATGATAATGGGTTCGCCTCCACTCAAGCGAGTCCCGTTGTTCGCCGTCGGCTATACCGGTTGGAAGCAGCCAGCCACGTTGTTGACCAAACTTACCGAGGGACCGGTCGATGGCATGTGGATTTGGAAACAGACGGGGGCGTGGCTCCTCATACTGGCGATCGGCTTCAGCGCCTGCGGTGGGTTCAAGGATTCTATGGAAGACTCAAAGCGGGCCACGAGCGCATTGAAGTCCGAACTCGGACTCGACGCTCAAGTATCCTTCAGAACCATGAACGGCCACACTAGTGTTGGCGTTCGCCTCACGACGCCGCCTCAGGGGGATGCCGGAGTCGCGAAGCGAAACATCACAGATGTTGTTACTCGAAGCTTCCGCGCGAAAGTCGAGCGTGTGGACATCTCCTTTTGACTTGGCTCCGACGCCAAAAACAAGCTCCTTTCTGACCGGATGCGCACGGGCGTCTTCATCTCGCCATACCGATCACGCTCCGCACGCTTGATCCGCCCCAAACAGCCACCGGCTCAAAGGCACTCAAGAGGCGCCGCCCAACATGCGCTTGCAGCAGACGAGTGCCGACGGCGCCTTTGCAGGCTCCCTCTGGCTCTCGCAGCTGAAGCGCGGTACGTTGGACGGACGCCCCAACTGCCAGTTGTCCGAGCAAGAAGCCGCGATCAATCTCTCGTTTGTCGAAGTTGCGGGGAAGAGCTATGCTCAGACGTGCCAAACGCGCTTGCCATTCCCCCGCCAGGCTTTGACGACCTAAGTCCTGATGAGAAAGTTCGCTACGTCGGTGCTCTCTGGGACCGTATCGCTGACAATCAGCAGGATCTTCCGATCTCCGACGAGCTTCGGGATCTCCTTCACAGTCGCCTAGCTGCGCATCAAGCGAACCCGGCTGCTGCACGCCCTTGGTCAGAAGTGCGGCGTGAGATCGAGCGTGAGCTTTCCGAACGTCCACGCTGATGCGCCCTGAGCCTGTATTTACACCTGGCGCGCACGATGACGTCTTCACAGCCGCGGCCTACTACGGGGATTATGACCCTCGCCTCGGGGTTGCGTTTCTAGACGAAGTCGAACGCGCCGCTTTCCCTACGGGGTCTTCTTCACCGCGGGCTCGGCAACCGAGCCAGACGTCATCCTTGCAGTTGTGGATCTTCGCCAAGACCCCGACGTTATCCGGCGCGCCTACCTTCGCTAGAACGTGAGCCGTCCAACAAAGCGTTGCAGCCGACGAGCGCTTCGGTCGGCTTCAGCCTCCCTCTATTCCATCTTCCACACTCTTCCAACGCCCACGCGTTCAGAAGTCGCCGACATCGCCCGTCGCACGGCACAGCGCATAGAGAAAATCCTCCGAGCAAACGGCCGCTCCCTCGACCCGGCAATGCAAGACGACGAGCCGCCCAAGCTGTGTTCCGATGAGCCCGGCCTTGCCGCCTGC
>CAZSUA010000478.1:0-3219 GCA_964609655.1 uncultured Polyangiaceae bacterium | reverse complement strand
CTCTTCGCAGGTTTGAACTCAAATCAAGCGAAATAAGATGCGCTCGCCCTGCACGGTCCGCCGGGTGCATGGCGCGGAGCACCGTTCTCCGCTAGGTTCGCCCCGTTTAAGATGGCACACGCCTGCACTGCGCGGCAACTTTTGGCGTTAACTGGAATTTCAATCCTTGTTCACGCTTGCGGAGCCGACCCCGACACGCGCAGTCCGAGGGCACCAGAGGCGAGCCCAGCCTCAAAAAAGCACGACGTGCCCGAAAGGAGCTACTGTCAAAGGCTGCAGCCACAACTGAATCTGGCCGTGCGCGCCGCCCACATTGGCACTGAGATGTCGTGTCTGGATATTCCTGGGGTCACCGAGCTCGGTCGCTTTGGGACCGCCAACGCCGGCGAAGAGGGCACTCTTTCGGGCTGCTTCGACAACGAAGGCGATTACCAGAAGTTGCTCGAGACCTCCGAATCCGATTTCAATCTGGATATCGACCAACAATTCTCGGCGGAGGTGGGCGTCGAGGGTGAGGCGGGTCTGAGCAAGCTCTTGCCTTGGCTCCCGAGCGTCAAGCTCGACGCATCACGCGCCCGGCACATCACTGCACGAGTTTCGCTGAAACATGCGCGCTTTGTGACCCTTTTGGGGGTCGCCAGCAGGCTGCAAGGTCAACCGCGTGAGCTGCAGTGTCTCGAAGCATTATGTCGACCGGGCTATTCCTACGTGCACAAGGTTCTGATCGGAATTCCCACGCTAACCCTGCGCGCAGAGGACGATCTCGGCAGCACAGTGCGCGTGGGGGCACCCTTGTTCTCTTCGGGCTTCAGGGCGCGAGAGGCGACGGGCGGCATGCAAGAAATCAGCGCCAAAGCGCCCGTCACGCTCGCCATGGCGAGGAGCGTTTTTCGCACGCCGCAGACCGAGCGGCTTTGTCAGTTTTGCGGGCGAGGTGGTCAAAAGTGTTGTTCGGAAGGGCCGAGCTGTAACGGCGGACTCGGCTGCTTCGAGAACACTTGCGTTGATGTGGGGGGGCCCGATCAGCCCTGCGACGGCGAGCGCTGCTCCACCGGTTCGTGCGTGAGCGGCCGCTGCAGAACCGCGTGCGGTCAGGTCGGACAGCCCTGCTGCCGTGATCGGGTGTGCTCAGGCGCTCTGCGCTGCACGCCTGATCCCAAGAACGAAATCGAACCCCGCCTTTCCTCCGAGGAAGTCACGATCGGCGGTGGGCTCTTCGGGACGAACGAAGATCGCATCTTCGGCAGCTCGAGCTGCGGACCTCTTTTGACTCGCGGCCGATTTGCTCTGACTAAGCTTGGAACCGGCCGTGGCGAGTGCGAAAAAGCTTGGTGGTTCGATCCAGAAAACCAGAAAGACTGCCGCGTCGCAACGCACTTCCAAGTTTCGTTCCTGGGATCGATTTTCTGCAGAATTGAAGTATTCGCGGCGCCCGACAAGAAGCCCGATCACTGCGAGCCGTGAACCTGGCTGGCCGTCGCCTGCCAAGATGAAAGATGACGTAATATTACTTGACGCCCCTTTTCCAGGAATTCCCGGCAACTTTCCGTACCCCACAAGCCAATTGCTCCATCTTGTACGATAGCACCCCACACGCGCGCTTCGACTTTTACTACCGGCAACGGCGCAAATACCGATTAGCTAATCGTCGTCTGCCGTGGCATCCTCCCGACATGATCTCGCCGCGCTTAGATGCAGAAGAGCCGGCGATTGCCCGGGCGCTCGACCAGAGCGAGCGCGTACGGGAAACGGTGGAGCAGGCGGCGGCCGATCTTTCCTCTGTCAACGGTGTGCTGAAGGACGAGATTGCCGACGGTGTGCCGCTGGCGAAGGTCGAACTCGCCCTGAATCAGAGCGAGGCCATTGAGGTGCACATCCAGCAGGCAGCAGAGGAGATGGGGGCGATCAACGACGCTTTGGCGGAAGAGATCGACGAGCGCCGCGATCTGGAACGGCGGCTGTCGAGGAGTGACGCCGCCCTGACTGAGAGCCGTGCGGAGGCGAGAAGATCGCGTCACAGCGCGCTCCACGACGGCATCACCGGCCTGCCGAATCTGGAGCTCTTCAACGACCGGCTCGGCAACGCGCTGGCCCAGGCGGAGCGCCACACGCGCCGACTCGCCGTGATGTTCATCGATCTCAACGGGTTCAAGAACATCAACGATACCCACGGCCACGACACGGGCGATCGGGTGCTGCAGATGGTTGCCGAGCGGCTGCAAGAGGGCATCCGCGCCGGCGACACGGTCAGCCGACGCAGCGGCGACGAGTTCCTCTTCCTGATGCTGGAAGTCAAGGATGAATCGAACGCGGGGGAGCTTGCCGCACGGATCGTCGACAAGATCGCGGGCCCAGCCGACATCGACGGCGTGAGCTTCACGGTGAGGTCCAGCCTGGGCATTGCCCTCTACCCCGAGGACGGTCGCTCAGCGCAGGAGTTGCTCAAGAACGCAGATGCCGCGATGTACGTCGCCAAGCAACAGAAGCAGGGCCCGGCGTTCTACAGCCAGATCCCACCAGCTCCCCAGGTAGGTTGATCACTCTTACCTGGGGGCTAGCGCTGGGTATCGCCCAGATCGCATGGGTGGTCGGCACCGCCTGCTTCATCATGCTCGAGCGGCGGTCCCCGACGGCGACCCTGGCCTGGATCATGATGCTGGCGGCGTTGCCGCTGGTGGGTGTGCCGATCTACCTGCTCGTCGGCCCACGCCGGCTGCGGCGCCAGAAGCTGCGCCTCGTCCTGGCCCGCGACCGTGTCGTCCGGTTGCTGCGTCCGTGGAAGACCGCGCGCGGAGAGCTGCTGTCGTCGCAGGGGCAGTTGATGCGCGCCGGCGCGCTGCTGGGCCACCTTCCTCCCGAGACTGCTCGCGACGTCCAGCTGTTCTTCGACGGGGACGCCTGCTACGACGCGATCGTCACCGCGATCGGCGGCGCGCGCCAGCACGTTCACATCGAGTACTATATCTTCCGCGACGATCAGGCGGGTATGCGCATCGTGAACGCACTGATCGAGCGCGCCAAGGCCGGCGTCGAGGTGCGGTTGCTGGTCGACGCCGTCGGGGTCAGCCTGGGACACCACGTGACGCGAGACCTGCGCAGCGCCGGTGTCGACGTCCAGCTGTTCAACGGCGTCCGTCCGCTGCGCCTCTGGCGGCGCGTGATGAACTTTCGCACGCATCGGAAGATCGTCGTCATCGACGGCGTGGTGGGCTTCACCGG
>CAZSUA010000477.1:0-3226 GCA_964609655.1 uncultured Polyangiaceae bacterium | reverse complement strand
GGATCCTGCGCAAGCTCTGCAGCACGCAGTTCATCACGCACAACTTCATGGGCTATCACAGTGATCTCGACTATTATGAGCTGGCGGCTGACTTGGATTTTGTCAGCTGGGATAATTATCCGGTGTGGGGGAAGCCTGAGATTTCTTACGATGCAGCGGGTGCGGCCGATGTGATGCGCGGCCTCAAACGCCAGAATTTCTGGATCATGGAGCAAACCTCCGGGCCTTCGGGTTGGGGCAAATTTGGCCGCAACGTGCGGCCAGGCGAGCTGCGAAAAGTGGCTTTCCAACAGGTCGCGCATGGTGCCGATGGCATGGTCTGGTTCCGCTGGCGCAGCTGTACGGCCGGGCGCGAGCAATATTGGCATGGTCTCTTGGGCCATGATGGAAAACCTGGGCGCCGCTATGAGGAAGCCGCCAAGACCGCCAAGGAACTGCACGCACTCTGGAGTGAATTGGAGGGCACCAGCATCCAAGCGCGCGTCGCGATCATCTACGATTATGAAAGCATCTGGGCCACACGCTTTCAGCCGAGCTTCACCGACAACGATTGGCACCGTCACATGAAGTGCTTCCAGGCAGCGCTTTTTCGCGCTGGCATCAATGTGGATATGGTGCGGCCTGATCAAGATCTCTCTTCGTACAAGTTAGTGATCGCGCCCCAGCTTTATTTGTTGCCGGACGCGGTGGCCGCACGGCTTGATGCTTTCGTGCGCGCTGGTGGTGTTTTGATAGCGAGTATCCGAACTGGCGTGAAAGACGAAAATAGCCTCTGCCATCCGCGCACACTGCCGGGCCTGCTGAGTGAAGCGCTCGGCATCCAGATCGAAGAATACGAGGGCCTAGGCACCGATTTCACGTATGCTGTGGCAGGGGCAGGGGAATTGCCCGGTGCCTTCACAGCTACAGGTTACGCGGATTGGATCTCCACGACTTCTGCCGAGACTCTCGCGAAATACGAGCCCTGGCATGTGGCAGCCTTCGCGGCCGCAACTCGCAACCGACACGGCTCGGGTTGGGGCTATTATTTGGGTACCAACATCCAAGAAGAAGCTTTCTTCGATGCTCTGATCGGCGACGCTGCCTCCAAGGCGGGGGTTTCGCCCGTTCTGGCTCCACCCGCTGGGGTTGAAGCTTCGGTGCGCGAAAGCGCTGGCAAGCAGCTGCTATTTTTGATCAATCATACCGAAGAGACTCAGCATGTCGCGGTGCCTGCTCCTGCCACGGCGCTGCTCGGTGGCCTCAACGGCGGGCAAGTCGAGCTCGGAGCGTACGGAGTGGCGGTTCTGAAGTTGGGGTAGTATACAGCCGTATTTCACGGGTTTCCTCAACTGGCCAACGCAGAAAGGTCCTTGGGGCGGGCTGCCGTTACCCTTAGGTGCGACAGTGCATTCCATGGTTGTAACGAGTCGCCGGAGTCCCAGGGGCACGGCAATGGCTGAGCCGCTTGCCTCGCTGAACGTCTTTCCGCTGGATACGTTCCCAGTCGCGGATCACGTGCCGATGGCGGTACACGGTCACGGCAACAATTGGGAGCTCGTGGTGGTTACCGCCGGATCCGGTAGGCATCTTTTGGAGCACGACTCCTTCGAGATCTCCGCGGGGGATGTGTTTGTGATCCCAGCGGGGACACTGCATGGTTATGCGGAGTGTCAGCAGCTTGGCCTGGTGAACGTGCTGTTTGATCCGCGCCGTTTGTGGCTACCGGAGCAACATCTGCGTCAAATACCGGGGTATTCCGCGTTCTTCATGTTTGAGCCTGAACTTCGGGTTCGCCACGGGTTTCAAAGTCGGCTTCAGGTCGATGGCGAACAGCTAGCCAAGCTGAGGCAGTCACTGGAGCGGCTTCGGGCAGAGATTCGGTCGAAGGATCCCGGCTTCGAAGTCGCGAGCACGGCTATTTTTTGCGAAATATTGGTGGATTTGGCGCGACTGTATATCGGCATGCCGGCTGTTACCTCGCAAGCGTTGGTACGCCTGGCGGGAGTCCTCGAGTGGTTGGAGGCACATTTTGCTGGAGTCATCAATGTTGAGGCTTTGGCCGACGTAGCGCACATGTCTCGAAAGACGCTCGAACGCTGTTTTCGAGAGTCTTTCGATATGGCTCCCATGCAGTACGTGAATACGCTGCGGATCCGCAAAGCTGAGCAGTTCTTGCGTGACACCGATCTCAAGATCTCAGAAATTGCCCCCCGTGTCGGTGTCGAAGGTGCGAACTATTTCGCACGCCTCTTCCGAAAGCACACCGGCGTGGAGCCACGCGCGTATCGGGCCCAATATCAGGCGTCCACGGCCGCTTGAGACCGAGCTCCCGGTCCTTTGAGCCTTAGTTAGAGCTCGCAGTTGGGCATCCCATTGGGCACGCAGATATCGCCACCGCCAGGGCCACCGTCGATTTGATTCGTTCCGAGGGAGTCGAGGATGGTGTCATCGCCATCGCCTCCCATGAGGCTGTCGTTGCCCGCGTCACCGTAAAGTGTGTCGGAGCCATCGCCGCCACTCAGCGTGTCGTTTCCAGCGCCACCGTTGAAGGTGTTGTCGCCCGCCGAGCCCGTTAACGTATCGTCGCCAGTGCCGCCAGTCACGTCTTCGACAGTGTCTTGAATGTCATCGTTTTCCCCTTGCTCACCGTCGTCGGCGCCGGCCCCGACGGTCACGTTGAGCGGCGCTGAGCGGCCCTCGTCAGGCCCGGCTGCGCATCCCGTGGGGGCTTGTCCCACCGGGTCCACCCGCAGCACCGGTATTACCCTGCCCAGCGCTACTATTCACGGCGCCGCCGGATGCCTTGGAACCGCCATAGCAAGCACCGCAGGCATCTTATCAACTCGAATATCGCCCGTGCGAAAGGGCGCAGGTCAACGAAATGGGTCGATGGGTTGCACTTCGTGCAAATCGCCGAAGTCGAGATACAAGACCTCGACGGGATCGCGGGAGTCCACTTCGACATTCGTATCGTCGTCGCTTGCTTCAACGGTCGAGAGGCTGCGCTCCCAGCCGCGAGCAGGGCCACGGCGGAAGCGATTGCGCCGTTCGACGATGTCCGTGAGCGTGTCGACGACTTCGGCACCGCCACCCGGAAGCTTCTGCCACTGCACCAGCTCCCGTCCTAGCGAAAGTTCGCGCCTGGAACTCCGCCCCGATGGCAAGCTCGAGCTCACTCTCAAGAGCGTGTGGAAAGACGGCACCCGCGCCATTCTGCTTCCGCCCCGCGACCTCATCATCCGCC
>CAZSUA010000476.1:0-3231 GCA_964609655.1 uncultured Polyangiaceae bacterium | reverse complement strand
CTATCGGGAAGTAGGCAGGTGTGGTAGGCCTCAGTCCTTCAATCGAGGAAGGGTTAACTATGAAACTTCAGCATTGGGTTTGGTTGGGTTCAATTGGTATGGCAGCGCTCGCGGCACAGGCCTGCGGTGACGACACGTCGGGGTCGCCCGCTGGAACTGGAGGGAAGGCCTCCGGAGGTAGCCAGGCAACGGGAGGTGGCAACACTGGTGGCAAAGCCTCTGGTGGCACCTCGGCTGGCGGCACGGCGGCAGGTGGTAGCGCGGGTGCAGAAACCGGCGGTGGCGCGGGTGCAGAAACCGGCGGTAGCGCGGGTGCAGGAACCGGCGGTAGCGCGGGTGCAGGAACCGGTGGTGCCGGAACCGGTGGTGCCGGAACCGGTGGTGCCGGAACCGGTGGTGGAGTCAACGGTGGCGCTGCTGGCATGGCAGGCGATGGCAATCAAGCTGGAGCGGCTGGAGCGGGTCCCGGATCTAAGGCTGCAGCCGTGGTAACGCCCCTTGGCGTCGGTCAGACACTCGCAGGCACGGCAAGCTTCCAACGTGTCGGCAACGGGGTTAAGCTCAAGTTAGACGTGGCAGGCTGTCCGGCGGGTGATCATGCGGTCCACTTGCACGCGAACAGTACCTGTGCCAATCCAGGTGGGCACTGGGCGAATGGAGAGAACATTCCAGTGATAACCTGTAACGATCAGACGATGACGGGTTCGTTGATGTTCACGGCTCCAGAATCCGACGGCTGGGAGGTCAAGACGAATACCGACAACGACGTGGCGAAGTATGTGATCGTCATTCACGCTATTAACGGTGGGGCGCCGATCGCGTGCGGGGAGATCAATTCGCTCTAGTTTTTGGAGGGGGGGCCCCGCTCGTCCATCTCGGTGATGTGATCGCTTCGTGCAGGTTGGTGAGTTAGCGAAGAATGCTCGGCGGGATCGCTACCTGGCACTGCTTGGGGGGCGTTAGCCACTTGATCGCGTTCACCCAGAAGAGCTCCACTTGGAGATCCTTACGGTTCACCCATTCGCTGTTGTAGGTGATCCATTCGTCACCCCAAACCAACACGCGACCTTGCATGGGCTCAGCAGTGCGCAACACGTCCCACTGTGCCTGATGGCCGATCACCGTCCCGGCACCGATCACCGGATACCCATTGTCCACGCCAATCGCTGTGATCCCCGCCGTCACGGGGTGCGCCGTCCAGCCGGTGACTGAAATCGTCGGTTTACCGCCGCCTTTGGGCAAAATAGGCTCCGAATCGTAGCTGATCCCAAACGGGCCGAGCAGCGCGTTCACGTTGGTCCGTTCGCTGGGCTCGCCATAGCCAATCAATGTCATTAGTCCCCCGCCGCCTTCCACCCAGGCGCGAAGTGCTGCTACCTCGGAGGCCGAATACTTGCGCCCAATCTTGCTCACATCTTGAACCACAATCACTTGGAGGCCCGCCAAGAGCGAGTCTGTCAACGGCTTATCGGCGAGATCGATCGCCCCATTGACGCTCCGCTGATTGAGCCAGCCGGTAAACACATCGCCCTGCCCCCACTGGCCGATGATGCCAAGGGTAGCAATTCGAAGGCAATCGCAGACGCCGTCGTTGCCAATGTCGAGATCATCAGCAATGCCATTTTCATCGTTATCGATGCCATCGCAAGTCTCGGGCATCCCATTCCCGGGTTGGCCACCACCCGTCACTGTGCCGATCCCACCCCCGATGTCGATCGGCGGAACGCTCGAATTGCCGCCTAAGCCGGCCCCATTCGTGGCGCCGCTGCCACTCCCGTTGGCCGCTGAGCCCGCGCCAATCCCCAAGCCACTCCCCGAGCCTCCTGCCGCCGAGGTCGACCCGTTGGCGGCCCCGTCAAGCGCCTCTTTATCTTTGCCACTACAGGCTAACGAAAATACCAAGAGGAACACGCTACTTAAGGAACGGAGCTTCATAAATATCGCAGACCTCGGGTTCGGGGGCGAGCTGGAGGGCCGCACGTCAACGGCCGAGTCCTCAAGGTGACATATTCACAGGGACGGAACAACACGCCCGACCGACGCGATCGAGCGATACGTTCCATTTGGCTTAGGAATTCTATGCTCGAAGAATTTCTTTAAGTACCGCGTCTCTTAAGCGCTCTCGCGGGCGGCCCTGGGTGACGATGCGAGTGAATGTCTGCGTCGGGGAGCGGGAAGATGTTAATCAGATGTGCATTACGAGCACTTGTCGCGCCGAAAGCAAACAGGCTGGACCTCAATCTGAGCGTGTGGTCGTCGCACTTTAGTGTGGCGTGCGATGCGAGAAAAAATAACCGCCAGCTCTTCCTTGAAGCAGTCTGGAGCATTGAGGCGGTGACTGCCGCCAGCTCGCGGTGCAGCGCCGCGCGCTCTTCATCGTCCAGCTCGTCCCAGTCGTCGGCTATCACCAGCGCGACTGCGCTGCCCTCGGCCATTCTGTCGGCTCGTTGAGCACGAGGCGACCGTTTTACGAGAGCTACGTGCATGTGCTCATGTTATTGCAACTCGGGCGGTTTCGCACGGTGGCGGGGTGGCGTCGCACCGAGGAGGGACCCGCGCAGGCCGTACTGCACGGCGAGAGGGCGGTGGGGGCCGCCAGGTGTCGTGGCAGGTCCGTCTACTGCCACCATTTCTCGTCGAACAAACCCGCGCGCGAACCATTTCCAGACGGTTTGGCGGAGGCAGCGCTAGGCTCTGGCTTTGCAGTGGACTCAGTCTTAGGCGTGCTATCTGCAGGCTTCGAAGAAGGGCTGCTTGTGTCAGCGGAGGGCTCGCTTGGGGTGGTGCGCTCGCTTCGTTTCGGCCGCGGTGTTGCTCGCACTACCGGCGGCGCGGCGGCGGTGGAAGCTGCTGCGGTTGGAGCGGCGGCAGTGAGAGCAGGTGCGGCAGGTGCGGCCGAGGCGATCGGCGGTGCGGCCTGTGCTGGCGCAACGACGCTGGTGACAACCTGAGGAGAAGCTGTGGGGGCGACCCCTGCCGATGGTTGGGAAGTAACGGTGGGCGGCGGAAGAAGAACGGCCGCGGGCGCGGGCGTCGCCGCGGGCTCGTTGCGCGTAAAGAATCGATCTGCGATGAGCATGAACAGGGCTGCAGCGACCACTGCTAAGATGATGTTAGTGGTGTTTCGGGCTGCGTCTGGGGAAGATGTCGCGCTGGCAGGTCCGATGGAGTTCGCGGCAACGGGGGGTGTCACCGAAGGGGCTATTGTGGATGACGGTGATGAGGCCAGCG
>CAZSUA010000475.1:0-3259 GCA_964609655.1 uncultured Polyangiaceae bacterium | reverse complement strand
CTCCTCTTCGCAGGTTTGAACTCAAATCAAGCGAAATAAGATGCGCTCGCCCTGGATCTAACGCCCTCTGCCCTTTACCGGCCATTTACCAGGGTGCTAGGGTTCGCGCCCGTCGCCGCCGCATTCTGAGGAGGAAACCGTGATGAAAGAACGCACCCTGTTCGTCTTGCTCACCATCTTGTGCCTGGTCTCTTGCAGTACCAGCGACGAGAGCCTCGCAGAACCGGTCGCGCGGGTAGAGCAAGCGTTGCTCTCCGGCCCCATGCCCTATCGCGGCGTGAATCTGGCGAGTGCAGAGTTCGCCGTGGATGCAGACGGTGTCGGCCAGCTGCCGGGCACTCACGGTACAGACTACGTCTATCCTGATCCCGCTTACGTCAGCGGTTACAACTCGGCCGACTATTTCATCGGCAAGGGCATGACGACGTTTCGGCTCGCGTTTCGCTGGGAGCGCTTGCAGCCGAACCGGCGCCAGGCTTTCAATTCAGCCGAGCTGACCCGACTGCGCACGACCGTGAATCGGCTGACCGGCAAAGGGGCGCAAGTGCTTCTCGATCCACACAACTACGCCCGCTACGGTACAGCTCTGATCGGATCGAGCTCGGTTCCGAACGCCGATTTTGCCGATTTTTGGTCACGCTTGGCGACCGAATTCAAGGGCAACCTGAACGTCCTGTTTGGGTTGGTCAATGAGCCGCACGATATGTCCACCGAGCAGTGGGTTGGCGCCGCTAACGCCGCGCTCGCTTCAATTCGGAGCGCTGGTGCCACGAACCTTGTACTGATTCCCGGCAACGGCTGGACGGGTGCGCACTCCTGGAGCCAATCGTGGTACGGCACTTCGAACGCGACGGCGATGCTCTCCATTTCCGATCCTGGCAACAACTACGCCTTCGAGGTGCACCAATACCTCGACGCCGACTCGTCCGGTTCGGGATCGAGCTGCGTCAGTAACACGATCGGCTCGGAGCGGATGCAACCCTTCACGAGCTGGCTTCGCGCCAACGGCAAGAAGGGGTTTCTGGGCGAGTTCGGCGGCGGCTCAGGCCAAACGTGCCTGAACGCGATGGACAACATTTTGGACCACCTCGAGGCGAACTCGGACGTCTATCTCGGCTGGACGTACTGGGCCGCGGGTCCCTGGTGGGGCGACTACTTCTCCTCGCTCGAGCCGAACGGCGGTGTCGACAAGCCCCAGATGGACACGCTTGAGCCCCACCTCGGCAGCATCACACCACCGCCACCACCGCCACCGCCGCCGCCGGCGTCGAGCTGCACGGACGGCATCAAGAACGGCACCGAAACCGGAATCGATTGTGGAGGTTCGTGCACGGCTTGTTCGACGGCATGCCAGACGGCCACGTACGAAGCCGAGACGATGTTCCACTCAACCGGCGGTTCGACGACTGGCGGCTGGAACATCTGGTCCAACGGTTATATCTCAACGAACCACAACTTCACCGCTGGCGGAGCTTCGATCAAGGTCCGGGCCAAGGGTTCGATCGCAGCCGGCGTGTGGCCGCGCATGGTTGTCTCGGTCGCGGGTACAACGATCGGGACCGTCAACGTATCCACCACGACGTTCACCGAGTATTCGTTTTTGTACACCGCCACCGTCGGTCTCAAAGAAGTCCGCGTGACGTTCGACAACGACCTCAACGTGAACGGAGAGGACCGCAATCTGCTCGTCGACAATGTCGTCGTGCCGTGCCCCATAACCTGCCAGCCGCTGACCTACGAGGCCGAATCGATGTTCCACTCAACCGGCGGTTCGACGACTGGCGGTTGGAATATCTGGTCGAACGGATACATTTCAACGAACCACAACTTTACGGGAACTGGCAGCCGAACGCTCACCGTGACGGCTAAAGGTTCGGTGGCAGCCGGCGTTTGGCCGCACATGGTCGTGTCAGTCGGCGGGGTCAGCATCGGCGCCGTAAACGTGACGTCGACAGCGTGGGCGCCGTACTCATTCACCTTCAGTACGAGCGCGGGCACGAAGGAGCTCCGAGTCACCTTCGACAACGATCTCAACGCGAACGGGCAGGATCGCAATTTGCTCGTCGACCGAGCGCTGGTCGGCTGCCCTGGGGGATGAAGCGCTCACGGATTATCTGCGCTCGCTGTCCGCATTGCCCGCGAGTCTACCAAAGGCGCTCCTGGTGATTTCGGCGCACTGGGAGGCGAGTGTGAGCATAGGACAATCCAACTGCGAAAATCAGGCGGCGGCAAGAGTAGGGCATCCAGCCGAAGGGCCTCTGCACCCCCCGAACCACGTCACCGAAGCCTAGGCAGCGCTGAACACGACCGACTGCGGAGCAAAGCAAGCACCCCCGAGGGCAACAAGAGCTCGGCGTCAGAACTTCAACAGAACCGAAGCCGTGGCTGAGCAGTCGCAGCGTTTGGTCGGTTCGGGGGTCACTTCTGCGCCAGACCACACCACACCGTTGGCGTCTGCAGCTCTGGCGCGTCGGGTTCATGTACCCGCCACCACAGCATCTTCGGACACTGCAGCCCAGCCATGTAGCGGGATTTGGAAAGGCGTATGGCGGGGGGCATTGATTTAAGCAGTAGCTGAACTTCTCTCAACGCTGTTGAGAGTTTTGGATTTGCCCGTGAACGGGCTCCGATGATTCGTCACGTCGAAAGTGGCGAATCGGAGTGCACTGATTGTGCCGTGCCGCACGCCTGCCGACTTTCCCAGCGTTTATCGACCTAAGGCCCCATTCAAGCTAGGCTTCGTGCATGTACGTTCTGGCTGGCCCAGAAGCTGATCGTAGAGCTATTTCAGAGGGACGTATTGCGCAGTCGCTGATTGGGCAATTGGGCGCCGGGCTAGGGCGACACTTGGCTGAGCACCCGATCCTTCGCTACGCTCACACACGTGACTAAGGTCCCCCTTATTTCGCCTTGTCCGACACGGCTCGGTTGCGGGTGGGCCTCGGATTACCGGAAGCATTGGCCAGCTCGTGGCATGTCGAAGAACGATACTCGGCACGGACCGGCGAAATACCTCCCGGGGACTTCACCGCAGGACATCCGCCAAATCGAAACAGACACCGTGCACGTGGGCGTCAGAGCGGTGCGAGCAGAGCACCAGTTCGAATACGTCCGTGCTCTAGAGAAGGTTATCGGCTGGGACCGTGGGCAGGACGCAACCATTTCATTTGTCGAATGTAGTGGCGGAGCCAGCGCAGGCCGAACGTTTCACGGACGTCCCGTCACACCGCGGAACAAGAGAATCAAGGAGGGCGCATGA
>CAZSUA010000474.1:0-3265 GCA_964609655.1 uncultured Polyangiaceae bacterium | reverse complement strand
ATAGAGTGCCGGCCTCCGAAGCCGAAGGTCAGTGGTTCGAATCCACTCGGGCGCGGAGGCCAAAACAGCCCTTGAAATCATTCGCCAAGTCTACATCGTCGAGCAGACCGCCCTTGAGCAGGGCATCGCCCGAACCCCTGAGCACTTGAAGCTTCGCCAGGAATTGAGTTTGCCGCTCATGGAAAGCCTGCAACTCTGGATGAAACAACAAGAACCGCTTCAGCTCCCGAAGAGTAAGCTCGGGCGAGCCATAAGCTACGCTCGCAAGAACTGGGAAGCGTTGACTCGGTTTCTCGGAAATCCCCTCATTCCGCCTGATAACAACCGATCCGAACGAGCTCTCAGAGTCGTCGCGCTCGGCAGAAAGAACTTCCTGTTTGTCGGCAACGCGGAAACGGGCACGAACCTCGCAAATCTCTACACGGTGCTCGCTACCTGCGAAGCCAACGGCGTTAATCCGCTAGCCTATCTTACCGATATTCTAACCAAGCTCGACTCCACCCCAGCCAGACAAATCGACCAGCTTCTTCCGGAAAACTGGCGTCCGCCTCCAGCTTCGAGTTGAACTCACCCATCTCAATTTTGGGGAGTCGTCAATCAGTGGCCTTGCCGCTACGGTTACGCGTCCAGTTTCAGCCCGTCCCCACATTTGGCCTGGCAGGTGCCATCGGCGCAAACGGGCTCGCTCCGACAGAAAGGCGAACAGCCGTCGCCTGTGTCGAAATTCTTGTCGTCACATTGCTCGGTGCCCTCAGCTACGCCATCGCCGCAGGTAGGCTAAGCCAACCGAAGGATCTTCTTCGGTTGCAATTGCTCAAGATCACCGCTGAGAGGCGCTACGGGCCGTACCGTCCGCAAGTCCGGCCTGGCTGGGAGGGTACAAATCCAACAGGAGCACAGGTGATGCCTTCAGTCAATGGGTCGCCAACGGCCAGGTCGCCCAAGCATTCCTGATCGTTCACGCACGAGCGGCAACGCCCGGACTTGCACGGATACGGGCCACAAGGGTTTAGCTTAGCCCGCGTCTCTGCGGGCAAGCTTGACGGCGGGATCTGACATTCGATTCCGTAGCCATGGGCGAAGGTTGGTTCACCGCATTGTCCGGTGGTGTCGCAGAACCCTTGCGGGCACTGGTCGTCACGCGAGCAGCCCGCCTTGGCATCAATGGCGCCTCCGGTGCCCCCGGGCTCCGCTGTCGTACTCCTTCCGGCGCATGAACATAATGCGAGCAAGAACACGCACATCGCAACGCCAAGGCCGTGCCGAGTCTTCGCCTTCGCTCGCAGTTCAGAGAGCAGGGTGCTGTGCTGGTTCATAAGCCTCAGTTGACTACTTGGGGTTCGATCTACAGACAAGTGCCAGCCGCGCCGGTCGTGTAACCCGGCCCGCCATAGTAAAAGTAGCGATTCCATCCGCTGGTGGTGGACGTAGTGACCGCTGTCTTGTTGTAGCACTGGGGATCGCCAAAGAATGACCCTGCGGTGGTAGAGAACCAGACGTTTCCTGACGTCCGGACGTTAATAATGTCCCGCACGTAGCCGACCCGCCCGTAACCGGCGGAGACAAGAGAGCCGGCAGCCATGTCTGACGTGTTCCAGGTCGTAGGCGTTGCGTCGCTGACTTCACCGTACCAATTGACGCCGCACGCACCCGTCTTGATGTACTTGAAATTGATATTGGGGGCCGTGGTGCCGATCGGGTAGTAGCCGAGCCAAGTGTAGGCCGTGGGGCTAACATAGTCCTGGATCCACCAGGCGCTGTTATAGAAGATAACTGCGAGACGACGCTCGTACTGTGCACCTCCAGCCGTTGAGTAGGGCCCGCCTACGATCGCTCCTGGCGGAAACGCCCCAGCGTACGGGACGAAGCCGAGAAAATTCTGATTATACCCGCCAACGTAGTTTCCGGTTGAAGCGTAGCCATTGGTGTTGAAGTAGATGAAGTGGTGTAATTGGGTGTCACCGTAAAGCGCCTTCTGCTTCTGAACACCCCACTCAACGGTTTCGGTCGCAGCGCCCGCGGTGGACTCGCAGGAGCTAATTGAAGTCTGAATCAGCGACATCTCACTGTCCGGCACGCCCTGGATGTCCCAGAGGTTCACCCACGCCTGGGTGCCCGTATTGACGGCGGTTGCGGCAATATCGCCATACCCGGCATACAGTCGGAACGTGCTCGCGCCTTGAGGGGGGCGAATGCTTGCCAGAAACTCCGCGATGCTCCCCAGCTTGCTCTCGCCGCTAATGTAGTAGCTGAGATTCGGCCTCAGCACCGGCACGGCGCCGGCCGGCCCCGGCAAGTATCGGTCTTCCATGCCGCGAAGGGCATCCGGGGTGACGCTAGCCGTGCTAAAGGTCCCATCCGGTGACGGCGCCGGCGGGGGCGGGGTTCGTGTGTCGTAGCTCGGATCCAGATCGTGTGGATCCACCCAGTCAATCGTTTGCCCGCGGTTCGTGTGCGTGGTGCTGATGATGCGATAATTCGCGAAGTGGCGCTTGGCCAAATGGTCACGTACCTCGCGGGCCCGCACCCTGGCTGCGGCGGGCACCGTCCCAACCACCCCGGCGGTACTTAAAAGGGAGCCCACGTCGGTCTCAGCCACGCCATTCGTCAAGGTGGAGTCGGCCGCAGTGGCAGTTAACGCTGAGTCAACGGTTACGACCTTTTCTGACGCCGAATCGGACCCAGCGCACGCAAAAAGACTGACTGATACAAAGGTTGCCAAGCAGAGACTGGCCCCAATTCGCGTTCCTCCCGAACCCCCATAGCCCAAGTTCGACTGCAATCCAGCTGGTAGTGTGATGTCATCGCAGATTGTTTTCATTGGTGCTTACCTCTATTGAAATCGAAATGCCTTACTAACGGCAACTCGCGCTGGCCGGATCCCGCACGGTGACGTTAACTGCAAAGCGCTTGCCGCCCCGCATGCTCCTTCAATACCGCCCCCCCCCCTACCCTTGTCAACCCTTAGAACTGAATTCGAACAAATGACTACGCCAACCCTGCGTGCACTCGACTAGAAGAGAACTTTGGATCCTAAACCTGTAAACGCATCGTAGGCGTGGCGTTCACTGAGCACCCCTTAGCGCCCGCCCTGCAGGACGGGCGCACCATAAGGGAGCGATGCCGGTGATCCCCCACGTTTTTCTTTACCTCGCGGGTGACACCGGCGACGCGCGGAGTGACGTGGGCCAACGTGTCCTGATTGAGCGAAAGAGCATAAGACATTCGAAGTGCAAAATTGATCGGAAGGAGGAGCAGAAGCAAG
>CAZSUA010000473.1:0-3282 GCA_964609655.1 uncultured Polyangiaceae bacterium | reverse complement strand
GCTTCGCGCTTGCTCGCCACTCTGCCTAGGCGGAAGTCCTCTTTCGTGGCGCGTTCATCTCGCCTCCCAGCGGCTTTAAGATTTTCAAGGTTATCGGCAACAGCAATTTGCGGTTCTGCCGCTGGCTCGGGGGCAATCTTGTCAGCCCCCTGAGGCGCGCTCCGCGGAGCGGGAGAGACCGAACGCAGCTCCTCCACCAGCTCGGGGTGCGCCGCTTCTTCATTCTTCGCGAGTTGAGCGGCCGGCTCAGCCACGCCTGCCTGAAAATGAAACCAAAGTGCGAACAAGGCTGCGGCTGCGAAAAGGCCCATCAAGATCCTACTCTTTCGACCACTCACCGCAGGCGCTGGGACGGAGCTGGTGGCTGCCGCAACCACGGGCACCGGGCGGGACACGTCACGCAGGGGAGCCGTCATGCGTGGCTGGGTTCGCCCGGGCTCTTCAACGGATGGAGCTGCGTCCCGAACTTGGGTCGCGTTCAGCAGCATTTCTCGAGCGCTGAGGTCGAGCTGTGAGGATTGAGGCTTGCGGGGACCAATGGATCGCGCGAAATCGACCAGGCTTGTCTCTTCGCTCGCAGCCTCGGGCAAAGAGGCGGTTGCTGATCGGACAGAAACCCGTGGCGCTGAGTCTCGGGGTGAAGCGTGTTCGACGAGTCGAGGAGCGCTCGCCGGAGCGCTCTCAGAATCCTCATCTTCAAGCGGTAAGGGGGCTTCGAGCAATCCGTCCGGCGTGCGTTCAGCTGGATGGGCTTCAATTCGCTCGAGCAGCCGCGCCTGCGCTGAATCCCAAAATTCCGGAGGCTTTTCGGGCACCGCCCAATTGGCAAGCAAACGTTCGGCCTCGTCGGGCAGCATCACAGATCTTCTCTCAGTCATCGTTCGCCCCGTGTTCCAGTGAGCTCATGCCCTTTTGCGTCCAGGAAAACCTTGAGTTGCTTGCGGGCTTCGTGGACGCGCCAGGCAACCGTTCCTTCGGGGCACCCGAGCACGGCAGAGGCCTCAGTGTGACTCAAGCCATCCAAGGCCACCAAAATCAAAGTGACGCGGAGCGTTTCGCTCAGCTGTGCCATCCCATCCGCGAGCGCCAACGCCAATTCTCGGTCAGCATTCTGCGCGACCGGATCAGCCATCGATGGCCGGCGTTCAACGAGCGCCCCCTCGACCTTCGGGTCGTCCAGGCTTGTGGCATGACCGCGCGGCTTCCTGGCTCTCAACATGTTGAGCGATAGATTCACTGCGATTCGGTACATCCACGTGAACGGCTCGCTCCTGCCATCAAACCGATCGAGTGCGCCGTAGGCACGAAAGAAGCACTCCTGCGTGACCTCTTCAGCCTCTGCTTCGTTCCGCAGCATGTGCACCACAACCCGATAAATCCGGCGTTGATGGCGCGCCACGATCTGGCCGAAGGCCTGCTTATTGCCCCCTTTGGCGGCTTCTACCAACTCACGATCGGTGGTGTCTTGCATGCGGGTTCGGTCCGGGCGCGCCCTGGTTGCGGGCAACTCCTTCGCACCCAACCTCGGTCGGACTACACGAGGCGGAGTGAGAAAAGCTTCACGCGATTTTTCAGCGTGGGCCGGAACATAGTCGAACACAAACTCTTCGACAACGCCCTGGGCGGAATCCTTGGCAGATCCCGCGCGAATGGCGGGGGAATGCCGGGGGATGCGGGGGACTTAGGACTGCCCAAGCCGTTTCTTGAGTAAATCACCCAAGGTTCCGAAGCTGCTCTCGGCTTGGAGCTTCTGGCGATAATCGCGCGTCGCCTTGCGCTCTTCGTCGTCTTTTAGGCCTTGGACGCTGAGCTTGACCTCGCCGCGCCGATCCAAATCGATCACTTTCGTGTCTAGGATTTGGCCGACCTTGAACGTCTTCCGCAGATCGGTGCCACGGGCGGTGCCCGTCTGGCCGGCGGGGATGAAGCCGCGTGCGAAACGTCCGGTGGCGCCCAGAACGCGGACCGTGAGGCCGCCCGGCTCGCCTTTCATCACCTCGACCTTGAGCGCACCATTCTTGCTCACCTTCTGGGGAGCTTCTTCAGCGTGCTCGGGCTTGGGCGCGGGATGCAAGCCCACCTGCCGATTCTCAAAGTCGAACGTCACCACCACGACTGGGATTTCATCGCCCACCTTGACCAGTGCATCCGGTGTCTCAATCCGGGTTAACGACAGATCGGTGATGTGGATGTAGCCTTCGATATCGGAATCGAGGGAGCAACTCACCCCGAACGGCTCAATGTGGGTGACCTTCGCCGTGTGCAGCGAGCGAACTGCGTATTTGGCGCGCGCCTCAGCCCAAGGATCGGCCATCAAGGCTTTGCGGCTGAGCCAGAGCTTGCCGCGCTCATCCACGCGCAGGACCTTCACATCGAAGCTATCGCCCTGCTTCAAGATATCCATCATCAGCGCGCGCGGATCGTGGCTCGCTTCGGACACGTGAACGAGCCCTTCCAGATTCTCGGCGGAAGGAAGTGCGACGAAGGCGCCCCATTCGACGACGGTGCGGACCACACCACGGAGAACTTGCCCTTCGGTGAGCGTTCCGAGCGCCTCTTTTCGGCGCACGTGTGCCTCTGCTTCCAACATCGGCCGCCGTGTCACCACCACATCGCGACCGTGGTGTTCGTATTGAATCACCTTAAAATCTAACACTTGACCCAGGAGGCCAGCGAAGTTGGCGTGCGAAGGGTGTAAATCAAGCCCAGATGCTGGCGCAAACGCTCGCAGGCCTTGGATATCTACTTCGACCCCGCCCTTGATCACGCCGGTGATCAGCCCGTGTACGAACGAGCCATTCTTGTACGCTTTCTCGACGAGGGGCTTGGTTTCTTCTTCGCGCAGCGGCTTGCGGCTGAGCACGACCAGCCCACCGCGTGCGCCGTCCTGATGAATTCGAGCCACCAAGCGATCGCCAACGCTCGGCACCAGATCGTCCGGCTCCATTTCAGAGCGATCAAAGATCGCGAGGGCCTTGCCCGCAAGATCCACCATGATGGCGGTGTCGAGGACGGCCGTCACTTTGCCAAAGACTTCCTCCCCGACGCCGAATGGCGGCCGCTCCATGACACGAGGATTTTTCTGGTTATGCCGCGGACGTTCACGCGCTGCGGGGGCCTGTGCCTGTGCCTGCGCGCCGGGTGCCACCTCCGACTTCTTCTTTCGGCGCCGACGTTTACGTTTTCCGGGACCCGCTGCGGCATCGCCGGAAGTGGCCTGGCCTTCACCGGCATTGTCGGTATCGCCCTCAGCTGCATCGTCGGTATCGCTCTCAGCTGCAT
>CAZSUA010000472.1:0-3285 GCA_964609655.1 uncultured Polyangiaceae bacterium | reverse complement strand
CCTCAAAGGCCGGGCCCGCTCTCCGCTTCCTCATGCCGCTGGTTCTTCTCGCCGTGGTGTACCTACCGCTTCGTCGGGCACTGGACGAGGTGGCCTGGCAGGTCCGGGTCCGCGCGGCCGTCCAGGATGCTCTGACCCGCGAGCCCCGCGAGATTGTCCAGAGTCGCGTTCGCGTCGAACGACACGAGGTCGATCTTCGCGTGGTGTTGCTCGGGAATACCGCGGACGGGGAAGCCTGTCGCGGGCGCCTCGACACCGAACTCAAGTCCGCGTCCGGCGTCGTGCCTCGCATTGAGGTCCTGGCGATCCCTGACGCGACGGCGTTCGCTGGTCTCCAGTCCACACTGCGCTCGTCTCAGGATCCCTTGCTGCCGCTGACGCCTCCTCCACCGTCGGCTGCTCAGCAGCTCGACATCGGGCGTAGCATGATCCGAACCAGCGTCCGTCGCCTCTGGCCGGCCGCTGCTGCCGGAGAAGCGATCGCGATCGAGGTCGGAACGAGTGAGAGCGGGCCGCTCCGGGTGCGAGTCGTCCACCTCGGCGCGGCACTCGGCTCAGACGCGGTGGAGAGCCTAGGGCGGGGCCTCGTAGCCGCCCTGAGCCGCGAGGTCCAGATTGTGGACGTGGCGATCCCTACCGAGGCCCTCACGCGCTCCAGCGGTGATTTGGCGCTCGTGTCCCGAGTATCCGCTGGGATTCGAGCGACTGCCGCTATCGTCAACGTCAACCTCTGCGTCGTGGAGCCTGGTCCGCCGCTCAACCGCAGACGCGTCGACAAGCGCGACCAAGAGCTCGCCGACACCCTTCGCCAAGTGCTCGCAGAGCATCCCCGAGTCACGACCGAAGTCGGCGACGACTGGAGCGTTCGCTTCGTTCGCGGTGCCTGCACGACAGCTGTGGACTGAGGCTCCCCCCAGTGGCGGCGCAGCCGGCGCTTTGGGGGGAGTCGCGCAGCGTTAAGCGGCGCGGAGGGGGGCAGCACCCGGA
The DNA here is from genome assembly GCA_964609655.1 of uncultured Polyangiaceae bacterium. GTDB lineage: Bacteria > Myxococcota_A > Polyangia > Polyangiales > Polyangiaceae > JBBRRP01. The sequence continues at coordinate 2,298 of CAZSUA010000472.1, read as the reverse complement.
ATACGAAGCTCCGTGCAGGCGCGTGGTTTAGGGGTCGTCTTCCGTGTCGACGGTGAGCTTGACGCCATGCGAAAGGCGTTGTGCCGACTGCGCCAGGTGTTGGAAGCGCCCGTAGAGCTGTTGTAGTTCTCGGTCGGTCAGGTCTTCGACATCGATCAGTCGGTTGCTCGCTCCCTCGATCGCCGCAATGAGCTCGTTGAGCTTGAGCTGAACGGCACGCATCTCTTTGTTTTGTGCGTGCTGAATCACGAACACCATCAAGAAGGTAACGATGGTGGTCCCTGTGTTGATCACGAGCTGCCAAGTCTGAGAATATCCAAAAAATGGCCCCGTCGCTGCCCATATGAGGACGACGAGCACGGCAACGGAAAACGTCCAGAAGCTGCCAGTAGCCTGACTGACCCTGCCTGCCATGCGAGCGAACACGTCTTCGAGCCAAGAGTTTTCGTTCATCGGCGTGAGTGTGACCTAGTTTTGAGGCTCCACCCAACACGTCTCGGCCATTCGCGAAAATGCTGCGCCGATTCGAGGTGCTGGCGCAAAAGAAACGCGCTGCCCTCGAATCCGACATTCGAGGATTTAGTGGAACCGAATTCGCCGAGAACTTCTCAGAGGCCGTGAGCTCGTTTGATGGCATGTGATGTGCAGCGCTGACTCTGAACCCGATGTGTTTCGAGTAGGGTGCCTCTTCTCTGAAAGGATCAGCCATGAGCAATTCCAGCGTACGGTCGTATGTGATTCTAGCCGCCGTAGATTATTCCGAGTTGTCCGATCTTGCCGTAGCGCAGGCCTTCCTTTTGGCGAAGGGTCAGGCTCAGGCCGAGGTGCACCTCATTAACGTCGCAAGAACTGCTGCTGTCGGTGTGTTCGTCGATTCCTCCGAAGGCGTGCTCGCGATGACGATCGAAGATGCCGCCCAGAAGTTGAAGGCTTATGCGGAGGCCAAGGTGGCGCAGGTAGCGGACGCTGGAGGGCTCGCGCGAGTGGTAACTCACATTGCCTTTGGTGCCCCTCCCCAGCAGATCGCACAGCTCGCTTCTGATCTTGAAGCCGATATCCTGGTTCTGGGGACTCATGGCCGACGAGGTGTGGAGCGGATACTGCTCGGGTCAGTAGCGGAGGGTGTTGTGCGCATGGCCCATTGCCCGGTGCTGGTGGTGCGCGCACCGGAGTCCACGCCCAGGGTGCCCGAAATTGAGCCGCCGTGCCCCGTTTGTTTGGACGTGCGTCGCACCTCGGCAGGCAAGGATTTTTGGTGTCCGCGTCACAGCGAGCACCACCCGCGCGCCCACACGTACCATTTCGTGCCACGCAACGTCGCTGCCAACCATAGCAATATGCCATTCGTCTCGCCTATGAAGGGCGAGGTATGAACGAACCGCTCGGCGGGGTGTAACAGAGTTGGCCGCGGGTCTTTGAGGTTCTCAGTGTGTGATGGGTTTGTCTGCGACGATGAGATCGTCGAAGTCAGCGATTTGTGCCACGGCCGGAGCCCAGGACGCGTTATTGCCGCCAAAAAAGCTCGAGACGTACAGGGTGTCGATCCCGAAGGTCGAACCGGTATCGCGCCAGAGGCGCGCGTTGTCTTCCAAATAAAGGACGCCGTCGACCCATGCCTGAAGGACGCCATCCGGGGTCCCCGCCGTATTCATCTTCACTCGGTGCTCGACGGTGACCCACTGTCCCGTTGGGAAGAGCTTCTGGGTCGCTCCGTTCATGTACTTCAGATCGTCGCCACAGGTTTTCGGTTGGTTCGGCCAATAGACGTACTGAACGACGGCTCCGCCTGTCCGCCACATGTTTCTCGCTGAAAACCCGTCTTTCTTCGGACTGCAGCCGCTCGGAATCGAACCGCCAACCAGACCAGGAAGTTTTCCGCCTTGCACGAAGTCGAAGCCCGCCTTGAAGCGGACTCGATAGGAGAAATAGAGTTCTTGGTAGGTCTGACCGAAGGGCACCAGGAACTGGACCCCGCCGGCAGTAGGACCGAACTGACCGGCTGGATAGCTCATGCGTAAAAACTTGTTGCTGCCTTCGTCGACGACCGTCACACGCCCCGCGTCGAGCCCATCATTCCAAGGGGGAGTGAAACCGAAGTCACCGACGACCATCGCCTGGGAATATCCGCCGACGCTCCGTGCAGTGAAGTCGGCATGAACGATCTCGATCCGGGTCGGATCCCCCGCTCCACCTGTGCCGCTATTCACGCCACCGCTGCCGGTTCCGCCCGTCGCAGCAAGTCCCCCGCCGCTCCCGGAGGCAGAACCACTCGCGGTGTTCGTCCCACCCGTTCCCGAG
>CAZSUA010000471.1:0-3290 GCA_964609655.1 uncultured Polyangiaceae bacterium | reverse complement strand
CGCTGCTAAATTACAGCTACGCAGTGATCAAGGATGAGAGCATGCTTACTATCTTTTGTTCGACTTTGAGATAAGGGGTCACGGACTAGATTGGGAGCACGTGGGGATGCTCAAAACCTCTTCTGCGCGGGCTCGGCGCCGAATCTCCACGCCTGCTCGCTCAATGAACGCGCAAAGAGCTATGCCGCTAGATCAGGGTGAGCCGCTATGGGGTTCCATTTTAGCGTCCGGGTGGCGCGAAACGGACAGGTGGCGCGAACGGACGGCTATTCTTAGGTGGCGCGCCCGCGGGAGCGGGGCTGATGCGCACATCGGGGTCGCGCGCGTCAGGACGGCCTGATTTCTGGGCGAAAGCGCTCGCGACAGCGCGGTTCACTTCCAGCGTTGTGAAGCCTTCTTCAATCCGTATGGAACCCACATCCGAGCCGTGGATCCCGCCTCGGCGACACACCATGCTGAGGATCCTTTGCGGCGTCGCCCCGTGCCGGTTCCCCATGCTCACACGAAAACGCGCAAATCCAACTTCGCCGGCACTTCGCTCAACCGGGCTCTGTGTGCCAGGCTGAAACGGTCGCGGCGCTGGCCCGCGCGGTCCATTCATCGGAGAGGGTGCTCGAGCACCGGGAAGCAGATTTTGCAGCGGCGCTTTGCGAGCTGGTGCTGGGGGAGCAACATTGCGTAACTCGCGTGCCTCACACGGGCCTTGGATTTTCGCGGTCGCAAGAAGCCGCGCGATCAACTCGGCTGGATCCTGCTCCACGAGTAATTCCCGGGCGAGCGCCAAATAATCAAGCGGTCCCGGCACAGGCGCCTGGAGCTGCTCCTGGATTGCGGCCTTAATACCTTCGAGTTGCAGCTTCTCAATTGCCTTCACGTCAGGCGTCGGTAAAAAGCGTCCGCGCACTGCAGCCGCTGTGAATAGGCGTTCAGCGCGTGCACGCGATCGGGCAGGCACGAGCAAGATGCTCCGACCCTTCTTGCCTGCTCTGCCGGTGCGTCCGCTCCGATGCACATAGAGCTCCGCATCCGACGGCGGATCGACGTGCACCACCAATTCGATGTCCTCCACGTGGATCCCGCGTGCCGCTACATCGGTAGCAACCAAAATGCTCGTTTGCCCGTTTTTGAAGGCCGCGAGGGCGCGATCACGCTGCCGTTGCTCGAGTTCCCCACTGATCGGAGCCGCGGAGAAACCCTGCTCGTTCAAGAAATCAGAGAGGTCCCGAACATCCTGCCGGGTTCGCGCAAAAACGAGCGTCTTCTGGCCGAGCGAGGCGAGCAGGGTGTTGATGAGAGCATTCTCGCGATCATCGGGATGGATCAGGTGCGCGATGTGTTGGATGTCAGCGTTCGCAGATCCGAGTGGCGTTCCCTCAAGCTGCACCGCCTCCTTCTGATAGCGTTGAGCGAGGCGTTTGATTTCCGGTCGGAAGGTTGCCGAGACGAAGTGCGTGCGGCGGCTCTTCGGGGAGCTTTCGACGATCTGATCGAGTTCTTCGCGAAACCCGAGATCCAGCATCTGATCGGCTTCGTCGAGAACCAGTGTTTCGAGGGCCGACAGGTCGAGAACTTTGGTCCTTAGGTGATCGCACACTCGCCCAGGCGTACCCACCAAGATGCCGCGAAACTTGTGCAGCAAGCGGCGATCTCCGGGCACGCTGGTGCCGCCCGTGACCGAAACGACCTGCGCTTTGAGGTAGCCAAGGGCCCAGCGGAGTTCGCGCTCCACCTGAGTGGCGAGCTCGCGAGTGGGCACGATGACAGCCACGCGGGGGGCAGCTCCCAAGAAATCCGCGCGCGCGGGCTCGGTGGCGCGCTCCCACGTCTGGGCCAAAACCATCGCGATGGCCAGCGTCTTGCCGGAGCCCGTCTGAGAAGAAATTCGGAAGTCGACTTCGGAATTTCCGTGCGCCACCACAGCTTCTTGCACAGGTGTGAGAGCCGTAAACCCCTTTTCGCGGAGGGTCTGAGCGAGTCGCCCGTCGATCGAATCAAAAGCGTCAGTCATGAAAGTGCGCGGACCCTAGCAGCTTTTTTGCAGTTGACGAGAAAACCTAGCGGTCGAAACGACGGGGGTTCCGTTCTTGCCAGAATCTCAGCGCGGGGATCCCGCGAAATTATCGCTGCATGACCTGCACAAGCAGGAGCGAGGCACGAACGCGCTCCTCCGAAAGACCAGCCCGAGCCGCTACTTCCCGGACGCGAGCGGCTCTTCCTAGCTCATTTCGGAGCTCGCGTGCGGCATCGATGACTCGGCCTAGAGCGCCGGAAGCAGCCTCGGATTTATCGCCCGCAATGCTCCGCCCAGCGCTTTCGAGCTGCGCGAACAGCTCTTCAAGCTCCGTGGGCGTGATCGCCAGTGCGCCGAGGCTCTCGCCGATCAAATTGAGCCCGATCGGCTCTTCCTTGCTCAAAAGCAGAGCCTCTACGACTGATATTAGTTCCTGTCGTAACGCCACGCGGGAAAACTTAGCATCTTTCCAGTGAGAGGCTTCAAGTCTATATTCGCCGCATGGATCTTATTCCCATGCGCGTGTACGGGACCGGCGTCGAAGCACAGCTTGCGAAATCCTTGTTGGAATCCAACGGACTGAAGAGTCACGTGGATGACATGGACTTGCTGCAGTCAGCCTTGGGGCGGGTGACGCTCTATGTGGCCGCTGAGGATGTCGAGGAAGCCCGGCGTTTACTGGGTGATGACGACGACGAAGGCGTCACGATTCCCTGAGCAGCTTCCGGGCGAACAGGGAGCGATGGGGGCGGGCCAGCAACGAGACCGGATCCAGCCGAGCTCCCGCAAACAGACGAGAAGCCTCAGGTTAACTCCGAGCACTGGCCGGCCCAGTTTGCCTTCCAGTTAAAAATGCGCGGCTCGCGGCCCACCGTGATCCAGCGGTAGGCCTTCGGCTTGATCGAGTGGACACCAAGTTGGTGTTGATGCCCACCCCGCTGCCGCGGAGCGCGGCCGCCGCCCCTCCCTGGCATCGCCCGTCGCTGCGTGTCGCTGCGTGAGGGGCAGGACGGTGGCGGGGCCGCCGGCGTGCCAGGTGGGCTGCCCGTTTTCGTTCCTTGGAAGATAGTAAGCATGCTTACTATCTTATGTTCGACTTTGAGAAATCGAGGACAAGTTTGGGAAGCACTTGAAGCACTTGGGGATGCTCAACCTCTGAGCGGGCGCGGCGCCGACCCCGTTTCGACAGATCCTCGCCCACGAAGCTCAAGTGGGCGCTTGACAGGCGCTGGCCGTTCTAAGTACAGAACGGCCCCTCTCGCGGGAGTAACTCAGTGGT
>CAZSUA010000470.1:0-3305 GCA_964609655.1 uncultured Polyangiaceae bacterium | reverse complement strand
AAGTCGCGTCAGCGGTGCGACAATTGCTGCGTAACCTTGGCCGCTTCATCACGGACTTCGTCCTCTCGCACTACGTCAGCGTCGGCGTCGAAGAGCTCGACCAAGAAAAGCTCACGCCACTACTCCGGCTCAAATACCACAACTCGATCGCGGACGCGGTTGCCGACCTAGGCCGCCCCGACGAGATCGGCCGCGTCTTCACAGATTTCCAGAAGTATTTGTACCAGCGGCGGGCGGTCGCGTGAGGTTGCTTCGAGTCATGATGTAGCGGCTTTCGGAATTTTAGATATTGGCGAGATGGTCAGTGAGCGGATGGCACCCGAAAAGGTGCCAGCTTGATTCCCAGCTCGGCGACAAGCGCATCAACGACGGCCTCGTCAACCTTCGTTGGGTTCTGGGTCCCCGGGAACTTCGCCTTCGGAAAGACCCTCTTCACGCCAGCGTCGGACAACTCCGGAGGAGCCTCCAAATCGACGAAGAGGCGTCGGCACACGTGCGCGTGCGGGGCTTGAGCTTGTCGAGTCACGTAGAGGGCGTTCCATTCTCTGATCACGTCTTCCTCTGTGCGCCCCGCCGCGCGGTCGGGCGCGACGCGATCGTGCGCGGCGTTCCTGTAGAACCCGCATGTAAGACCGAAGCGCAGAGGCTGGCTACCTGATACGATCAGATTGCGCGGTGATTCGACACCGCGCGGGCGGTACCATGAGTTGGCTGCTTCGTCGTGAGTGGCGAAGGACTCTTCGATGATGATTATCGCGGTGAGGTAACGCGGCCGACCCACGGTGAAGTAGGCGACACGCTCGCCCACCTCAAATTTTTTCGTCTTGTTGAGACGACAAAGGCCCGTGATCGCGGGAAAAGAGTTTTCAAGGTCGGGCTCTCTTCTGCAAGAGGAGTCGGCAAACGGTAGCGGTCGATCAGCATCGGAGGACCACGGTCCTCGTGGGTACTTCTTCAGTGGGTGGTATGACGTGATTCGCCCCATCCGCCAAGGCTAGCGCGCCCGGCTGACTCTCGGGAAGATTTGAGCCGGTTTGACGGGGCGCCGTTCAAGAAAATCCGAAACGACCGCACTCGGGCGGCCATGGGTTATCTGACACGAAACGTCATTGGCCCTCGCCGAACCGATGAGGAACAATTTGATCATTGTCACAGGGTGCTCACGACGCGGAAGACGATCTTCGGGAAGGTTGCGTAGTCAGGAGCGGTTCGATACCTGCAGCGCAGTCCAGAACATCGGATGCACCTCGACGCTCATATTGGGAAGAATCTCGCATGGATCGACCCGTCGCGCGGTGTCCGCGTACCACGAGTGGGCTTCCGCGGCGTTCATCTTCAGACCTACGATTCCTACACGGTGAAAGGTCGACAGCGCGACCCGCATCGCCTCCATCGCGGGACGCGAGGAGTTCGCGACCGCTTCGCACGCGCAGATCAGTTCATCGTTGGGAGGCGGGACGGACGCGGTGGTTAGTTCAAGGCACTTTGCCTCGAGCCGTTCGTCGTCCAGGATGCGTGCCGCTTGTGATGGGGTAATGCTGCCACCAAGAAAGGCGCGCGCCACGAGGTTGAGGCTAGGGTAGTCGGAGAACCATTCGTCGGAGACAGACTGGAGTCGTCCCCGCGAGTAATCTGCTTCGGCAGCGCGGATATCCTTGAAGCCAATCTTTGGTTTTCCCTCGGCAGCTCGAATGCCATCGTTGAAGAAGGCGATAACGTCGCGAGGACGCATAAAGGTCCTGGACAGCATGTAATCGAGCGGTCGCTCGGCCTTCGGCGTGGCGACAAGGATGTCTTCGAATGTGAGCTGCTTCCGGACGCTGTAGCGGTCACAGAAAAGTCGGTTCACTCGCGCGTTGATCAGTTCCGTGAGCTGCGCCTTACTCCAACACATTTTGAGGTACAGAGACTGGAGCTTCTCCTCCTGAAAGCCTGGCGTTCGGGCTCTCGCGAAGACCCGTTGGAGTAGATCGAGTCGTAGGGAGATGACGATCTTGGCGTTGCGGACCTGTCGAAAGTCTTTGACGTCCAAAACGTCCCCAAGCAGGTCGAGTAGCTGGTTCAGTTGCGGCACATGCGCATCGTTCACCACGCGCTGTCCTCGCTGTACAAGTTCCGCCTTTTTCTCCTCTGTCAGAGTCTTAACGCCCTCCGCTGACAGCCCAATATGCGCGAACTCACCCTTCAGAGAGCCCTTGAGTGACTCCTCAACCTTGGTCGTGATCTCCTTGATGCGGTGCTCGGTCTCCTCCCAGAACTTGTCACCCCATTTCTCCAGGTACTGGATCGCGGATGAGTACTGCCCACCCTTCAAGAAGGCTTTGACCTTTTGAATGAAGGAGACCTTTTCCTGACCGGGGGACATGTTGAACCGCATGCGGATCAGCTCGACGCAGAAGGCATGTCGCCAGATGAGTTTGTAGAAGACCTCTAGGTTGACGCCGAGGTCCTCGAAGAAGCGGAGGATCGTCGAGTTCGAGATGAACGTAAGAGCCAAGCTCTCAGGTTTGATCTCGACGCTGCGTTCCTCAGTGGCGAGGAGTTTCAGTAGCAGGGCGGTCTTACCGGTTCCTGTTCGCCCGAGAACGATCCGCTCTGGGCGCGCGACGTCTCTAAGCAGAGCGAGGTCGCCCGTATCGACGAAGCAGTCTGCCAGGAACTGTCCATCCTCCTCCGCATCGTTTGCGCCCAGGTTGTCCTGTTTTCGAAGGACGACCCGCTCCTCGATCGCTTTCTTCGCCATCCCGCCCCCCAGTTTCTGATCGTACGTTCAGGTAGTCAAGGTCTCAATCTTGCTGAGTACGGCGTTTGTAGTCTCAACACGGCGGCGCGCGGGTAGAAGTTCAGGACGGAGTTTGGAGTGGTTTGACTTGAGAGGACGCCAAAATAGCGCAGGAGATGAAAGCGCGGTGATGGGATGGCCGCAGTGATGAGGTCCAGCGGCCCAAGCACAATAGCGCGAGTCCCGTGTTCCGGACGTTTCTGAAAGTGAACTCTAACTTGGCCTCAGCACGGAGTTAAAGGCGGTCCTGTGCGACATCAGCGAAGAAGCAAGCGCATGACCAAACCGCGGCGAACTCCCCACGCCAGCTAGGCTGGCGTGGGGGAGGCGCCGGGAATCGAACTCGCTGGAAAATCCAAGAAAACCCTAGGAGTTTCGCGTAGTTTACCCGATTGGTGGGTTCGACCCGGCGGTCCGTTGCGTATCAATGATTACCAGCAGTTGCGGTCGTGTGCGGCGGGGCTTGGGAACATAACGGGAACAGGTTGCGGCACCAATCGATCAATGGCTAGAGCATGCGATT
>CAZSUA010000469.1:0-3306 GCA_964609655.1 uncultured Polyangiaceae bacterium | reverse complement strand
ATCGCAAAAATGATGAGCGCGCCAAATAAATAGGGAGGAAGGGCGAACTGTTCTCGCAAGAATTCGGCAATAACGATCGTGAACACGAGGGTAGGGATGACGGCCGTGCCAATTCTGGCCCCGGTTTTCCAGGACTCACCCATGACTAACGTCCGATGCAGCGCGACCCGCAGGACGCGTATGGGCAGCACCAGCAGGAGCAACGAAATGCTAACGATGAACGCAGTCGAAGTGAAGTTTTCGGCTCGCAGGTGTAGCCCAGCCTTGAGGAAGTAGAAGGGAACGAAAAAAGAGGCAAATAGTTCAACCCCCCCGAGCAGCTTTTCGGAGCTCAGCTCCGGCAGATCCTTGCGCAAGCGTACCGCCGTGAGTCCCACCACGAAGGCGCCGACCAAATAATAGACGCCAAGCTCTCGCGTGATGAAAGCGCAGACCAGCGCAACGAGAATAAGAAAAGTGAATTCGGTCTTCGGTGCAAAGGGCGCGATGACGCGCGCGAACACGCGAAAAAGAGGTGGAAGCAGGAGCACCATTCCCAAAAGTGCGGCGGCGGAAAGGGCCAACGCACCCAGGTCGGAACTCTGAATCGTTAAGAAGAGAACACCGAGGGCGACGAGCTCCGACGCTATTGCTTTGGATTTGACCCAGAAGCGTTCTTCCACGGTCAATCCGAACCCGTCCAATGAGTCGAGAATAAATCCGGTCGAAGGAGTGAAAAGCGCGAGCGCAAAGAGTACGGCCGCTCGCGCGTCCAGCCCATAAGCAAAGTAGAGTGCCAGGGCGCCCAAGACGAGTAGAGCCAGCTGAACCCCGATGTGCTGCAACAATACCCTTCGACCCCGCTTCAACTCGGCAAAGTCCACTTCGAGCCCGGCAAAGAGAAACATCGACACAATGCCCAATGTGGACAGGAGCTTGATCGTGTGATCATCGTGGAAAAGGTGAAATCCAATGCCCAGGATCCCACCGATACCCATGCAGGTGACCGCGCTGGGAAGCCTAAAACGTTGGAGCGCTCGGGGCACGATGAAAAGCCCAAAAACTAAGAGCATGTACTGAATTTCGAGCGAGAGCTTGAGGGGCATGAATGCGGTCCCTGGACTAGCACGAATCGCAGGGGAGGCGGACCCCTCGGTGGGGCGGAGTCACGCGCGGCTCACCGTTGCGTCACCCAGCTCGCACATTTTTTTACGAGAGCTCGTGAACCAAACTGCACGAGTCCGTCGGGCGCGAATGCGGCGAGGCAGTCGCGCACCGCGCGCTGCGCGCTCACAGTGCTTGGGAATGCGACGTAAACTGGTGTCCATTCGCAAGGTTTTAATTTAGCTCTGAAGGCTTCGAGCCCAGCGAAATTGTACAGGCCCGAACTCAAGCGCCTCACCCAGCTCAACCATGGGGTTTGCGCTCCTGCCAAGGGCACCAGGCCCAGCGTCACGTACGAGCTTTCAAGGGCGCAGGCGTCCTTCATGGCGGCATCAATCAGAAGTTCACAAGTGCCATTGGGGGCCTTCGGGTCACGGATCAGCTCCTGGAGACACCAACCGTGACGCGCGTAGATGGGTGTCATGCTGGCAAACGCCACGGGCTCATCCCCCACGAAGGCTACAAAAATACGCCTCTCTTTCGCGTGCGCGAACGGGTGCGTAGCGACGACAAACTTCATAGGAGGCATGGGGTGATTGCGCTGCCACCGCCACAGCATCTCGTCCAACCTCCGGCGCAGCGGAGTGCCAGGCGCGCCCTCGTCGGCAGCTACGCGATGCACCAAGACCTGCTTGGCCCGCCCGCGCCGGAGTTGCGCGCGAAGCCCACTATCTCGCTCGGCAGTCTCCTGCCAGGCACGCGGATCCCAGCAAGGTTGCTGCCCGATCAAAAATCGTTCGAAGGGCACTGCGGAAACGAAGCGCCGCTCGGCTCCGAAGAAGACTGCCCGACGTTTTGCCAGTTGCGCGGCATGCACAAACGCTTCTGCTGCTGACCTCATCACCTCTGGAACTCCGACGGGCACACCGGCTGCAACCCAGGCGCCTCCCGTGTCGACATAGCCGACACACGCAGATGTTCCGTAGAACCAATACGAGAAACCTGGTGCCAAGATCTGAAACGACATCGCGTTCCATCCAAACGAGTTCACCAAACAGCAAGCCATGCTTGCCTCCCACGCATCACGTTCCTTTGCTGGATAAAGGTGCTCAGCGTTTATAGAGCTTACCATTGGCATCAAGGAGGACCTCGCGCCGCCTATTTTCAAGCTTCATTTGGAGCCTGAAGAGGGGGAGTTCTGCTTTTCCAATGATCGTTACCTTCTCGATCTTGAGCAGGACGGCCCTGGCATAACGGCCTGCCAGCGCCTTCTTGACTCCGTCCGGAAGAGCCTGTCGTGCTATCAAGCGTTCTTCGAACAACACGTAGCCATTTTTTGCGAAGGTGACATCCACTTTGCTCCCGCCTGTGCTGAGCTTCACTTCGTACACCGTCTTACCGCGGTCGTCTTCTTGTGCGTAGGCGTTGGTGATTGCCCCGGGATATTTGTTTGCAACGGCCTGCAAGACAAGCATAGGCACCTGCGCCTTCGTGATCGGACGTTCGCGCGCCAGCCCTAACCCCGTTAAGGTCAACGCGAGGAGGAATGGAGCGAAAAACCTAGGTGCCATGCCAGAAATTCGTGGGGCCGATGAGGACGGTAGCACACCGTGAGAACCGGCTGCCAGGCTCGGATGCGATGCACTAAATCCTTGGCTAATAAGAAGCCACGTGCCGAGCTAACCAGTTCGAGAATTGCATGGAAGGCAGCAGGCCCTCTTGTCGTGCTGCTTCCAAACCGTTCTTGAACAGCACAAACGCTGGGATCCCTTGGATGCGGAACTCCGAGGAGAGCTCGGGAGTTTCGTCCGTGTTCACTTTCAGCACGGTCACCTTGCCGGCGTTTTGCCCGGCGATCTGATCAAGGACGGGGGCTGCCAGGCGACACGGACCGCACCACGGTGCCCAAAAGTCTACGAGGATGGGCACGGGCGAGGCGTCAAGCGCTGCACGAAACGCCGCAGCCTGCACGGATTGCGGGGCACCGCTAGTTTCCAGGCGCTGCTTGCAGCGACCGCACACCGGAGTTCCAGTGTGCCTCATTGGAACTCTATTGAAGGCCCCGCACGCGCTGCAGCGGTATGTCGACATCCGCGCAACCTAAGCATCCGCCGTTCCGTTTCAAGCGGGGGAGTTAGCGGTCCTTGCCCGGACGAGGCTTGTTCGGTCGCTTTCCGCGCACCACTTTGTTGCCGTAGGCAGGCGGCGGGGCGACGATCTCCC
>CAZSUA010000468.1:0-3311 GCA_964609655.1 uncultured Polyangiaceae bacterium | reverse complement strand
TGCGTTACTTTTGGCTGGGTGCGCGCGGCTCGGCACAGTACTCAGAAAGTAGCCGTGTCCTTAAATAGCTCCGACCCAGGTAAAGTGCTCCGCTCAGGAGTGAGCCGACCGCTCGGGGTGGCGCTGCTCACGACCGCCGCCGTTGCGACGCTCTCCTACGCGTTGCCCGTCGAGTGGGCATCCACCGGGGTTGGGATGGTCTTTTTGGGCACTGTGTATTTTCTGGTGCTGCGAGACCCTAACCTGGATCCACGTCCGTTCGGACTAGCACTGGGCGGCCTGTTGGAAACAACGCCACTGCAAGTATCGAAGCTGGTGCGTGAAACGGCGCTGGCCTTCGGCTGGGCAGCTCTCGTCGCTGCCGTCGTATTTCCTTGTTATTGGGCAGGTTACTTGTGGTGGTGGCACCCAAGCCGGCCATTCAATTGGACGCACCTCCCGTCCTCGAACGAGGTGCTCGGTCAGCTGCTCACGGTGGGCCTTCCTGAAGAAGCCTTCTATCGAGGTTACTTGCAATCAACGCTCGCTCAAGCTCTGCCTGCCCGGTTCACTTTGCTCGGGGCACCGTTTGGCGCGGCTGTCTTGCTCACGAGCGCCATTTTCGCCGCTGGGCATTTCGCAACCGAGCCCTTCGCCTTTCGACTCGCGGTATTCTTTCCGAGCCTGGTATTTGGCTGGCTCCGTAGCAAAACCACTGGCATTGGTGCGGCAATCGTGTTCCATGCGAGCTGCAATCTCTTCTCACTTTACCTCGCGCAAGGTTACGGACTGATCCCATGATTCCTGATTTTGTCATCACCGAATTGGTAGATCGCGCGTTGGCAGAAGATCTCCACGCTGGGGATTTGACGACTGAAGCGCTGGTGAGTGCCGAAGCGAGAGGCATCGCTCGGATAACGGCCAAGAGCCCACTCGTGGTCTGCGGCTCACGCATCTTAGCGCGCACTTTTTATCAGGTGGATCCTGGCCTGCGAGTGGAAGAGCACGTGAATGATGGCGACCTTGCACAGCCCGGCGATCTACTATGGCTCGCTGAAGGGCGAACGCGCGGGCTACTCATGGCCGAACGCACAGCGCTCAATTTTGTCCAACATCTTTCCGGGATCGCCACGCTCACGCGAAGCTATGTCGACGCTTTACCCAAGGGTTCCCAGACCCGCATCACCGACACCCGGAAGACAACGCCTGGATTGCGCCAACTGGAGCGTTACGCCGTCCGCCTTGGCGGCGGACACAATCACCGCGACTCCCTGGGTTCAGCCGTGCTCATCAAGGAAAATCACATCACGGCAGCTGGCGGCGTGAAGCCAGCGCTTGATCGCGCGCGGCAGCACGCGCCGCACACTTCGCGCCTAGAAATCGAAATTGAACGCTTAGATCAGCTGTCCGATGCCTTGGCAGCACGCGCGGATATCCTGCTACTCGATAACTTCAACGATGCCGACGTCGAAGCCGCCGTGAAGCAGATCAAGGGGCGAGCGTTAGTCGAAGTCTCGGGTGGCATCAGCCTAGAACGCATCCCACATCTGGCGGCGCTCGGTGTCGATGTCATCAGTGTGGGCGCCCTCACGCATTCGGCCAAAGCTGCGGATATCTCGCTGCGCCTGGAATCACTCAGCCAGGGCTAAGGAAGCCTGAGTCATGTGCCGTGAAAAGAAAGCCTGAGTCATGTGCCATGAATGATCAGCCCTTCAACGCAACTCTAGCTCAACAGCTATTGCTTGAGCGCGATCTCCCGTATGCCATCGCCTACAAGCAGCGCACCCCTTCCACCAACGACGACGCATTAGACGGCGCGCATGGCGCCGCCCACCACCGCACCGTTTTTATCAGCGACGAACAAGCTCAAGGGCGAGGCCGCGAAGGCCGCGCCTGGCACAGCGAACGCCACCGAGGGCTCACCTTCTCCGTGCTGTACCGCCCCGGCTGGGAAGCCCGGCAAACGCTTGGTTTTGCGCTCGCAGTAGGCCTCGCCGTGCGTGACGCCTGCGCCAAGTTCAGCCCGGTTGAGCCCCAGATCAAATGGCCGAACGACGTCTTGGTGGCCAACAAGAAACTCGCGGGTACGCTCGTTGAAACGCAGATCCGGGGCAACAAGCTGGGTGCGCTAGTGGTCGGCATCGGTGTGAACGTGAACAACACCGTCTTTCCAGATGAAGTTTTGGCGCTAGCAACTTCGCTCAAGCTGCTCGGCGGGGAACCTGTAGCGAGAGAACGGTTGCTCACCGAAATCTTAGCGCACCTCGATACACGCTACCGCTCATTCTCCGAAACCGGTGTTGCGGGTCTATTACCTGATTTGACTCGCTTCGATGCTCTCTTGGGTGAAAGCATCGAAGTCGGAGCTCTCAAGGGTGTGGGGGCAGGCATCAGCCCAGAAGGCGCGCTCCGAGTACGATTGGATTCAGGGCTAGAGCGACTGGCGCACAGCGGGACGGTACGGAGAACACCTTGACCCCACTGGCAACCGCTGAGCAGCCGAATTCAGCGGTTTCGCTGCGCGGTGTGGGCCACGCGTTCGGCGCCACCAACGTTCTTGACCGCATCGATCTCGAGATAGAACAAGGCGAGTTCTTGGCCATCGTAGGGCCTTCGGGCTGTGGAAAATCTACGCTGCTCCGACTCATCGCGGGGCTCAATTCCCCATCAGCAGGCGCGATTTCAGTGGCTGATGCCGCCCTCGCCTTAGTCTTTCAGGACGCACATCTTCTGCCCTGGCGCACAGTGCTCGACAACGTCGCATTGCCGCTTGAGCTTGTGGATATCGCACCCGCAGAGGCCAAACAGAGAGCGAGCGCAGCGCTTGGCGACGTCGAGCTCAGCCATGCGATTCAGCGCTTTCCGGACGAGCTCTCAGGCGGTATGCGCATGCGCGTTTCGATCGCGCGAGCACTCGTGACAGAGCCAAAGCTTCTGCTGCTGGACGAACCCTTCGCCGCGCTGGATGAGCTCACCCGACAGCGACTCGATGAGCGCTTGCGCGCTCTCTGGCAACAGCGACGGATGACCGTCGTGTTGGTGACCCACTCACTCGCGGAGGCCGCATTTCTTGCTGACCGCGCCGTGGTGATGTCCCAGCATCCAGCGCGCATCGTGCTCGATCACCGACTGAACTTGCCGACTGAGCGCAAGAGCTCACTCCGCACTACAGTCGATTTCAGCCGCGAAATCGCACTACTCACTCACGCCCTGGAGGCGCATGGCTCTGCCGACGAAGCGCGCGCTTAACACCCTTGGGCCTCCGTTGGTGACGTTCCTCGTCGTGGTCACGATCTGGGAAACCGCCGTTCGAGTATTGCGAGTACCCGCCT
>CAZSUA010000467.1:0-3312 GCA_964609655.1 uncultured Polyangiaceae bacterium | reverse complement strand
GGGGAGCGGCAATGGCAGCATCAGCTCTGGTGGCAGCAGTTCAGTTGGCTCGAGCGGAGGTGTCGGGCCATCTGGCGTTTTAGGCGGCAGTGCGAGCAGCACTGGTCGGAACGACGACTCTGGTGGCAGCGGGTCGGTCGCTGCGAGCGGAGCTGCCGGGGCATCGGGGGTCACAGGTGGTAGTGCGAGCAGCGCTGGCGGCAATGGCAACAGTTCGGTCGGAGGCAATGCGGGTGGGTGGGGCAACATCAACGCGCTGCTCGGAGCGCGCTGCGCCAATGATGCCGCATGCGGCGCCAAGTTGAGGTGCCTTACGAGCGATTCGGGCGCGATCGATGGCGGTGGGCCAGCGGGTGGCATTTGTACCGCGGACTGCATGGCGGATCCCACGGTGTGCAAGACGTTGAGCGCAAACGGGCTCTGTGTGGGCAGCGGAATTTCGGCGTTCTGCTATGAAGCGTGTCTCGGAGGAACTCCACCTATAACCGAGGCGAAGTGCCATAATCGTGCGGAAATGGCCTGCAATTCCCTCGGTGCGCAGGGTCTCGCGGCGTGCCTTCCGCAATGCCATGGCGCGCAAGGCGAGTGTCGACCTGGGACATCGTGCGATTTTTCTTCGGCTATTGCCACCGCAGGGCTATGCCGAGCTACTGCGCCAGCGGGTCTCACGACTGGCGCAAAGTGTGACCCCGCTCCGAACGCGGTCGATCCCTGCCGAGGGCTCTGCGTGCCGTTTTCCCAGACGATAGGCGCCTGTGGCGACGGCTGCACCGTTGGGGCTCCGGACGGCTGTAATCCAACGGGCAGCGCGAAACTTGAGGGCTTCTGCCTGCCAGTTTCGAGCACCGACGGCGCGGGGGATGCAGGCCTTTGCACCAAGCTCTGCGATTGTACCGCGGATTGCGGGCACCCTGACATGAAGTGCTTGGGTAATGCCAATCTTGAAGCTGCGCTGGGCAGGAAAGGCATTTGCGACATTCAGCGGGCCAGCGATACGCCAGCGGCGACGGGCTCGATCATCGATACCTGCGGACCCGGATAAGCACCCAATAGCGGAGAGGCGCGCCTGCAACTGGGAGCGCCTAAAGGCGCAGCTAAAGCACCCGGAATTTTAGGAAAAATCCGCTGCTGAAGGCTGGCCTGGATGAGGAGGGCGCCAAAGCACGTTTGCCCTTGCCTTCCGCGCAGCAAAGGGGAACTCTAGGGCCAATCTGTTAGCCTGAGGAGCGCCGTCTTTCATGAAAAAGTTGCTGCCATGGTTGTCTGTCGGGGTTGGGTGTCTGTTCGCTATTGGGATCGCGCCGGGCTGTGGCAGTGACGAAATTGCCGGTGCAACGGGTGGAGCAGCGACAACAACAACCGGTGGCAGCGGCAATTCGCTCGGTGGAGCTGGCAATAAGTCCGGAGGGGCAGCCAATACGGGTGGTGCGAGCGGACCAGGACAGGGGAATATCAATGTGATGCTTGGAGCGCGTTGCGCCAACGATGCGGCATGCGGCACCGGGCTGAAGTGCCTTACGAGCGATTCGGGAGCGATCAGTGGAGGTGGGCCAGCGGGTGGCATTTGTACCGCGGATTGCACAGTGGATACTTCGGTGTGCCAGAAGTTGAGCGCAAATGGGCTTTGCGTGGGCGATAACACGTCCGCGTTTTGTTACGAGGCGTGTCTCGGAGGAACTCCGTCGGCAACCGAGGTGAAGTGCCATGATCGTGCGGAAATGGCCTGCGTTTCCCTCGGTGCGCAGGGTCCTTCGGCCTGCCTTCCCCAGTGCAACGGCGGGCAAGGCGAGTGTCGGGCCGGAACGTCGTGTGACTTTTCTGCTGCGGTTGAGACTTCGGGGCTTTGCAGAGCGACTGCGCCAGTGGGTCTCGCGACGGGTGCAAAGTGTGATCCGGCCGCTAACGCGGTCGATCCCTGTCGAGGGCTCTGCGTCCCATTTTCGCAGACGGTTGGCGCCTGTGGCGACGGGTGTACGGTTGGGGCATCGGATGCCTGCAACCCGGCGGGCAGCACGAAACTGGAGGGTTTCTGCCTGCCAGGTTCTAGCACTGACGGCTTCGGCGACGCGGGGCTTTGCACCAAGCTCTGCGATTGCACCGCCGATTGCGCTCACGCTGACATGAAGTGCTTTGGCAATGCGAACGTTGAAGCTGCATTGGGCAGGAAAGGCATTTGCGACCTTCAGCGCGCCGACGATACGGCTGCCCTGACCGCCTCGATCATTGAGACTTGTGGAGCCGGCGGTGCCGGCGGCGCCGGCGGTGTACCGAGTACAGGTGGAGCAACCGGTACCGGTGGAGCCACCAGTACCGGTGGGGCGCCTAGCGCTGGTGGAGCAACCAGTGGTGGTGGCGGCGGCGGCGGCGCTGGCCCGACCTGACGCAAGAATCGCCATCACGGCCCCCGCTTCCCTGAGGGCCCAGATCTGATATTGTTCGACGCTTGGGGCCTTCGCCCCTGGCTATCGGCGCATGACAGACGACGTCTTCGGTATTGTGGGGAAGAAGATTGCAGGCGCCTATCAGGTGGATTGCGCGGTTGCGGAAGGTGGGTTCGGAGTCGTGTACCGGGCGCACCATCGGGGCTTTCGTGCGGACGTTGCGCTGAAGTGCCTAAAGATCCCGCAGCAACTCACGAGCGAGCAGCATGCTGTCTTCTTGGAGCAGTTTCGGCGGGAGGCTGAGCTCCTGTTCAAACTGTCAGCCAGCATCCCTACGGTGGTGAGGCCGCTGCATGTGGACGCCTTCACCAGCCGCAACGGGGAATTCGTGCCGTACATGGTGTTGGAGTGGCTGGACGGTGAAACGTTGGATGCGGTGATGTACCGGCGGTTTGAGAATGCCGAAGGGCCGTACTCGTTGCTTGAGGTGTTGGAGCTATTGACTCCCGTTGCTCGCGCCCTTGAACGGGCCCATAATTTTGTCGGCCCAGAGGGGCCAATCTCCGTCGTGCATCGCGATCTCAAGCCCGAGAATATCTTCGTTGCTAACGTCGCAGGTCAACGTCAGGTCAAGATTTTAGATTTTGGCATCGGTAAAGCGAAGAGTGTGGCGAGCCAAGTCGCCGGCAGGCAGAGCCAAACGCAAGCTGGATTTTCGCCGTTTACTCCGGCGTATGGGGCCCCCGAGCAGTGGGTACCGAAGACGTATGGGCAGACGGGGCCGTGGACGGACGTGTATGGTTTAGCCTTGGTGTTGGTCGAAATGTTGGTGGGCCATCCCGTAATGGAGGGCGACCACGCGGCCATGATGGGAACGACGCTCGATCCGCAACGGCGTCCGACGCCGCGGACGGAGGGAGCCCCGCTGAGC
>CAZSUA010000466.1:0-3316 GCA_964609655.1 uncultured Polyangiaceae bacterium | reverse complement strand
TTCTCATACGGCACCAAATCCTCATCCGCTAGCTCAACCGTGGAAGGCAGGGGGTCGCGCTGCTCGAGCTCACGCCGAACCGCGGCGACATCGTCCGCCCCGAGAACCTGTGTGTCGTCGTCATCGACGGAGGGAGGCCTCAAGCGGAAAAAATCGGAGGGACCACCCGCTTTCAGCTGCCTTTCAGTGGCCTCCTCGGCGACGCGTGCAGCAACGGCCCCCGCACCCTGCCTTCGCTCCACCTCCATGTACTCGACGAGCTGCTCGTTCAGAGTGAGGATGTCGTCGCTCGTCACCCCATGCTCGAGTGCCCGCTGCAAGAGTTCACTGGCGCGAGTGGCCTCCCCTTGGTGCAGCAGCACCTCTGCAAGGTAGAGGAACGGCCGTGGGTCATGCTGATCGGCCCGCCTCGCGTAGGCCAACGCCCGCCAGGCCGCCGGGAACATGCCGGCGGCAAGGTACATCCGACCCACCGCGATGAGCACGTCCGCATTCTGACTGTAGAGCCGTTCGGCGGTGCGCCCGACCTCATCAATCAACGCCACCTGAAGCGTGGCACCTAGATAGCCACACAGAGCGGTGGTGGTGTCCTCCTCCGGATCGCCTCTCCAAGCCTTGAGAAGTTCGTTCAACGCGCTCGGCTCGGCAGCGTTCATGGCAGGCCCGCAGCATACACAGCTCGGTCTCGTTCCGGAACACATTCGATGCTAATCAGCCCGCGCCCCTGTGAAAAAGCTCATGCAAGCTGTCCGCACCGCCGCCCTCCCGGCTGTCTCGACAAGCGGGACCAAACTCGCCCGCGAAAAAGCCGTGCGCCGCGAATCGCAGTCGGAAAGCGAAATCGTGCTTAGAGTGCGGTCCCCAGGCCATGTGGTCCCTTGGACCGTTGTATTATACCCAACGGATCTTGAGTGGACCTGTGATTGCGACAGCCGCACCGATCCTTGCGCCCACGTCGTGGCCGCCAGCATTGCGCTCGCGCAACCGGAACTCCTAGCCGAAAACAGCGAGACCAAAGCGCCTGCACACGTACGCTATCTTCTCATTCGCCCGGAACCTGCGGCACTCGCTCTCGATCGCGAGCTGGTCTCGGAAGGCCGGGCCGAGCCGCTCAAGGTAGCAGTCTCCAGCTTGGTGGCAGCCGGGAACGTGACCGTGGCCATCGAGCAACACGACATCGAACTCGACAACATCATCCGAGCCGGCCGCTCCGGAAGATTGGTGTTAAGCCGCATCGATGATACCCTCAAAGCCCTCTCGCTGGCGCAAGACGTGTATTTTGAAGGGGCGCCCGTGGTCGTCCAAAGCGAGCCCTTGATGCCGCGCGCTTCGGTCAACCGCGACAGCCAAGGCAGCTATGTGTTGCGAGTCGAAGCTGCTCATGGGTTAACGGAACGGGTTGTCCCCGGCGTGGCACTCCTCGGCCGCGTACTCCGCCCCCTCGGCTGCATGGAGCTCACCGGTATGAATCTGGAGCGGCTGCCGATCGAGCGACGCTTCCATCCGGATCAACTCGGCGAATTGGTGAGCCGGGCACTTCCGGAGCTGGAGGCGCGCCTCGACGTAGAAATTCGTTGCGTCTTGCCAGGCCGACAACGGATCGAAACGAAACCGCGTATCGAATTTCAACTGGAAAACACCGAGCAAGGCCTGAGCGTACTGCCCTTACTCGTGTACGGTGACCCGCCTTCCGCCCGCGTGGATCGCGATCAATTAGTGCATCTTTCAGGCGACATTCCCAAACGCAATTTGGTCTTGGAGCGCAACTTAGTCGAACGCTTGCGCTCGGAGCTCAATCTCGTTCCCGGCAGGGGTGTGAACTACGAAGGGCCGCTTGCCGCGCGTTTCACTGAGAAGCTGCTGGCATTTGAACGCACGCTCCACCCCACTCGAAAGGGCTCCGAGGGCCCGAAGCCGCTCGCCATGGCCGTTGGGTTCGAAGGCGCCACTCTTTCGTTAACCTTCAGCGTCGAAGGTGCACCCGAGAAAACAGTTCCGGTCGCTTCGGTTCTTAACGCCTGGCAAGAAGGGCTTTCGTTGGTTGCCGTGCCCGGAGGCGGGTTTGCAGAGCTGCCGCTCGCGCGTTTGGCTGAACTTGGGCCCTGGCTCACTGAACTTTGGGCGCTCCGTAGCGCGGACGGCGCGCTGCCAAAGCTCGCCGCTCCCATCGTGGCTGAGCTGTGCGAAGAGCTGGAGCTTCCACTCCCCGTTGATTTCTCAAGCTTGAAGCAGCTTTCCGAGAATTTTGAGAAGCTGCCCGAGGCCGTCTTGCCGAGCGACCTCACCGCCACTTTGCGCCCCTATCAACACATGGGTGTTAACTGGTTATCGTTTCTACGAAATGCGGAGCTAGGCGCGCTACTGGCGGACGATATGGGTCTCGGGAAAACACTCGAAACTTTGGCCGCCATCCAGGGCCGAACCCTGGTGATTTGCCCAAAAAGCGTCGTCTTCAATTGGGCGGCCGAAATTCAGCGCTTTCGCCCCGCACTAAAGGTCGCGCTGTATCAGGGCTCGGAGCGCACGCTTGACGCCACCGCAGATATCACGCTCACCACCTATGGACTCCTCCGCCTCGACATCGACACGCTGGCCCAAGAGCAATTCGACACGATTGTCGTCGATGAGGCCCAAGCGATCAAGAATCCGGATAGTCAAGTTGCCCGTGCCGCGTTCCGACTCCAAGGCAAGTTCAAAGTTGCACTGAGCGGCACACCCGTCGAAAATCGACTCGACGATCTGTGGAGCCAAATGCATTTCATCAATCCCGGCTTGCTCGGCACACGCCGGGATTTCCAGGAGCGCTACGCCACCCCGATTCGAGAAGGCGATCAGTCGGCGCAAGCTCGCCTCCGCCGCCGCATTCGGCCATTTGTACTGCGTCGCCTCAAGCGCGAAGTGGCACCCGAGCTACCGCCGAGGACAGACATCGTGCTCACGGTGGAGCTGGAGCCCAACGAGCGGGAGATTTATACTGCCATCCAGCAATCCACCGCACGCGACGTTTTGGCTCAATTTCGAGACGGCGGGAATACCTTCGCGGTTTTCGAAGCGCTGCTTCGCCTACGCCAAGCTGCTTGCCACCTCGCGCTGCTCCCTGGAAAGCAAGATCACACCGGCTCATCGAAGCTCACCTGTTTGATGGAACGCCTTGAAGATGTGATTGGTGAAGGCCACAAAGCGATTGTATTTTCACAATGGACGAGCTTGCTAGATTTGGTCGAGCCCGAGCTGCGCGCACGGGATGCAAGCTTCGTGCGTTTGGATGGCGCCACAGACAACCGCCAGGAGGTTGTGAACAATTTTCAAAGCGATA
>CAZSUA010000465.1:0-3362 GCA_964609655.1 uncultured Polyangiaceae bacterium | reverse complement strand
GCGGGGGAGCAGAACGACGGGAGGCGGCGTCTCCTTGGGGTGGGATCGATGGCAGGGGCGGCGGCGCGGAGACCCGTCGGGACGGCGTGCCAGACCTTCCAATTCCCGCTCGCTCGAAGCGCAAGCGTTCCTCAAATACAACGATTTTGATCAACGAATCCACATCGGCCTCGGAGATGATCGCATCGTTGGTATTGATGGTGGGATCCAAGAGTTCGATCACCGCCAACAGTGCTGTGCGAAGCAGTGCCTCGTTCGGGAAGGAATCCCGGATGATTTCCGCACGTGCTTCGTCATCGGACGCGACCACCAGCTCGGCGTACATGGAATCAACCGAGAGGAGCACGGGCGTCGGCAGCGAATCCCAGTTGGGAGGCAGTCTTTCTAGGCTCCGGAGACGTTCTGTAGCCCGCTCGCGGCTCTGTACTTCCAGGGGAGATCGCTGTGCGGATTCAGGCTCGGCCCCGGCCGCTTCGCCGCGCGAGACGTCGCCGGAGGGAGGGGAGGATTCAAGCGCCTGTTCGGCTTCACTCATTTCCGCACTCCCTTTCAGTTCGTGAAACTCGTCCTCAGCTCCAATTTCTTCAAAGAGATCGTCAAAGCTGGGGGATGCCGCTGGGAAATCGGCATCGGTTGCAGGAGCTCCCTTCGCTTCGGCGCTGAGCGTTGCAGCCGCCTCAGGCTTAGCACTGGCGGCTTTTTCTGACCGCGCCGTAGTACCCTCGCTCCGCCCTTTTTTGGCCTTATCCGCCGGAGAAGTCGGCTCGGGACCGCGCCCGGCCCCTGACGTGCCATTCAATTCGCAGGGCGTCGCGACGAGCTCAACAATCAAGTCTTGCCACAGCCGAGCAACCGAAGAAAATCCGAAAAGCTTCTCCATGGAGAGCAGCTCCAGGAGGCCAAGCTCTGTGACGGACTTTCCCTGTCGGCCGAGGTCCAAGCTGTAGCGCATAATCGTCCGCAACTCGGGCGGGGGCAATACGTCAACCAGTGCGTCGAGATTAAGGCTCTTGAGCACCTGCTCAAGCGTCAGCAAACCTTCCTCAACCGCGGTCGTAACGACGAATGTAACGCGTGAGACCGAATCAGCACGTCCATCAGACCAGAACGGTTGCTCGGTGAGATAGCTCCAGGCCTTGGCGCGGGGGAGGAAACGAGCTTGATCGTCAGGAGGAAAGAGCGCGACGATCATCTCCGGAGTGGCGACTCCTTCGTCGAGCGCGATTTGCAAGTCTTCAGTCGCCGACTCTGGAGATTTCTTGGTCGCGATGCGCGCATGCACGCCCGCGGCTTCCACCAGTAGGTGTGATCGAACCTCCGGGGCGTCTGCCAATGCTGCGATGAGCTCGGTGGGCCCAAAGTGCCGAATAAAATCTATCGGTGTGCGCCAATGCTTATCTAGCGAACTCTGTAAAAATCGACCAAGAAAACTTTCAACACCAGGCTTCAGAGCACTCACGCAGACCATCCTTCTTCGGTTACGAACACACGGCGGATGCTAGGTCGGGAACGCTCGATCAGCCAGCGAAACCACGCTTGTCTAGGGGTCTAGCGGCGGATTCGCTGCCCACGGATCTTTTCAGCCTCGTGGTTCCTGCCTCAGCGTCCAGCATGGCGAACCTTCCTTAACCCCACCTTTTGGACGCGTTCCGGCTCGTGAGTGCGTTTCGAGTCTCAGACTCAGGACAGATCCCGCTAGGCTGGTCCGCCCTAAGAAGCCGGAGTTTCGATCCGGGAAACGGGACAACGCATGCGGGAAGGTGAACTGGAGCGCTGGATCTTGCATGCGGACATGGATGCTTTCTATGCGTCGGTTGAGCAACGCGATCACCCCGAGTACCTTGGGCGGCCGGTGGTTGTTGGGGGCCTAGGTAGGCGCGGCGTTGTGGCAGCGGCCTCCTATGAGGCGCGAAAGTTTGGTGTGCGTTCCGCGATGCCTGGTTTCCAGGCGCGTGAGCTGTGCCCGCATGCGGTGTTCCTCAGCCCGAACATGGCTCGCTACAGCGAAGTGTCAGCCCAGGTTGCGGCCGTCTTCGCCGAATTCACACCGCTTGTCGAACCGCTGGCGCTGGACGAGGCCTTTCTCGACATTTCAGGTTCAGTACGGCTGTTTGGTGGCCCGCTCGCGTTGGCGCAGCGCCTCAAAGCGCGAATCTTCGAAGCCGTTTCGCTCAGGGTTTCGGTCGGTGTCGCCCCGAATAAGCTGGTTGCCAAGATCGCTTGCACGCTCTCGAAGCCGGATGGGCTGTTGGTCGTTCCGCGTGACGCAGTGAACTGGTTGTTAGATCCCTTGCCCGTGCGGCGTCTTTGGGGAGTGGGGCCGGCGCTTGGAGAGGCGTTGCGTTCCCTTGGGATTGGTACTTTTTCTGAACTCGCCGGGTACGATGCGTACGCACTCCGAAAAGCGCTCGGCAATCGGGCGCCGCTTCTCCAGCAGTTGGCCCGGGGCGAAGATGTGCGCAGTGTCGAGCCAGCGCGTGAGCCCAAATCAATTGGAGAAGAAAATACGTTCGGCGTGGATGTCTCCGACGCCCAGACCGTGCTCGATACGCTCACCGCACATGCGCACGCGGTGGCGCAACGCCTTAGGCAAAGCGGCTACCGCGCGCAGACAATATCGGTGAAGATCAAATTGTCGCGCACGCGGGGGAAGCGCGCGAGCAGAATGAGTCAGCAACAGGAACCCGTCTATCCGTTGCTCACGCGCAGCTGCTCGATCGACCCTCCGACCTATGACGCCGCCGTCATTGCGCGTACCGTTCAGGACCTCTGGCGCCAAGCGCAGATCACTGAGCCGATCCGCTTGCTCGGCGTGAGCATGTCCAATCTTCGAGCGGTTTCCGCCGAACAGTTGGGTCTTTTCGGACAGGAGCGTGGGGAGGCCGTCGGGCGGACGCTTGACGCGATCAACCACCGCTTCGGTCAACAGACCATCGGCCCGGGAGTCGGCAGGGCCAAAAAGTCGGGCATCTCAGGGCGTAAGCAGTGAATCTGAATTTGGACTTGCTTAGTCCCCAGACTGACTCACGCCAGGGTTGCGACCTGCTTCATCTTCGCGTATTCGAAGAGTCGCCGCTTCTTCACTTTGTCTCTGCATGTCATCCCAAAAGGATACGTCATATGACACAGTGATCCTGGTTCTCAAGTTCGCAGCTGAACACGAGCCCAGGGTGGCAACAGTAAACCCCAACATTATTCCAATCCTTGACGCTCCAGCCTAACTAGGGCATGGAGTGTGCAGGAGGCGGCAGGCAAGTAGCCCAAAGCTTAACTAACAGGGAATGGAGGAGCTTAATCCAATGAAAAAAATGATCTCTCTTTTGGCAGTTGTTGCGCTCGGCGCGACTTCAATGGTTGTAGGT
>CAZSUA010000464.1:0-3390 GCA_964609655.1 uncultured Polyangiaceae bacterium | reverse complement strand
TAGCTGCATCGCGGATGCAGATCTCGGCGTGACCAAGACCTGGGTGCTGATCGCAGATACCGACGGTGGGAGTGTTTTCGACGGCGACGAAGACGACAACAAGAACGGACGCGTGGATGCTAACGAACGCGATCCCAATCTGCGCACCGACGATGGCTGCCAACAGGATGGCAATTGCGGGATTCAGGAGAGTGGCTTGGTGTGTGTGGCGCACGCCTGTGTGCCTGGTTGTCGCGGCATGAATGGCAACAGTTGTCCCGTCGGGGCTAATTGTTCGTCGGCGGACACAACAGTCGGACAGTGCAGCGTTCCCACTGGAAATGCGGGTGCCGGCGGTATGGCCGGTGGGGCTGGTGCGGCTGGTGCGGCGGGTGTTGGCGGCTCAGGAGGCTCGCCCGCGGCTAGTGGCGGCGCTGCGGGTGCGGCCGTCACAGGCGGTGCGCCTGGCGCCGGTGGTTCTGCGGTGGTTGCTGCCACCGGCGGTAGTGCTTCCGGTGGCACGCCCAATGTTGCAACAGGCGGAGCCAAGAGCGAAGGCGTCTCGGTGGAAGGTGGCGGCTGCGGTTGTAGGATAACGCCGGATGCAGGCGGCGAGCGCGGCGTGCTCTGGGCCTCGCTCATGGGCGCGTTGAGTTTGGCCTTCCAGCGTCGGAGGGTTTCAGCTAGGCGGAAAGCCCTCGGCCAAACAGCACCCCAACATAACGTCTAAGGTTTGAGCGTGTGGCGTCGTCTAGGGTGGTGAGCTCACCACCCGCGGCGCCGTTGGGAATGCCGGCCGTGTGACGGATCGTGAGTTCAGCAGCCACCGGGGGGCCACTCGGAAGCTCAATCATCACGTTGAGCTTCTGCCCCGCCTTCCATTCGGCGCTCACGGTGTCCAAGAGGAACCCAAAGCCGCTCAGGCTCACATCGACCACCATGAGGGGAGCGCCATTGGCCTCCAAGCACTCGACCTTGAGGTCGTAGTCAGCGGCTGGCCTCACTCGTACATGGCGTCGTCGTTCCTGTCCCACGCGTTCAGAACGACACATTTCGCCCCAAGCTACAGGGCCCGCACCAGTTTTTGCGTTTCTCGGCCTGAATCAGCCAAAAATACACAGCACTTGGCCGCTCTGGTTCTTCATTAAACGGCGGTGCTAGGCTCGCCGCCCATGTCTGAATTACCCGGCTCGTTAGGCTCTGCTGCCTCTTGGATCAACATTCTCGAAGGCCAAAGTTCCAAGACGTTCGAGATCGACGAATCGCGCCCCGGCCCTGTCGGAAAGCTTCCGCTCACACCGAATGATCTTTTGCGGCGGCCGAGCGGTGACATCTTTGGCTGGACGCAGAATGTTGGCATGGGCTGGCGTCCCGAGGAGATGGGGCGGCCTGAGGTTCTGATCTTGAGCACGCAGGGAGGCATGCGGGCGGCGGACGGGCAACCCATCGCGCTTGGATTTCACACCGGCCATTTTGAAGTCGGGCGTTTAGTTGAAGCGGCGGCTTTGGAGTTCCGTAAACAGCGCGTGATCCCCTTTGCGGGTCACTGTAGCGATCCGTGTGATGGGCGCACTCAAGGCACGAGTGGCATGTACGATAGCTTGCCGTATCGCAACGATGCGGCGATCGTGCTGAAGCGCTTGGTGCGTTCGTTGCCAACGCGCGCGGGTGTGTTGGGTGTCGCCACCTGCGATAAAGGCCTGCCGGCGATGATGATGGCGCTGGCGAATTTCCCGGATTTACCCACCATAATCGTGCCGGGCGGGGTCACGCTGCCGGCTAGCGATGGGGAAGATGCCGGCAAGGTGCAGACGATCGGGGCGCGTTTTGCGCACGGTCAGATCACACTGGAGCAAGCGCAAGATCTGGGCTGTCGCGCCTGTGGCAGCCCGGGTGGGGGCTGTCAGTTCTTGGGGACCGCGGCAACTTCGCAAATGGTGGCCGAGGCTTTGGGTTTGGCTCTCCCCCATACAGCTCTGGCGCCATCCGGTCAGGAGATTTGGCTCGAAGGCGCGCGCCAAAGTGCACTCGCCTTGCTGCGCCAACGCGCTCTCGGCATCTCCACGAAAGACATCCTCACCCCAGCGGCGCTCAAGAACGCGATGCTAGTCTTTGCTGCATGTGGCGGCTCCACCAATTTGCTGCTGCATATTCCAGCGATTGCTCACAGTGCCGGTTTGCCGATCCCCACGGTAGAGGATTGGATCCAGGTTCATCGCGCCGTGCCCCGCATCGTGGAGTGCTTGCCGAACGGCGTGCACCCCACGGTGCGGGTGTTTTTGGCGGGCGGCGTGCCCGAGGTGATGCTGCAATTGCGCGATTTGGGGCTTTTGGATCTCTCGGTGCTCACCGGTCTTGGCGCCCCGCTTGGCGACGTGCTCGATTGGTGGCGAGATTCCGAACGCCGTCACAAGGTGCGTGCGCTCTTGCTAGAAAAGACCGGTGTTGAGGCGTCCGATGTCATCTTCGAGCCCGCACGCGCCAAAGCCCGCGGCATGACCAGCACTGTCACCTTCCTCACTGGCAATCTCTGTCCCGAGGGTGCCGTCATCAAGAGCACGGCCATTGATCCCTCGGTGATCGACGAAAACGGAGTGTATCATCTGCTTGGGCAGGCGCGCGTGTTCCCGAGTGAAGCCAAAGCGATCGAAGCCATCAAGCTGGTGGGCGAAGGCGGGATCCAAGCCGGGGAAGTGATCTGTATCATCGGCGGTGGCCCCATGGGTTCCGGCATGGAAGAGACGTACCAAGTCACCTCCGCTCTCAAGTATCACCCGCACGCCAAACACGTCGCCCTCATCACCGACGCCCGTTTCTCCGGTGTTTCCACGGGTCCCTGTGTGGGCCACGTGAGCCCCGAAGCACTCGCTGGGGGCCCGATCGGTCGGCTACGCGACGGCGATTGGATCGAGGTCGACATCAACACGCGCACGCTCATTGGCAGGCTTAATCTCGTACGCCGCGAAGGCGACGCGGTGATCCCCGATGCGAGCGTACTCGAACAAAGAGGGCCACATCCCGAATTGGCGCCCGCGGCCAAGCTCCCCGATGACACGCGCCTCTGGGCCGCCCTTCAAGACTTGAGCGGCGGCGTGTGGCAAGGCGCCGTGTACGATGCAGATAAGATCTTGCGTGTGATCGAAGCCGGGAAAAAAGCGCTGGGGATGGCTTAGGTCCCCTCCGAGCGATGCCTGGAAGCCACCGCTCGCGCGAAGCCGCGCCGGGCGGTCACGCTTCGGGTGGGAACGGAGTCGCTCGCGGCGACGATGAGCTCAAGGGGCAGAAACATAGGTGTCGGTTTGGGTCGTAATTCGAGTTCGCCTTCACTGACCTCGAGAGGTGAGAAGTAGTGCCTAGAAGGTTAACCTGTCGGTCCTCACGAGTTGGGCGAGAGCAGTCGCTTTGCAAGGC
>CAZSUA010000463.1:0-3392 GCA_964609655.1 uncultured Polyangiaceae bacterium | reverse complement strand
CCGTGGCTCCCCACCCGCGCGTCCCCCCGCTTCAGTCGACCTTGCCGCTCGCTTCGGCCCGCCCGCGTGTTGTCGCGTCGCACCTGCCGCTAATTCCAGCACCAAGCCGCTCAGAAGCGCACCCTCAGCCCGCGCGGCCTCGCCGAGACCCACGATAAAGCGCGCCACTACAGGTGTACCTCCGGCGCCACAGACAATTCGCAAGCCCTCGCGTGTGCTCCCGCTTTCGTCCACTCGCATGGATGACAAGAGGTTCCGTTTGACCCAATTGGCCTCGGGAAAACGCACGAAAAATCCAAGTTCCCCTGGGTCGTTCGGTTGTGGCGCGTGGAAGCCGTCGACACTCTCCTGAAGCATCCGGTTCACTTCATCCGCATTCACCGCGATGAACTTGGCCGTTTCGTCGATGTTGGCCTTGAGCACGTTGTCGAGGCGAAACCAACGAAGCCCTTTCGCTTGGTGGCACCACGCAACGAGGCGTGCATGCGGGTGAGAAATCAGCTTTTGCGGCGAAACGATCCGAGAGCCTTCCGCTCCACGGCTCTGGGAGAGGTACCGAATTCTAAGCGGCTTGCCTTCAAGTAATGCCGCTTGAACTACATCATAGGAGAGGTCCTCGCTTTCGCTGCTCTTGCGAGCTGACACGCGCTCCGCAACCTCTGGACTCGCCATCGGCCCCAGAATTTTTCCGAGCAACGAACGCCGACCTCGGCTCTCAGGCAATTCGAACGCCGCGCGGAGCAGCGTCGGATAATCTTCATCCGACAGCAGAATTCCGCCGGGATACCACGATTTCTCTACACTCCAGTAGACCTGTGGAGGGTCCGACTCTCGGTGGAGCTTCATGCCGCTTTGTTGGAGCTCTTCCAACAGCGTGTGCAGAGCCTTGGCGCTGATCCCGACGTGGCGGGCGAGGGCCGCTTGGGCCCAGGTTCGTTGCTCGACAAAAGCTTGAACAACTCGGGCGAAACTCTTGTACCTATTCTGCTGTCCCACCTGCGGCCCCCTTTGTGGCGAGTAGCGCTGGATGCGCCAGAGGTAACCTGGGAACGTAGAGTAGATGAGAGCCGATGCCTAGCCGGCCTCAGAGCCCAGCCTTAATTGGCTCTTTTGGCAAGGCGACCTGGAGGCCGACGCGGCTACAGGCGCCCAGCGCCGCGGGAAGGAGTGCCTCTGCCCGCCTCTGCCCGACCGGGAAGCGTGGATATCGAAGCTGCCGAAGCAGAAGTCCGACTCGGCGGATATCATCGGCGACAACCGCGAGCGCTGATGGAGGAGGTCCGAGTCCTCAGGGAAAGCCTGGCCGCTGCCGCTAAGCGTCCTCGGCGGCTTAGGATCGGAAGATGAAGCTGCTCCTGCCAATTCGCGAACGCCAGCCCCCTAAATACGCTCAACCTTCAACGTCGGCTCCAAGCGACGCAAGTCGGCGACATCGCTCGTGACGACGACGGCACGCTCACGCATCGCGA
Source organism: uncultured Polyangiaceae bacterium (assembly GCA_964609655.1). Lineage (GTDB taxonomy): Bacteria > Myxococcota_A > Polyangia > Polyangiales > Polyangiaceae > JBBRRP01. The sequence goes on along the minus strand of CAZSUA010000463.1, from coordinate 1,923 downwards.
GCAACACCACCTAAGCATCAATCACATCCGCTGTTCCGGAGCGTCCACATAGAACACCCGCCGCCTCCGCAAGGATCCGATCGAGCGGTGGCACTTCCGTTGTCGATCCTGAGAGCAACGCTCGAAGGGGCACTTGCCGTCCGCGGTCGCGCATCACTTGCCCCAAAACACCGGCAGGGATCACGAGCCGCGTGCCAGTCCGCAACGCTTCGCGACAGAGCGCTCGCATCCGCTCGTCGCCGCGCTCGAAGGCTATCAGCGCACCTGCGTCGAGGACGACCGAGCGATGACTTTCTTCGCCCATCTTTGTGCGCCCTTCTTGGGTGCTCCGTGTTGCGTGTCCAGTGCGTCAAGCAGCTTCTCAAGCTCATCTCGTCGCAGCTTCTCGTCAACCGCCTCGCTGATAAACGCGCTCAGCGACTTAGCTCGCCCCCTGCTAACCTGCTCCTTGGCTGACTTTAGAACCTCAGTGGGAAGGGTCATGGCGACCTTCGCGGTTGTCATACTTTGATCCTACCAACGGTCCGTTGGGGACGCTACCGGTGTCGCATCGCCGCGGCCTTGCCTTCGGCAAAAGTTGGGTCGCTTCGGGTCGGGGCCGCCACGGGCGGCTTAGGGTCTGAAGATGTCATTCAACGATGTGGCGTCCAGAAGGTGGTCTGCCCGAACCAAGCAGTCGCTTGCTGAAGCCGTTTCGATTCGGTTGCGAACGCCTTCAAATCGTAGCTCTGCTGCGTATGGGGTGATGAAGGCGTAAAGGCGTGAAGGGTGGGCGGCAATTTGTCACGCTGGGGCGAAGCGGTCGATTCGGCCTGATCGTTGGTAGGCAATAGGGTTCCCACAGCGGTGCGCAACCCTAAGTTGAGTAGGGCGCTCACGGTGATCCACTTGACTGTTCAAGTGTACGGTTGAATACTTGAGCGCGTGACGACGCCCCATCGGCAGTTCAAGGACGCCATCTTCGAGCAGTTCGCGCGGCTCGGGAAAGCCATCTCGGCCCCGAAGCGGATCGAGCTGATCGACCTCCTTTGCCAAGGCCCGCGCACCGTCGAGGCGCTCGCCGAGCAGGCCGGCACCTCGGTCGCCAACGCTTCGCAACATCTGCAGGTGCTTCGGACGGCGCGCCTGGTGGAGACCGAGAAGAAGGGCCTGTACGTCGAGTACCGCCTCGCGGACGACAGAGTCAGCAGCTTCTTCTTCGCGCTGCGCGGGCTCGCTGAATCTCGCCTCGCCGAGGTCGAGCATGTTGCGCGTGAGTACTTCGAGGAGCGCGGCGCGATGGAGGCCGTCAAGGGAGACGAGCTGCTACGTCGCGTGAAGAGAGGAGAGGTCACGGTCCTTGATGTTCGGCCGCGCGAGGAGTTCCGCGCGGGGCACATCCCCGGCGCGATCTCCATCCCGATCGGTGAACTGAAGGCGCGGCTGAAGGAGCTGCCGAAACACCGCGAGGTCGTGGCCTACTGCCGCGGGCCGTATTGCGTGATGGCCGTTGAAGCCGTGGAGCTGCTGCGAAAGAAGGGGTTCACGGCCCATCGCATGGAGCAAGGGGTCGTCGACTGGCGTGCCCGTGGTTGGCGTATTCAGTCCGCGTCATCGAACCAAGCCGAGAGCCACCGAGCAAGCTGATGATTTTCAAGCCCTACTACTACTTCGAAACCGGCTGCGCCGCTTACCTCTTCGGCTGCGGCGGCCTTGGCAAGTGCGCCGTCGTCGATGCTCACGAAGAAGACGTCGATGCCTACGCAGCATTCGCTGCATCGAAGGGCATGCGCATCACGCACGTGATCGACACGCACGTGCACGCCGATCATCGCTCGGGTGGCCCAGCGCTCGCGAAGAAGGTCGGCGCGGCGTACTGCCTGCACGAGTCCGCCGATGTCGCGCTTGCGTTCGAACCGCTCAAGGACGACCAGGAAATCGAGC
>CAZSUA010000462.1:0-3423 GCA_964609655.1 uncultured Polyangiaceae bacterium | reverse complement strand
CGCCGTGGCGCCCGTTGCCTTCACGTTAGCTTGTGGCGGCGCGTGGTTCGGCGTTTCACACTAAACGCCGCTTCAAGTTTCGTTCTGGAAGAACAACGCCCGCCGAGCCACCCCGGTGAGCGGCCAGACATAGTCGCGTTCGAACGCGAGCTGCCAGCCTGAAAGCTCCGGAGCTTCCGCTTTCGCCAACAGAACCCACACGCCCCGCTTGGCCAAGCGCGCCCCCTCGGGCAGCCATTCAACCGGCGGCAACGTGGCCCGCGCCACCGCAACATCACAGCTTCCGGCTGGCAACTCACTGCTGCGACACCGCTCCACTTTCACATCCAAGCGCCGGAGCGCCGCCAGGCTCGTCCTCAGAAAAGCCACCCGCTTATCGCGCGGCTCACACAGCTGAAGCCCAAAATCCGGCCGAATCAGCCCCAACGGGATCCCCGGCGCACCGCCACCCGAGCCAACATCCAACCACACCCCGCTCGCTTCACTCGACGGCGCCATCCCGAGCACCAACGCATCCGCCAGCGTCAAATCCACCAACTCGTCCGCATCGCGCGCGGCCGTCAAATCAACGCGACTGTTCCAAGCAACCGTGAGATCCAGAAACTGACAGAGCTGCTCGCACACAGCATCCGGCAAGGCTGCCTCTGGCGAAAGCTCTTGCCAAACGCGACTGATGCGCGAGCGCCAATTCGAACCAAGCGGCGTGAGCGAGGAACTCAGCGCTCAAGTCCCGCCGGAGCCCGCGGCGCCAGCATTGCCACCGGAGCCCGCACCACCGGAGCCGGTACCGCCCGTGCCGCCTGGGCACGCGGGGCCGCTTCCGGGCGTGGGGGTCACCGAATAGAGCACACTCGCTGGAACCGTCTCGAACGTCTTCGATTGGCCAGGCTTGGTCCACCGGATTTCCCAGTGATCGGCCGTACCTCCACCAGCTCGGTGGAAGAAGTCGAAGTAATAGTAATTGTCCATCACCATCGCCACCGCCTGCGATTTTTGCCCCGCGTCATTGAACGTGCCCTGCACTGTGAAGTCATTGACGAAGGCAACCCCTGTGGCCTTGCTCGGAAGGGAGGCAGGCGGAGTGCTACCAAGGGGAATAAAAATACTGATGTAGAGCTGAGAGGCGTTGTCGGAATCTACCCAAAATGTGTAGTTCCCTGTGGCGGGCGCTTTGATGAATCCGCGAACACGTTCGCCGTAATCGTCCCCAAAATCATTGAACTTCGTGGCGGTATCCAGGGCGTGGCCACGAAGACCGCCCAGGATGGGGACGCCCTTAAAGGCGGCCATATCGGGGAACTTCGGCGAGAACTGACAGGAGGTCATGCTCGGGATTTGGACGGAATTGCATTGGCAATCACCGACGGTGGGATGCTCCCAAAACTCTCGATAGGCTTCGCCAGCTTTAACGAGGTTAATCGCGGAACTCCCAGCGCAACCGTTCGCGCTACTACAGCCTTGGTCACCGGTGTCCATGAACGTGAAGTCAGCGTTGGCAGGATCCGGAAACCCACCGCCAGTTCCTCCAGCCATCATCGCCCCGGCTGCACCGCCTGAGGCTCCACCGGTTCCCCCTGAAGCGCCACCCGTGCCACCAGTCGCCTTACCACCGGTGCCACCCGCAATCGCAACACCCGCGCCGCCTGTTCCAATCGTGCCTCCAGAGCCGCCAGCCGTGCTTCCCCCGGTGGTGCCCGTGCTGCCACCCATCTCACCACCGCCACCACGCGGCGCACTCGGCGTCGGCGAGGAGCAAGCATAAAACACCGCTAAACTAGCGCACCCCGAAGCAACCCAAGTAAGCTTTCTTGCCATGACATCTCCACAAGCTGGCCGCTCCAGCTGGCCCGGCCTTCCCCAGCAGCAGCAGCTAGGACGCCGAGACTATGCCCGATGCCATTAACCAGCGTCAAGCCGTATGGCACTGCACAGTTAACACCAAGCAGAAACGCCAAAACGCTGAGCCAAGTAGTGCTTGGCTCGCTCCCGTACCAGGCCATAGAGCTGAGCCAAGCAAGGCGCAATTCACCTTAGGATGGGCATGCAGTTCGAAAAGGCGATGTTCGTGGTGGCCTTGAAATTGGAAGTCGTCGTGTGGCGCTCGGCGTGGAAGATGCTGAGTTCGTGCTCACTGCCCTCAGTGAAACCAAGCGTGTCGAGATTGATCTCTCCGCCCTGTTGACCGTGCGTGCCCCCAACGTCGACCACCAGCTTCTTATCGATGAAGACCCAGAGATCGTCATCACCGTAGAACGAGAATACCTGGCCGGGTTTGTACTTGAACGTGGTATTGAGCTCGAATGTGAAATGGTAGTTATGCAAAGGAGCCAGAGTGCCGATAACTGCGTCGGGGGTGGCCTTGTTCTCCCCATGGGGATTATCCTGCGCCTGCGTTCCCATCCCGTCGATGGGGAAAAAGGAAGTGGATTCATAGGTGGTAGCCCCCGTTACCGGATCCATCGTTTTCGTGAGATTTGCAGAAGCGGGCGGAGCGTCTAAGTCCAACTCAAATTTTACGTTGGCAGGGTGAGCCTTGCTGTACCAAGCCTGAAAATCGGTGCCTTTTGTAAGCTGTGGGTTCCCGGGCGGCTGCGGATCCGCGTACTCCGGCGCACCGTCCGCTCCTAGAATCGGCTTCACCAACCCTTTGGTAATCACTTGGCCGGTATAGGCTTCGAAATCTGGATGTTTGTTAACCGGGGATTGCGCCGAGTTGAAGTCTCGGACAATCCCGATCAGCTTCGGATTACAGGGGCCATTGCCCACGGGTTCCCCGATGCCCGCCTTGGGGTCGAACGCGGTGTTGACTGGCGTGGGGATACCTATCACGCCCTTGGATCCACCGGTGCCGCTTCCGTTGCCCCCGGAGCCGGATGCAACGGCGACCGGCAAGGCAGAGGATGAGTTGTCATTGGAGGTCGCGGAGCACGCGCCCAGGGCGCTGCTGAAGGCGAGAAGGCTCAGGGTATTGACAAGGGATTGTGCTGTTCTCATAAGGTCCTCGCGGCAACGAACTCTCAACTCGTAGGTGGGTTTGGTTTGGGGAGTTTGCGTGGAGCTGGCGGAAACCGCAAACGGATAACCCTGTTTTGAACTCTTCTGGCACTTTTCGCAACCCTCTAAATTAAGTTGCGCTGAGCCTTGATTCCGTCCCAGGCGGCGGAATCGGCTGAGGCTTAGCCTCAACTGGTTAATTGCGAACTCGGCACGAAGGCGGAAAGTAGCACTAACTAGGCATCTCAAGCAATTGCCATGTTTCTCCACAAGGCTCGGCTACGCCGAGGTGCTGCTCCCCGTGGCTCTCGCAGGTGTCAACTGCGCAGGCGTCAACTGCTCGGAGCGCGCTGACGCGCTGCATCCTTCGGTAATTCGCGCTAAAAATAGCCAATCCGCCGCCTCGTATCGACGCCCACCCTGCCCGAC
>CAZSUA010000461.1:0-3498 GCA_964609655.1 uncultured Polyangiaceae bacterium | reverse complement strand
TGCCGCTCCGACTCACGACACGCCTGTTGCTTCACGCTTCGGGGCGCGCCCGCGAAATGGCGCTTGGGAATGTACTTTTGCCTGGAACGGTCCCGCTTTCGGTGACTTCTGAGCTCCCGGCACGGCTCGAGAATTCGGGTTCGTTGGTGGTACAGCTCCGCGCCGGAATGCACACGCTCGATGTACAAGCTCGCGCGCTTGGGCAGCCGGAGCGGCTCGTGCTTCCGGCCCGGGGGGAGCCATGGCCAGCGAGTGAAACGTGGGTTTGGTCGCCCCAAGCGGAGTTGAGGGAGGTCGCGGTGGGAGGTGCACGCGAGATTGATCCCGCGCGCACCTCACTCGCTGACGATTGGAAGAAGCTGGCTGCCTTCGAGCTACGGCCGAACGACGCCCTTACACTGGCGACGTTGCGGCGCGGGAACCCTGACCCACCACCCAATCAGATCAATCTGGTCCGCGATTTGTGGCTCGATTTCGACGGACAAGGCTACACCGTCAAGGACGTGCTCTCGGGCACGATGACGCGCGAGCATCGGCTCGACCTGCGGGTGAGAGAGCCCGGCACGATCCGCGTGGATGGGACCCCGGAACTTGTGACGGCGAGAGTTCAGGGTGGCCCGGGTGGCGTCGAACTGCGGGGTTCGAGATTGAACCTTGAAGCCGAATTTCGGCTACCGCGCGCAAAGCAGCTCCCAGCCAATGGCTGGAGTGAGGATGTGCAGAGCCTCGGCGCGACGCTCCATTTGCCGCCGGGCTGGCTGTTCCTGAGCGCAAGCGGGGTCGATTCGGCGCCGAGCTCCTGGCTTTCAAGTTGGGATCTGTTCGCGATGTTTTACGTCCTATTGATGACACTTGCTGCGCTAAAGCTGGGTGGTCGCGGACTCGCGCTCTTGGCTTTCGCGACGCTGGTGTTCGTGCACGGAGAAGAGGATGCCCCGTTCTGGATCTGGGGCGTATTCGTGGCGGTGGTTGCCCTGCGCAGGGTGACTTTGCCGAAAGTGCTGCGGCCCCTGATGACCGCGATGTTGGTCGTGATCGCCGCGGCCTGGGTTGTGCTCTCCGTGCCGTTTGGCGCTGCGCACTTGCGCGCTTTTGTGCATCCGTTGCTTCACGGCGGAGAGAGCTATTCGGCAGGGTCCTGGTGGAATGGAGAGCGCGAAGGAAAATCCGCACAACTCGCCGCCGAGCTGCAGCAGCAAGACACGGCCTCTGTCAGAAAAGATGCCTACGAGCCCGGTGCGGCAGAACCCAAGGGCAAGTCGGGTCAGAGCGATTTCGGAGGCTCCTCGCTCCAGAACCTGGCCCAAGATCCCAAGGCGATCGTGCAAACGGGGCCGGGTATCCCCCACTGGTCTTGGAAGACCGAGAGCCTGATTTGGAAGGGGCCAGTCGCCCGCGATCACCAGTTCAGTTTGTGGCTCGTGCCACCTTGGGCGGTGCGGCTACTTGAACTTCTGCGGGTGCTCGGCGTGCTCGGTTTTGGCCTATTTTTGGCCAAGCTGGGTTGGCGGAAGTCTAGCCCCCCCGCGGATCCCAGTTCCACGACGGACGCCAAAGCGCGGTACGCGCCGTACGCGGCCTCGCCCGTAGTGAGCCTGTTGCTGTTGGTCGGGTGCCTCGGTTCACTGCTGGTGTTCTCCACTGACGCTCGCGCCCAAGCTAGTGCTGAAATAGAGCTTAAACGCAGTGCCGCTACAGGTTTTGACTCTGGGCCTTCTGCTGAGCGCTTAGCGGAATTGGCACGTCGACTTAGCGAGAGCCCAGCGTGCTCAAACTGTCTTACGGTGGCTCGGGCGGAACTGTCCATCGTTGGCTCCACCCTCAAGATCGTCCTCGACGTGCACGCTGGTGCCGTGACACGACTGAGGCTACCGGGCCCAGTGGCTTCCTGGGTGCCTGAGCGAGTTCAGATCGGTAGCGACGAGCACCCTGCGATCGTGTTGGAAGGTGGCGGGCTGGTGGCGCGCATTCCGGCGGGCCGTCAGCGAGTGGTGCTCGAGGGTCCTGTGCTCGTGGACGATTTGGCGTTGGAGCTTCAAGATAAGCCGCAGCGCATTGTGGTGAACGCTCCCGAGTGGGAAGTGAGCGGGGTAGCGCACGATGGGCAACTCGAAGGCGCGTTGACGTTCACGCGTCGCCATCGGGAAGCGAGTGGGGCAGTCGGGGGCGAGCCCGCGCCAAGTCTGCCGCCCTGGCTCACACTCAGTCGTGAGATCGAATTAGGCGTTAGCTGGATGGCGAGATATCGCCTAACGCGCGAGACTTCAGCCGAGTTGCCGCTTTCGGTGAAGGTGCCGCTCTTGGCGGGCGAGCGAGTCACGGTTGCCGACGTGCCGGTCGAGGAGGGGAGCGTGGTGGCATCTTTTCAAAGAGGGCAAAAGGAGTTCTCTTGGACGACGCTGCTCGAACCGCGCGAGGCACTTTCGCTCACCGCTTCGACGACTACGAATTACGCGGAAACATGGAGCCTCGATTGTGGAGTCGTTTGGCATTGTAAGGCGTCGGGTTTGGTTCCGGTGCAGCACGAAACGGCGCAGCGTTGGCGTCCCTTCTGGCGGCCGTTTCCAGGCGAAAAAGTCGAGATCTCTGTCGCGCGCCCGGTGCCGGTGCCCGGTCCATCAAAAACGATCGAAGGCGCCATGCTGACGATCACTCCTGGGGATCGACTCACGCGAGCGAGCCTCAAGTTTACCGTACGCGCGAGTGCGGGTGGAACCCAGCGTGTGACATTGCCAGCGGGAGCTCTCTTGCAGGAGCTTTCGGTTCGCGGTGAAGCTCGCCCTTCGCGGGTCGAAGGCGGTGCCGTTGCGGTGGGCCTCAGCCCCGGTGTCTCAGAGGTGAAGCTGAGTTGGCAGCAGCCCGGCGGCATTCAAATGTTCTGGCGGTCACCTGCTGTCACACTTGAGGGAGGCGCCGCCAATGTGAATATCGTGGTTGAGCCCAATCCCGAACGTTGGGTGCTCTGGCTTTCCGGCCCAGCCTTCGGCCCCTCCGTGCTTTTTTGGGGCTATTTGTGTGTGGTGTTGTTGGTAGCTCTGGTGCTCTCGCGTCTTCCGCGCTCACCGCTTGGCGGCCTAGCTTGGCTCGGTCTGTCGTTGGGTCTGACGCAGATCCCGGCGGCAGCCGCCATGATCGTGCCGGGCTGGTTCTTCGCGTTAACTTGGTACGAAAGAGCCGTGCCTCAAGGTCGACGACTGCGTCAGCTGGTGATTTCGTGTTTGGTGATTTTGACGATCCTTATGCTGGTGACGCTCGGTGCTGCGATCTATTCGGGTCTGGTCGTGGTGCCTGACATGCAGGTGAAGGGCGCCGGGAGTGACGCGGGGCACCTGGTTTGGTACCTGGATCGCTCGCCCGCTCTGTTGCCTCAGACGACGATGATTGGAACTTCCATCTGGGTGTGGCGATCGCTCATGTTGCTGTGGTCGCTCTGGTTGGCGTCGCGCCTACTCGTGTGGCTACGTTCGGGTTGGAGCTCTCTTCTCACGGTCCCCCCAA
>CAZSUA010000460.1:0-3526 GCA_964609655.1 uncultured Polyangiaceae bacterium | reverse complement strand
GGATCATGGCGGCCTTTGGTGCGCACCGTCGTAGCTTCGCCCGCACGCGTGACGCTGGCTTGTGGCAGCGGCAAGCTGGAGGTTGGCTTCACGGCGGCACGGAGCACAATCGGTTCCCCACTGGTGATACCGCCCAGCATCCCACCGTGACGGTTGGTGGGCAGGGTGATGGCGCCATTTTCAGAGAGAAACACGTCGTTGTTCGCGCTACCGCGCAAGCTCGCCGCGGCGAAACCATTGCCGTATTCGACGCCCACCACCGCGGGAATACTGAACAATGCCTTGGCCAAATCCGCCTTAATCTTATCGAAAACTGGCTCACCCAAGCCGGCAGGAATTCCCGTGGCCACGATTTCGCCGACACCACCGATCGAGTCTTGCTCTTTTCGCACTTGTTCAATCAACGCGATCATTTCTTTGGCTCTTGCTTCGTCGGGACAGCGCACGGGATTCGGCGTTCCGTCACTGAAGAATTCGACGGCTGAAAGCTCAACGGCCCAGGGCTTTTCCACTTGTGCCACGATGGGCCCCACCTGGCTCACATAACCAATCACCCTCCCACCAAAAGCTTGCGCCAAGATCTTCTTCGCCACCACACCTGCCGCGACACGTGACACGGTTTCGCGCGCACTTGAGCGCCCACCGCCGCGATAATCGCGAAAGCCGTACTTCTTGTCATATGTGTAGTCCGCGTGCCCCGGCCGGTACACGTCCATGATCTCCGCGTAGTCGCGGCTCTTATGATCGGTGTTGCGGACCAAAATCGCGATGCTGGTACCCGTTGTCTTGCCTTCGAACACGCCCGCCAAAATCTCCGGCTCATCGTCTTCTTGGCGCTGGGTCACAATCTTACTTTGGCCCGGCCGGCGTCGCTTCAAATCTACCCGCAGGTCCTCAACTGAGATTTCAATACCAGGCGGGCAACCATCGATGATCACAACATTCCCCGGCCCATGCGACTCGCCGGCGGTCGTGATGCGAAACGCCTGGCCAAAGCTATTTCCTGCCATGCGCGGCATCATACCGCTCTCGCCCCAAGGACCAAGGCCAAGCTATAGTTTGTGGTCCAACATCCACCGCGCCCCAACGAAAGAGCTTATGCAAAAGCCAGCCCTCAGCGTGCTCAGTCCAGCCCTCAGCGTGCTCAGTGAAGAAGAACAGCTGTTCTCGAACTCGGTGCTTGCCTTCGCGCGCACACGCCTGGCTCCCCGAGCCGCCGCGATGGATGCAGCCGGCAAGCTCGACCTGGACTTGCTCCCCGAGCTCTTTGAACTCGGCGTGATGGGAATTGAAGTACCCCCCGAATACGGCGGGGCCGGCGCCAGCTTCTTCACCGCGATCTTGGCCGTCGAAGCCTTAGCCAAGGTGGATCCCAGTCTCTCGGTACTGGTGGATGTGCAAAATACGCTCGTTGAGAATGCGCTATTGCGTTGGGGCAACGCCGATCAAAAACAGCGCTACCTCTCCAAGCTCACCACAGAATGGGTGGGCTCCTATGCCTTGAGTGAGGCCGCTTCTGGCTCCGATGCTTTTGCGCTGAAGGCGCGAGCCACACGCCGCGGCAACGCCTGGGTGTTAACTGGTGAAAAGCTCTGGATCACCAACGCCAATGAGAGCTCACTCTTCATCGTCTTTGCCAACACGAATCCTGAAGCTGGCTACAAGGGCATCACAGCCTTCCTCGTCGAACGCGGTTTTCCCGGATTTTCCGTAGGTAAGAAGGAGGATAAGCTGGGCATTCGTGCTTCGAGCACCTGCTCCTTGCTGCTCGACGAGTGCGAAGTGGGCGACGCCAATGTGCTCGGCGAAGTGGGCAAAGGTTATAAAATCGCGATTGAAACACTGAATGAAGGTCGCATCGGAATCGGCGCTCAGATGCTCGGTCTGGCCCAAGGCGCCTTTGATCTTGGCCTTTCGTACATGGAGCAACGCCAACAGTTTGGTCAGAAAATAGCCGATTTCCAGGGCGTCCAGTTTCAGTACGCACGCCTCGCCATGGAAATCGAAGCGGCTCGCCTCTTGGTCTACAACGCTGCGCGCCTGAAGGATTCCGGTTTGGCATTCATCAAGGAAGCCGCCATGGCCAAACTCATGGCCTCCGAAGTTGCCGAACGCACCGCTTCCCTCGCCATCGAGTTCGCAGGTGGCATCGGCTTCACCAAGGAATTTCCTCTCGAGAAGTTCTATCGCGACGCCAAAATCGGAAAGATCTACGAAGGCACCAGCAACATGCAGCTCGTTACCATTGCCAAGCTGATTCGCGCAGAACGCAGCTAACTGACAAAGCCACTGCAAACCCGCAACAAGTCGCGCGCACACGATCCGCTCAACAACACCACCTAGCGACGACGCCTTCGTTAGGTTCAAAACCAAAAGTCGGAGCGGTTTGCCGGTGCCTGGGAGCCCACGCGCTTTGCCAACACTCCCTCTGCCCCCACTTGAGGTAGTAAGCATGCTTACTACTTTTTTCTGCGGCTACCCCCGCCACGCCAACCTTCTCGCAAATCGCCCAGTTGACCAACCAGCTGCTCGCGCCATCCGCTGCGGTACCTCCACCACCCCGAGTTAATTTCCGGACACCCCACGCGCGCCACCCTCGGAGATGTGCCCTCAACGGAGAGATGTTTGCCAGGCATTAGTAGATCACTACGCGCGCATTAGTGATAGTAAGCATGCTTACTACTTTTTTTGGATACCTCCCCCTCCCCGGATGCAGGCTTCGATTGCGAACGGGGCAGCTGACCGAAATGGCCAAAGATTAGAGCTATCGGCGCTGAAATGTTGGGTGCCTGACGTTTGGCGGTGTTGGATGTTTGCAGGGATGGAGGGGCGTGAGCGATAGTCTGGGCAAACCACTTTGATGCTTGAAGATTGAGCCACGTATGACGACTAAATCGATGAATAAGATCATGGCGCTCGCGAAGCGTCGTGGGTTTGTTTACCAGGCTTCCGAGATCTACGGGGGCTTCAACGGGTTTTGGGATTATGGCCCGCTCGGCGCGATGCTGAAGAAGAATTTGCGCGAGGCGTGGTGGCAAGATGTGGTGCTCAATCCGTGTGGCGGAGCGTTAGGTCCGAATGGGGAACCGGTGCGCATGGTGCCACTCGATACTTGCATCATTCAGCATCCGAAGGTGTGGGAGGCGAGCGGCCATGTTGCAGGCTTCAGCGATCCGATGGTGGATTGTCGGGAAACGAAGGCGCGTTATCGCTCCGATCATTTGTTGGTGTTTGGGCCCGCGAGTGGAGATCGGCAGGGCAAGCCTTACTTCGCGTATGTGCCGGATAGCCCGAGCGAAGCGAAGCAGAAGAAGAAAGCTGAAAAGGCGTTTGGTGACGTGGTGAGCTTGGAGCTTTCGAAATTGCCTACGAGCGATTTTTCCTCGATTTTGGCGCCAGAAGCAGAAAAAGTGGGCAGCCTCACCGAGCCGCGTGCCTTCAATCTGATGTTCAAGACTTACGTGGGTGCCACGGCCGGGGAAGACGACGTCGCTTATCTGCGCCCGGAAACTGCGCAGGGCATCTT
>CAZSUA010000459.1:0-3552 GCA_964609655.1 uncultured Polyangiaceae bacterium | reverse complement strand
GTCATTGAACGCGCCGTGGTGCTCGCCGATGGCCCCAGCATCGAAGCGCACCACCTGCCACCAGAGATCGCGACTGCGACCAAAAATGGCGATGTGCCGCTCATTCCCGGCTCGTCCTTAGCCGATCTTGAGCGCTATGCAATCCTACAGACGCTCGAAGCGCAGGGCGGTTCCACGAGCCGCGCCGCCGATGTCCTCGGCATCAGTGTGCGCAAGATCCAGTACAAGCTCCAAGAGTACGGTGCGGCGCCGAAGAGCCATTCCCCTGCAGTACACGCCAGCGAGCGCGCTGTATCTTAGAGCCTGACTCAAGTGAGCCCTCGACCAACAATCCTGGTCCCCACGGACTTTTCCGAAGCCGCCGCGGGCGCGCTCAACGAAGCCATCGTGCTCGGGCGGCTCACCTCACGGGGCTTGATGTTGCTGCATGTGGTTGCACCCATTCCCCATCTGCCGGCCCATGCCTTGCTTTTCGCAGCAGGCGTGCACAACCGGCGCCCCGCGACCGATGTGGCCAGAAGCCAGGCGCGTTTCAAACTAAGAAAACTAGCTGAGCGCGTTCAGGCGTTGAGCGGCCAGCTGCCAGAGGTTCGAGTTGAATTCGGCAGCCCCGAAGAATTGATCTGTACACTGGCTGAAGAGGCCGCGTGCGCCTTCATTGTGCTGGGCTCGCGAGCAACTGGCCCCGGCGCCGGTGACCTTGGAAGCGTGGCGACGCGCGTGCTCAGGCGCGCACCCTGTCCGGTCATGCTTGTGCGTCGGCCCGGACACCCGACCCTGTTAAGCGGTGCCGCAGCTTCACTGTTCTAGAGCAAGAGCCAAAACGCCTAGCCCCAAGGGATCACCAGAGTTCTGCCGCGCTACGGGTAGCCGTTCCGGGGCCCGGTCACTAGACTTCGCTCGCTCATGGATCTTTTACAAGAGTCGCCCGAAACCCTCGTGCAGCAGCTCGAAGCACTGGGCACGCGGCGGGCCTTTTTCGTGTTGGGTAAAGCGCCCCGCGCCTCGCATCCCGCGCTTGAGCCCTGGCTGCTGTCAATCTTGGGAAGCCTCGATGCCGCGAGTCACGAAGCGCTTTTTCTGGAGCGTGGAGCGCATACCGGCGCATTGTTCGCCGCTTTCGTACACCGAACTCGGCGTGGCCAAGCCGCGGGCGGACTCCGACATTGGGAGTACGCCACGCTCGGTGAGTTCCTGAATGACGGGCTCCGATTGTCGAAGGCCATGACTCGCAAAAATGCGCTTGCGGGCCTGTGGTGGGGTGGCGGCAAGGGGCTGATCTTGCAACAGAGAACCGGCGACTTTCGAGATGCCGCCTACCGCGCCCAGCTCTACCAAGAATACGGCAGCTTCGTCACGTCGCTGCGCGGCTTGTACGTCACCGCTGAGGACGTGGGTACCCAGCCCTCGGACATTGCGCAGGTCTTCAAGACTACGCGCTTCGTGACCTGTATTCCGCCAGCTCTCGGTGGCTCAGGCAATCCCTCGATCTCAACCGCAACCGGGGTTATTTGCGCCATGGAAGCGGCGCTTTCACACTTAGGGCTGGGAGCCCTGGAGGGAAAGAAAATCGCCATTCAAGGGCTCGGCAACGTCGCTTCTTCAATGATCGAACAGCTGCTGCGCCGGGGAGTGGCTGAGATAGTGGCCTGCGACGTTTCTGAACTTCAGGTCCAAGCCTCTGCCATTCGCTTTGCTCAGCAGCCTGTGAAACTCTCAGCTGTGACGCCGTCGGACACCAGCATATTCTCTGAACGCTGCGATATCTTCGCACCCTGTGCCTTAGGTGGGGTGCTGAATGCGAGGACCATTCCCTTGCTCAACGCGAAGCTCGTGTGTGGGGCTGCCAACAATCAGTTGGCCGATGAGCTGCGCGATCCGCAGGCGCTGATGGCGCGCGGGATCGCTTACATTCCCGATTTCGTCGCGAATCGCATGGGGATCGTGCGTTGCGCCAACGAACAATACGGCACGCTACCCGACGATCCCAGCATTCGTCGTCACTTCGGCCGAACCTGGGAAAACTCGGTCTACTTGATCACGGGGCAGGTTCTGAACTTCGCGCTTGAGCGCGGCATCACCTCATCTGAAGCCGCCAACCAGGTCGCTGACGAGATGAGCGAAGAGGAGCATCCGATCTGGGGCCATCGCGGGAAGCTCATCCTCGATAGCCTGCTCGACGACCTTTGGCACTTGGAAGGCGCCGGCCAAGAGCTGCACACTGCTGGGCCATCGCCCACGCTCAGATCGCCGCTGGTTGGGCTCGAGCGAGAACCTTAAACGGAAGGTTTCAGTTGCAGCGCGTGCCGACGCAACTGCCCGTGCCACAGTCCGAAGGCAATCGACAGGCCTGGTTTCTTGCGCACTTGAGGCAGGAAGTGCCCCCACAGTCGATGTCTGTTTCATCGCCGTTCATCACAAAGTCATAGCAGGTTGGCGCAACACACAAACCTCGGCACACCAGGCTCTTGCAGTCCTTGTCGAGACGGCAAGGTCTGCCCAAATCGCAGGGTCCGCAAGGTCCCCCACAATCAATGCTCGTTTCGTCCCAGTTCTTAACGCCGTCTGTGCACGAAGGCGTCGCACACACTTGAACCTTGCAGACTCCTGACGCGCAGTCCGTCGACTTCTGACACAGGCGCGAGACGGCACACACTGGGCAGGAGTCTCCACAATCAACATCGGACTCGTTGCCTTGCTTCTGAGAGTCGGCGCAGGTCTTGGAACGGCAAACACCATCGAGGCAGTGGGCCTTGGCGCAATCGGCTGGCGTCGTGCAACGCTGCCCATCCGCACATTTTGCACACACGCCGCCGCCGCAATCTACGCCTGTTTCCAGGCCATTCTGCAGCCCATCGCTACAAGAATCTGCCGCGCACGCCCCACCCACGCAACGGCTTGAGACACATTCGCCCCCGTGACGGCACTGCTTTCCTGGTGCGCAACGAGTGCAATTCCCACCACAATCGACGTCCGATTCGGTACCGTTCTGAACGAAGTCATCGCAGCTGGCCACACCACACCGACTATTCACACAGACCGACGTCTTACAATCCGCAGCGACGTTGCAGGTGGCACCCACCGGGCACTGCCCACACAAGGGTCCGCCGCAGTCTACCGACGATTCAGTACCGTTCTGCAAAGCATCCCCGCAGCCCGAAGAACGACACTTATCGCTTTGACACACGTTCGATTCGCAATCGTTGATCGCGTGGCAAGGTTGACCGGCGGGACAGGCCGCACACTTCCCTGCGCAATCAACGCCCACTTCATCGCCGTTCTTCACGCCGTCGTTGCAAGTTGGGACGTCGCACACACCTCCGGCTGTGCAGACCCCACTCGCGCAGTCCCCACCAAAGCGACAGCTGCGACCGTCGACGCAGGAGGCACACGTGGGCCCACCACAATCCGTGTCCGTCTCTCCGCCTTTTCGCTGATTATCCGTGCAATTACCTGGATCTTGACTGCCCGCGGCGCCTGCGCTGCCCCCGCTTGTTCCGCGAGCTCCCCCTGCCCGCGAACCACCAACACCCAGCGCTCCCCCCACTGAAG
>CAZSUA010000458.1:0-3583 GCA_964609655.1 uncultured Polyangiaceae bacterium | reverse complement strand
CCAGCTGGGTCAGCTGGGCCGGGGCGATGGTGACGGTGACTACGGAAGGGGAGTCGCTCACCTGGGACGCATAGTCCACGAGCGGGGTAGGCGGTAGCACGCAGCGCCTTTTTCGGATACGGCACTGAAGGGACGAGCGCCGCCGTGCATTCGAGATCCATTTCATGTGCGATCATGCTACCGAACTGCCAATTCGGGTGGGATCGAAGAGAAGGCTACTCTTGCGGACCGCTTCGAAATCGGGTTACCTGCGACCGCTATGGGTAAGACGCTGGGAATTGGGGAGCGTGCACGTGATACGTGGGTGTGCAGAGGCTTGAGCGCTACGTTAGTCGTCGCGTTGCTTGGCGTTCCCGGAATGGCCCACGCGGACGACAAGAAGTTGTGCGTGCCCCCCGGAGATGGCGTGCCTGGCAGATTGGGTCCACCCGAATGGCTGAGCGGTTCGACCCCCAATACGGCTCTCGATGATCCGCGTTGGTGTGGGGCAACCTCGCAGAGCTATGGGTCATCAGGTTCTCCGCATACACGCATGAGGGTCGTGCATAGCGATAATCGAATCCTCCTATCGTTTCAGGTATTTATCGATCCCTCTGCTGCCACGACTCAGGACTCCGTTTACATTGCGCTCGCGCAGAGTGAGACTTCCACCCACCATCTACTGCGACTGAGATTGAGCGCCACCAGCAACACGACGGCGAGTCCCACGGGAGTCGCCCTTGAACATACGACTTGGAGCGGCACGGATTGGGCAGGCGCTGCGCCACCAACTTGGGTGGAAGACAAAGCGGCTTGGCTCACGATTGACGCGGCCGACGATAGCGCCGTGTGGGCCATCAACCTGAAGATTGATTACAGTTCCCTGGGCTTTACCGCTCCGTTCAAGATCTGGGCGGGTACCGCCGTGCAGCTCACCACGACGCCTGTGACCTACAGTCCCTACGTTTGGCCGCTAGGCACACAGGGCCCCTGGTTGTCCGGCCCCGAAGGAGGGCTCACCCAAGACATTCCCAGCGCAGACTGGGGCGAGGTTGCGATCGGAACCAGTGGTTGCACGACCGGCGTCTCGCTCACGATGAACAATATTGGCGTCAAGAATGGCTCGAGCCTCGGCAGTGATGTCAGCACCATCAGCAACAACACGTTTGCCGCATGGCCCACGTACAGTGGTGTTTCGACCCAAACCGGCAAGGTGCTTGGCCGTTTCAGGATCAATGGCACAGGTTCATGGGGTGACATCAGTGCCGCGTTCAGCAGTGTCCCCAGCGCAGCGGATGGCAAGCTCGAGAAGAACTGCAGCGCAGCCGGCAATCCTGCGTGCCTTGCGAACCCGCCCGGTCCAGAGCCGCAATGCTTGCTCGTCGAGCTGAGTTCGCCGAGCACAGTGACCTTCCTAAGTGACAGCGCCGTGCTCTGCAGCGACAACAGTGCGGGGGGCGCGGCCGGTGGCCCAGGTGCTGGCGGGAGTGCCGATTCGGGAGGTGCAGGCGCAAGTGCTGGAGGGAGTGCCGACTCTGGAGAAGCAGGCGCAAGTGCTGGAGGCGCCAAGGCGGTGGATTCCGGCGGCGCTGGCTTCGGCGGGTCAGCCGAGGCGCCCGGTAGCGGCAAAGGTGGCGGACAAGGCGGAGGAAGCAGCGTGCCTGCGACGGCTGGGGGCAGCGCTGGCTCAACCGCCAAACTGGCGTCGGCCAAGGGAGACTGCAGCTGCCGCACACTCGGCAGAAGCCTCGACCCTTCGAGCCACTGGCTAGGCGTTCTCGCGCTGGCTGCTCTGCGTCAGTCTCGCCGCACAGCTGGGCGGCGTCCGCACTGACGCGACCGGACTTTGCAGGCGGACAGAGCAGTCTGGTGATTCAGAGGTGCATGCGAGAGTCGCAAGGACAAGGGCAGAATCGATGAAAAAAGACAATGTGGTCTTCAGGATAACGCTCCGAGCGATCCAGCTTGGGTTAATGTTGCTCTCTTTGGGCATATCTCAAAAAGCTCAAGCCCAGGAATGTTTGCCGAGGCCCGCGTCGGTGCCTGGTTTGTCGGGTGCTCCTGTTTGGGTGGGAGTGGGCGGTGCTTCGGATTGGCGTGCTGAGCTCCAGGATCCTAGATGGAACGGCTCACCGCTCCGGACTTACAAAACCACGCCTCTCTCGGCGGCTGAGGTCGACGATGGGTTGTTTCGAGTGCTCGTAAGTGGCAGCACGCTCTACCTATCTTTTCAGACGACGCAGGATGTGTTGACGGGTTTTGATCCGTTTGATTCGGTGTATTTCGGCTTTAGTCACGCGACCAGTACCAATCTTGCGTGGGGACTACAGATCTATCCCAAGAAAAGTGGGACGCCCGTTGCGGCCCCGGCCGGCTACAACCCCCTCACCGATCCGCCGCTTCCGTTCGTGATCAGTCCGGTGGACATGAATTGGTTCATGAGCACCGACGCCACGACCGGAAAGACTTGGGCCCAGAACATTGGTGCCCAACCGAGTTGGCTCCAAGATGCGAGCAGTTGGATTTCCGCACCGGGAGCAGTGTGGGCGGTCACATTTAAGATCAACTTGGCGGATCCGACGCTTGGTTCCCCGGCGGGCGGGAACATGCGTTTCTTCTATGGCACGCGCATTGGCAACTCAGCGGGAATGCTCGAATTTGCAACACCAACGCCCGCCGGCAGCGCGGCCAACTCAGTGGGCCACGTCACAAGCGACGATTTGCTGATCCCGCGCGATCCCGCATTGTGGAATGATACTTTAGCCCCGGGCTCAGCCTGCAGTCAGGAATGTTTGCCGACCCCCGCGTCGGTGCCTGGTTTGTCGGGTGCTCCCGTTTGGGTGGGAGTGGGCGGTGCTTCGGATTGGCGTGCTGAGCTCCAGGATCCTAGATGGAACGGCTCACCGCTCCGGACTTACAAAACCACGCCTCTCTCGGCGGCTGAGGTCGACGATGGGTTGTTTCGAGTGCTCGTAAGTGGCAGCACGCTCTACCTATCTTTTCAGACGACGCAGGATGTGTTGACGGGTTTTGATCCGTTTGATTCGGTGTATTTCGGCTTTAGTCACGCGACCAGTACCAATCTTGCGTGGGGACTACAGATCTATCCCAAGAAAAGTGGGACGCCCGTTGCGGCCCCGGCCGGCTACAACCCCCTCACCGATCCGCCGCTTCCGTTCGTGATCAGTCCGGTGGACATGAATTGGTTCATGAGCACCGACGCCACGACCGGAAAGACTTGGGCCCAGAACATTGGTGCCCAACCGAGTTGGCTCCAAGATGCGAGCAGTTGGATTTCCGCACCGGGAGCAGTGTGGGCGGTCACATTTAAGATCAACTTGGCGGATCCGACGCTTGGTTCCCCGGCGGGCGGGAACATGCGTTTCTTCTATGGCACGCGCATTGGCAACTCAGCGGGAATGCTCGAATTTGCAACACCAACGCCCGCCGGCAGCGCGGCCAACTCAGTGGGCCACGTCACAAGCGACGATTTGCTGATCCCGCGCGATCCCGCATTGTGGAATGATACTTTAGCCCCGGGCTCAGCCTGCGGTGGTGCGAGTACTGCGTCGGGTGGCGCGCCCGAAAGCGGCGGTGGTGCGAG
>CAZSUA010000457.1:0-3594 GCA_964609655.1 uncultured Polyangiaceae bacterium | reverse complement strand
GTGACATAGACATTACACGGATCGACCGGGTCAGAAGTTAAGCGGTCCGCCCGGGCGGGTTGGGCTTAGGCATTGGCGAGCGGCAGCGCTCCTTCGAATAATTGGATCTCCCAATTTTTCGTTGAGTCGACGGCTGAAGTGCGCGCGTAGATATGTCCCATGCCTCGCGAGATAGTCGGCTGCTTGCCCTCGTAGGCCCAGCTGACCGTGCGCTCTTTGGGCTTATACCTCTTCGCGGAAACTGGACTACTAATGTAGGCCTCACCGCTGAGCTGGAGGATGCGGGCCTTGTCGTCCTTCTTGCGGCGTCTGAGTTCAGCTACCACCCTTCGAATTTCGTCAACACCCGACGCGTGCCCCATGAGCGGTTGTGCTGCATCTTCGGTTAACGCGAGCAGCTCTTTGGAAAGGAGTGCATTGGAGCAAACAAAAGTCGCATTGGTACACCGCTCGAGGGTTTCCCCCAGTCCCCGGATGTGGTCGTCGTGCCAATGAGTCGCGATTATGTGCGTTACTGCCTGACTGGGATCGACTCCGATATGTTCTAGCCACTCGATTGCCGCGGGAGCAGCCGCCTTTGCCTTTCGGCAGGAGTCGACAATCAGCCACCTGCCTTGCCCGGTGTGAATGAGGAGGCTCTCGCCGTATCCGGGGCCAAAAACGTGGAGTTCCACGTCCTCAGAGCTAGGCAGGCTAATTGTCGAGTCCAAGTTCATCGCGGATTTGCTCCGCGCGTTTGATGGCTGACGCCACATCAGAGGAGCTCCGGGCAGGAAGGCGCCTAAAAACAAGATCCGCAACGCGAGACCGCTGCCCAAACGGACTCACCGAGTAGCCCACGTTCCAGTAGAAGACGGCGCCGACTTTCAAGAGACGGAGACCATCGTCCGACAAGTCGGAGAACGAGAAGGTCGCCGTGACGTCAGGCTCCTCACCGAGGATATCGACCAGACGCGCCTCAAATTCCTCGTCCCCAATTTCCAGAACCACGCCCTCTCTTTTTTCCAGCGGAATGAAGTGCGCCCGAGGTCCAGCCTGAGGCCTGCGAAGGTAAGCAGGCGGAGTAACGGCGCGAGTCCCTCCCGCTGTGGGCGAGGCCTCTTCAGACCCGGACGGTGTGAAGTTGGTCCAGGCTCCGCTCGATTTTCCCCTAGAGCTTCCTACCTCGGGCACCGCGACGAAAGGCGCCGTAAGACGCTCTTCCGCCGCATCGGAGTCGGTGCATTCATCCGGATCTCCTATGGATCCTGGTTCGAAAAACTGATGTAAAACTGCTGTATTCCCAGTCATCCCGCTAACCCTCTGGCAATTCTGCGAGCCTCGGCCAGGGACGCTTGCCAATTGCCCTCGATACACAGCTGCGCGCCTGATGCATCGGCGGGATCAAGCACGTAGTGGTCGTTAATGTAAACTCGAAGCACCTGGGCCGTGAGTGGCCCAACGGTCATGTCCCGGTACCCGTCCGCTCGGTCGCCGTCACGCATTGTAAGGCTGGTTAGTCCGGGTTTCTTTGCAAGTTGCAACCAAGGCTCCTTTGGAGCCAGCTGGTGCCCCTTCTCGTGCCACGCCTCGGTACTTGCCAGTTTGAAGTGTGCCTCATAGTTCAATCCCACCTTCGTGGTTGGCGTATGACGCAGCAGCTGTAAGATCCCACACGCTAAATCGCGCAGCGGTTCTTCAAACCGCACATCTGACGTGGTCAGTGTCAGCCGGTCTCGTAAGAGCTGCAGGTTCTTCTCGCCAATCGAGAATTCCGACACATCGGGGTGAATCAGCTTCAGAGTTGCGGAGGCCGCCTCTTCAGGCGAAGCCAGCTCCTGTCGTTCCAACCATGACGGCGTGACAATCGCGGGATTGAACTGTCCGACCACCACAATCGAAAGAATCTCATTTGATAAGGTGGCTTTCATTAGAGACCTGGTGACCACGGAGGGTGCACTGGGGCGGACGTGGTGTCCACAAACGCAGCTCGTCTGCGCTGCGCGGTACGCCGGTAAGCACGCACTCTGCCCGACTGGGACCCGAAAACGCCTGCGGACATCTTCAACGACCAGTCTGGGATCCTGGAGCGTATCGAGGCCGTCGTGCCGTTCCCGCGTGCTGAGTTCCTCGTTCCAGTCGAGAAGAAGTGCGTCGCGGTTCTTGTTCACGAACTTCACGGACTCCTGCTTGGTTTTGCCACTTACTGAACGGGTTGACAGTCTTCTTTCTTGCCCTATTCTGCGAGGCATGAGCAGCAAGGGCACAAGCAGCGAAGAGAAATCGGCGGGAATTGCCGATGCTGCGGCCAAGGTTGCCGAGCGGTTGGCTTCACCACAAGCGCAGGCTCGGCTGGCTTCGGCGGCGGCAGCCTCACGACATCGCGCCAAAGCAATCGTTCAAGGCGCGGTCATCGATCCAGAATTTCTGGCCAAGCGCGTGACGTTCTAGCCGGGGCCCATGCCGGCTTGCGGGGTGGTTCGTTACGACCTTGCGACGCTCTGCGGGCTGGTCGCCGAGGCGTCGAAGGATCGTGCCGAGGACTTTCAGAGGTCCGTTCACGCGACGTTCTTCGACACCTACTTCGCCGAGCTTGGCGCAAGGACCATTCTTGTTGAAGAGCAGTACACTGATCGGGACTATCTCGAAGATTACGCTGCGTACTACTCGCGCTGCTTCCACGAGTTCCCGCGGACGTGCCGACGCCTTCACTTTCTTTCGGCCGACCTATCGGAGGCTGAGTACGACAAGATTCTCAACGGCGACGCCTCGCTTCGCGATCGCCTCGAAAAGCACTACCTGGGTTTTGTGGTCGTCCGCCCGATTCCTGGCTACGCGATCGGGCGTACCTGTTTGCGAACGTATCCGGAACGCGGGTCCGAGGGTCTTCGCTCCTTCCCGGTGACGCGCCGCTACGAAGCAAACCTCCAAGGGCTGCGGCTCTCGCTGCAATCTCTGGCATTTCAGCAGCAAGACCGAGTCGTGGCGGCCTGCGCCACGGCGGCTTTGTGGTCAGCGTTCAACGGAACGGGCGTGGTGTTCCACCATCGCATTCCGTCACCTGTCGACATCACGCGCAATGCCACCGCACACATCACCGACGAGACACGCGCCATCCCATCCAGCGGCTTGAGCCCAGCCCAAATGGCAGACGCGGTTCGCGCCTGCGGGCTCGAGCCGGTCATGTTGCGGACGAGAAACGTCGCGGTCCTCAAGGGTGCGGCGCGTGCCTATCTCCTGGGAGGGATCCCCGTGCTGATGATTGGCGCAATCTTCGACGAGAAGGAGCCCGCCGAAGAGAAGGCCGTGCATGCGGTTACAATCACAGGCTTCTGCTCCAAGGAAGGCGAGACACAAGCGGGCCTGCTCCGCTTGGAGTCGGACTGCATCTCCAAGTTCTATGTGCACGACGACGGCGTCGGGCCCTTTGCACGGATGGCATTCGAGCCACTCGATACCAACGGCCATCCAACCCTCACCACATCTGTCGCCCCGTCGAGCGAGGCAATCGGGTCCCATTTCTTTCGGCCCGAGGGGCTGCTCGTACCCGTCTACCATAAGCGCGACGCGGCATCCTAGAGGCACCCATGCCGCGCTTCATCTGGCTCGTGCGTG
>CAZSUA010000456.1:0-3604 GCA_964609655.1 uncultured Polyangiaceae bacterium | reverse complement strand
AATCGGTCGCTCCGAAACGACCGCGGTCCCAAACTCGATCGGCCACTGCTGCTCCTTAAGGAAGGGGATGCGCCCAGCAGCCGTTGGCTCTTCGGGAATGCCCTTGCGAGCGGCAGCGGCATTTTCATAGACGGTGACGTCACCGAGATCGTGGTTCGCGGAAAAGCCCTTGGCGCGAACCTCGACGATGAGCCGGCGCACGCCGCTGGACGCGGGCCTTGCGACAGGGCGGAAGATCCCCGGGACAGTCGGCGCTTGGCTTTCGAAGCGTTCTTCACCGATCGGGCCGCGGAGCACCACCGACACGCGCCCGTCGCCGAGCGCGGAGAAGGGCTGGAGCTTCGTCACGTGGGCTGCGCAAGGCGAATCCTGCCCACGCACGAGAGCGGGAAGCTCGATGAAGAGCTCGCTCTCGTCGGTCCAGTGAGTGAAGGAGAGGGCAGGGCGCTCATCCGCCGGCGCGCTCGCATGCGCGTGCTCATCGCCATCGTGGTGGCGATGCGAGTTACACGAGGTCGCAATGAGAAGGGAGGTGAGAAGGATAAACAGCCGCTTCATGGGACTCCTGTCATTCGATTGAGCTCGATTTGGGCTCGCCTTGCTGCGTGGGCCATGTCGTGTGCCGTGAGCGCGTCATCGGCAGACCCACGGTACGCGTCGAGCAGTTCGAGCAATCCAAGCTCACCACCCTCGTAGCCAGCCGATGCAATGCGTACGAGGTCGCCCGAGGCGGCGGTGGTCTGCTCGCGAAACTCCGCGGCTGCTCTGCGCAGGCGAACGCTTTCTGCTCGCGCGCCTCCTAGCTCAGCGTCGAGCTCGGACTCGAGCAGCGCACGCCGTCCTCGCGCAGCTTGCGCTTCGCCTTCCGCGACGCGTGCGAGCCCGGACGACTGGTCCCACAAAGGAACCGAAAGGGATGCGCCCAGCAAGAACCCGTCGGTGCGCCCTTCCCGCCCGAGGTCGATCCCCTTCCAACCACCCTCCAGACGAACATCAGGGACCCACCAACGCGAGGCCGCAGTGCGGTCTCGCGCCGCGGCGTCGATACGCAAGTCGAGTGCGCGAAGGTCGGGCCGCGAGTTGCTCGAAGCTCGCAGAGTGGGCAGTGCCGCAGCGTCCGCCTCCGGCAAGAGCGCACCCGTCACGACAGGCAAGGGCCCACCCGCACCGAGAAGGGCGGAGAGCCTCGCTTGCGCTCGCTCGAGTGCAGCTCGCTCGGTCTCGAGGCGGCCGTTCGCGACGGCACGCTCACGCTCCAGGCGGCGGCGGTCGTACGTGGCGGCGTCACCGCGTCGCTCACGGCGCGTGACAATGGAAAGAGCAGCGTCGATTCGCACGATCCAGCCCGCGAGCGCTGCGACACGGTCCTGCCGAAACAGCGCCTCATAGAAGCGCAGTCGCGCATCGGCGGCCACCGACAGGCGTGCCACTTCTCCGTTGCTCCGTGCGGCGTGAGCGCGTGCCTCGCCCGCTTCGCCGTGCAGGCCGCGTCGGTTGCCGAGGTCGATAGTCTGGCTGAGGGAGACATAGCTCTCGGTCGTTCCGAAGTTTCCAAACGTCTGCTCCCGCGTGTAGGAGAGCTCGGGATTGGGGTAGGCGCTCGCGGCTCGGCCGCGTCCCTCCTCGATAGCCACCTCACCCTCGATCGCATCGGAGAGCGGCGTGCGACGCAAAGCACGGGCGACGACCTCGCCTTCGGTGAGCGCATCGGCGCGCGAAAGCTGCTGTGCCTCGACGCGGGCCACTAACGCGCACACGAGTGCGAGCGCCATAAAAGACCGACCGAGGATCGGTTTTTTGAACAGACCAATGCGGGGCAAGCGAAGGATTACCATGACACCTCAATGCGCGATGAAGGAGAGCAGCGACTCGGTCGCGTGGTGGAGCTCGTCAGCAAGGGCGAACAGGCTCACAGCGGTGACCCCGAGGCCGATGGCGAAGGGACGTAGCGACGCGGGCTCCTTCGGCTCGGCGAGCAGCGACTCGACACGCCGTGCGACGGCACACTTGCCAAACGCAACGGCAACCGCGCAAAGCTCGCTGGTCGCTGCGTGCTGCGCCGTTCGCTCGACCGTCAGGATCGCAGACGCGACTGCGACGCGGTCACCGACGCACCGTGCCGCCTCCTCGTCGCACGCCTGCTCCGCAGCGATCTCGAGCTCACTGAGGAGCCAGCGCGCCACCGCAGGTAGATGCACGACAGCAAGGGCGCGAACGATGCTCGCCACCAACGCATCTCGGCGTCGAACGTGAGCACGCTCATGGGCGAGGACAACCGCCAGCTCCTCGGCATTCAACGCTTCCAGCAGACCTCGAGAGAGGAGCACTCTCGGGCGCAAAAGTCCCGCTGCGAGGCATACGGGCTGCGTCGTCTCGATAACCGCAATTCCCAGGTCAGTGCGCCGCTCCGCGGTCTTCGCAAGGGCATTGACGATTCGCGTCGCTTTGACGAGGCCAGCCGCCGAGAAGGCGCCACGAACGAACGCGTAGCTGAAAGTAAAGACTAGTCCGAGCAGCGGCACCAGGCTGGCGCCGAACTCTGGCAGATGCATAAAGCAGAGGTGCGCGTGGCCGTCGTCGTGCTCCGGGCAGTGGTCGAGCTCCGGGATGGCGAGCGCGATCAGCGAAGGCAGGCTGGTGGCGAGCAAAAGGACGAGGGAGGTGAGCACCGGCAAGGATGCCAGGACGACGAGCGCACGATGGCGCGTTCGCGGCTCCCAGCCCGCGATTCGGGGCTTAAGCGCGCGCGAGAGAGCTGCGGTGGCCAACGATCCGAGTGCCAAAAACAGCACGAAAGCTAGCAAGAACAGCTGCGCGCTATGCATGACAGGGCTCATCGTGAACCTCGCCCAGAATTGCGAAGGCGCTCCGCCACGAGTGCTTCCAATCGGGCAAGGTGTTCTGGACCCGCGCGCTCCGCGAGATCGACGAATGCGGACACCACGGCTTCGGCTTGACCCTGCATCAGGTTGCCAACGAGCTCGCCCAGGAGCCCGCGGTGAAACTCCTCGCGGCTCAGTCGCGCGCGATAGACATGCGCGTGGCTCACCTTGTCGCGCTCAAGCAGCCCCTTCTCGAAGAGTCGCTTGAGAGTCGACTGGATGGTGTTGAGGGTGATGCCACGCCGCTTACCGAGCGCGGCATGGACGGCCTTGACCTCACCGTCGGCACCTGACCAAAGGTGGTTCATCACGGCGCTCTCGAGCTCACCGAGGAGCGGAGGGCGTACGGGTCCCTTGAGCACGAAATGAAAGTACTTCGCAGAACACCGACCGTCAATCGGTATTCTGTCCGAGATCCAGGGGGGTTGGTGCCCACCCGGCTGCCGCGAAGCGCGTCAGCCGCCCCTTCTTGGTCTTTGGACCAATTTGGAATAGCTTGCCAGCGTGCGTCAATATCACACGGCTGAGGGGATGCCCGTGGTGGACGAATCCCTGTGGACGATGGCTGATGTCGAGGAACATCGCCAGCCACATGCGGTGGGCACCAGGAAGAAATCGAAGCGGCCGATGAAACGTACCGGCAATTGAGCGTTCGCGCCTCGGAGGCAAGCTCAGCGCTCATCGTCACGGTCGGCACACGTGCATGTGCCATCCCGCTGCAG
>CAZSUA010000455.1:1502-3606 GCA_964609655.1 uncultured Polyangiaceae bacterium | reverse complement strand
GTCCGGCAGGGCTATTTTGTGCGTACGAGCTGGCACGCCGTGGGATCGGTTCAACGGTGATCGACCGTGGAAAGCCAGTCCAGCCGCGTCGCCGAGACCTCAAGGGGCTCAATCGTCACGGTCGCGTCGATCCGGACAGCAATTACTGCTTCGGTGAAGGGGGCGCGGGAACGTACAGTGACGGCAAGCTTTACACGCGCGCGCACAAACGCGGAAATGTGAGAGACGTGCTGGAGCTGCTGGCGGTGCACGGTGCTCCCGAACGGATCCTGACGGATGCGCGACCGCACATCGGCTCCAATATTCTCCCCAAAGTAGTGACGACGCTTCGCGAACACTTGGAGCAGGTAGGCGTGCGCTTCCTGTTCGAAAGCCGCCTCACCAGTATTCTCACCGAAGGTCAAGGCGGAGAGCGCCGCGTGGCCGGGGTGGAAATCATAGGTGGCCAAACACTCCCCGCACGGCATCTCATCTTGGCCACAGGTCACTCGGCGCGCGATATTTATGAGCTCTTAGCCCGGCTTCAGGTCGAGTTGGAACCGAAGGCGTTTGCGCTTGGTGTTCGCATCGAGCACCCGCAGCCATGCATCAACCAGATCCAGTACGGGAGATTTGCCGGGCATCCCAAGTTGCCGAGTGCTTCGTATCGGGTAGCTGCCACCGTTGCGGGCAGGGGAGTTTTTTCGTTCTGCATGTGCCCAGGCGGTTTCATTGTGCCAGCGTCCACTGAGGTCGATGGACTGGTGGTGAACGGGATGAGCCTATCGCGGCGTGATTCTCCATTCGCGAATTCGGGATTGGTCGTCGGTGTGGAGCCGGAAGATTGGCAAAAGTTGGGCTTCAACGGCGTGTTGGGTGGCCTTGAGTTTCAGCGCGCGTTCGAGCGCACCGCGATGGTAGCTGGAGGTGGCGAGCTTCGAGCTCCGGCAACCAGAGTTACAGATTTTTTGGCGAGACGGGCTTCGACCGACATTCCCAAGAGTAGCTATATTCCCGGCGTAACTGCAGCGAATATCGCGGATGTCTTGAATGTGACGGGCTTGCCTTTGGCTGAACGGATCCGCACCGCGTTGCTTGAGTTTGAGAAAACACTGCGCGGCTATGTCACGGCTGAGGCTCAGTTGATTGGCATGGAATCCCGCACCAGTTCACCGCTGCGCATCCCGCGCGATCGTGAGACACTGCAATCGAGAAGCTTGCTCGGACTGTACCCAGCGGGCGAAGGCGCAGGCTATGCCGGGGGCATCATGAGCGCTGCGGTGGACGGGATTCAGATAGCTCAGGCTGTGCAGCGCACGGTCTCGGCGTTCGGCTGAGCTTCGAGAATTCGGGCCTCGATCTTGTCACAGGAGGTTAAAGAGTTGCACCGTTTCGGATATGATCTTATCCTAAATCATATACGAGTACCCATGGCCACCACCGAGCGCGTTACCGTCACCCTGCCTATCGACCTCGTGGAGGACATCGACCGTTTCGAGCGGAACCGGAGCCGCTTCATCACCGAAGCCGTTGAGCATGAGCTCTTTCGTCGCCGCCGGGAGGGCTTGCTCCGGTCGCTCGCGAATCCTCATCCGGAAGCTGGCGAGCTCGCCGAGACGGGGCTCGCCGACTGGGGCGCGAGCCTGCCGGCGGACGACGGGGGGCTGGTTGACGAGGCCGCGGGGAAGCCGGTGCGTTGGGTCGAGGGGCAGGGCTGGCTCGAGGAGTTGGTATGATCGTCGATCGTGGGACCGTCGTCCTCGTCGAACTGGATCCGACTTTCGGGCATGAGCAACGCGGAACGCGCCCGTGCGTTGCTGTCAGCGATCCCGTCGTCAACGCCGATCAGCGCTTCCCCCTGATCGCGGTCGTGCCGGTCACGGGAACGCCTGGGGTGGGTGCTCTCTACCCGGAGCTGTCGGCGGGCAAGAGTGGCCTCACCAAGACGTCGTACGCGCTCATCGATCACGTGCGCTCGATTGACAAGCGCCGCATCCGGCGCGTGTTCGGGCGCATCACGAAGGACGAGCTTACCACACTGGACCAGGGGCTCGAGCTGTTCCTCGGGCTCACTTAGACCTCAGGCGCGCCTTCAGACCGGAGCGTGATCTCAGTGATTTCGGCG
>CAZSUA010000455.1:0-1402 GCA_964609655.1 uncultured Polyangiaceae bacterium | reverse complement strand
CACTTAGACCTCAGGCGCGCCTTCAGACCGGAGCGTGATCTCAGTGATTTCGGCGGGCGCGCCGAGCCGCATCGGTGGGCCCCAGTAGCCCGTCCCGTTGCTCACGTACAGCCAAGTTGCGCCGAATTTTGCTAATCCTGAAACGAAGGGTTGCGCAAGCCGAACGAGATAGTTCCAGGGCCACAGCTGGCCGCCGTGCGTGTGACCAGAAAGCTGGAGACCTATCTGGTGTTGCTCGGCCGCTCGGATGTGGCGCGGTTGATGGGCTAGCAAGATCAATTCGCGGCTCGAATCGCGGCCGGCACAGGCTTGGCGCACGTCGGCATCGGGCCCTTCAGGATGAGACGTTGAGCTGTAATCATCGACCCCTGCAATATCCAAGCAAGCTTCGCCCCGTTGCAGCGTGACGTGTTCATTTCGGAGCACGGAAATGTTCAGCGTCTTCAAGTGAGCACACCAGCTATCGGCGCCAGAATAGAAGTCGTGGTTGCCGGTGACGAAAAATACTCCGTGCGTGGCGCGTAATTTCGCGAGCGGTGCGACGTCCCGTTCCAGATCAGCAACCGAGCCGTCCACCAGATCCCCCGTGATCGCTATCATATCCGGGGCAAGTTCATTCACCTGCCGCACAATGCGTTCGACGAAATCTCCGCCGATGTTAGGGCCTACGTGAACGTCGGAAATTTGAACAATCCGAAAACCATTGAAGGCTTGCGGCAGCCGGCCGAGCGATACCTGCAGGCGCTTGATCGCCACCGGGCCCAGGCCCATGCGGGTCGCAATCAGCGCCAGGCCTATGGTCACGGTTGCCGCCCCTACACCGATAACGCGGGCGGCTAAGACCCTGCGTCCGGCGTCAGCGGGTTCGGCTTCCTGAACGAAGCTCCGAAAAAGTTGCGCCACGCCTCGCCCGAGATCGCCCAGCGCGAGTGAGGTGAGCAGCAGTAAGCAAAGCCCCATCCAGATGTAGGCCACACTCAACAGCGGCCCAGAGGTTTCACGACCGAACACCACCATGCCGAGCAGGCTGACGGGGATGAGCAGGCCGAGGCCCGCCACCAAGATGAGAAGTGCGCGCGACCATCCATCAGGTAAAGCCAGGTCTCGGACCAGGCGGATCCAGAAATAATAATGCGCGAGCCCCGAGAGGCTGGCGAGGATCCCAAAAAAGACCGCAAATGAAAGTGCGCGCGACATAGCCCCGAGTATGTGCGGTTGGCCCCCGGCTTTGGCCATACCCCAGCGCGCAAACTTTACGATAGTTAACGAACCGGTTTTGCCCGCCAAAAATGTCGGAGCGGATGGGTGCCGCCACGCGTCAGGTGTTGCAGGCCGAGCCCACCCGTGGGACCGTTGGCCCAGCCAAAACGCCGCTTGAACGAGTTGGCGGTTCGGCCTAGGT
>CAZSUA010000454.1:0-3608 GCA_964609655.1 uncultured Polyangiaceae bacterium | reverse complement strand
GGGGGACGCTCGCGGATCGCTTCGCCGACTTCGCGCAGACACCGCAGGCGCCGCATTCATGCTCGGAACCGAACAGGGCATCCGCCAGCTAGGCACGCACGGACGAGGCGTCGAGCCGGCGATGGATCATCGAGGCAAGCGACAGGAGATCCTCCGCGTCCTCTTTGGTCATCGCCCAGTGAAGGCGGGCTTCGTGCGCGGTGGGATTGCGGAACATGCCGAAGGTGCCCTTTAGCAGGTTCGCGAAGCCCTTCTGCTCGCTCCTGTGGCTTTCGGTCGCGAGCGGATTGATGGCGACCTTAGGCGAATCACCGGCGAGCGCTTTGTCCACGAGCGGCGCGCCGTCCTCCGTGAACCCCGTCTGGGCGCGGAGCTTGTCGAAGATGCTCTTGCTCGCCTCGAGCACGGCGTGGAAGTAGTCGTCCGCCACCAGCTCGGCACGGCAGAACCGGAGCACATCAGCGTGAACACCGCGCGACGTGAGATCGGTGCGGAGCTCCTGCGCGCGACGCGCCGCTTCGCCGAGTGTTGCCGCTGCAGTGACGTTCGCCAGCTTGCCTGACGCTTCAACAGCAAGGCCACAGAACGCGAGCGCGCGGTTCACGTTGGCGCGCATCGGCTCGAAGCGCTCCGGCTCCTTCGCGTAGCGTTCGGGGCGCATTGCGCGGCGGATAAACTCCAAAATTGCGCGGCGGTTCTGGCTGTGGTTCTGGCGCGTGACGAACGCATTGAACAGCCGCTTCCATTTGGTCATGTCCGGCGCGGGGTCTTCAATGCCAATCGATGAAAGCAGGTAGGCGATCTCAGTACCCTTGAGGCCATCCGACGTGTGCGCGAGCGCCTCTGCCATCGCTTGGAGCTGGCTGTCGGTGAATCGGTGTTCTGAGGTGGACCCCATTGTCTGGACTAAAAGCCGGGAGAAAGTTGCGCTCCGATTGGCAATTCCGATTTTTGAAACCTGCGAGTGCACACGCGGATCTTCCCGCCCCTGTTTCCCTCGAACGCCCTCGCACGCTCGCCAAGCTGCGCGACCGCCAGCCGAATTTGCTCAACGGAAACATTGGGATCAACCTTCAAGCCGTCGAACGGGACTGCACTCGCCGTGGCGGGCGTCGTCCAGAGGCAGCCCTGTCCAGGCGTGATACGCGGCTCAGTCATGTCCTCCACCATCTAACTCACTGTACACGACCGAAAAGGGAGCAGACCTCCAAAATGCGTCCCCCGCCCCGCCAAGGACTCTCCTGGGCAGCATTGGACGCGCATCCCCGCAATGGGCCCGAACCCCGTCGAATGAGCGTCGGCTGGTGCACGACGGCGTGGCCCGGTTGGGTTTGGCGGGTCTGGCGCCCATGCCCTCGGGGTTGCCTGGGGCACGAGTGGCCACCGTCGATGCCCAGCGTATATCATTGAAAATATTACGAATACGTTGTTTCGCAGGTTGCGTTTACGTCGTCTTAAGTTGCGTTTACATCGAGATGCACTACCTTTCGTTTCAGCCTCCGCTATGGAAACTGCAGCCCCCCACACCATGGAAGACCTGATCCGCCGAATGACGCCAGTCGCGGCCCCACCCGAGCAGCAGGCCCAGGTGGCCGCGCTGTCCCGCGCGCTCGAGGGCATGATCCACCCGCCAAAGCGCCGCGCCCCCAAGTGCCAGCTCGTCGGTCCGAAGGGCGAAAGCATTGCCCTGCCCGAGTCGGTATTCTACGTGCTCGAGCGAGTCGCCGAAGTGTTAGCGCGCGGCGACTCAATCACCATCGTACCAGTAGGCCGCGAAGTAACCACGCAGCAAGCGGCAGATCTGCTCAACGTGTCCCGGCAATACCTCGTGCGGCTTCTCGATGAGGATCGCATCGCCTTTCGAAAAACCGGCAAGCATCGACGGCTACGCATCGAGGACGTGCTCGAGTTCAAGCAGAAGCGCGACAAGGATCGCCGTGCTGGGCTTCGTGAGCTGTCTCAGATGACGCAGGAGTTTGGTGGCTACGATTCCGAACTAAAGTAGTAGGATTCAGGCCGACTCTCATGGTTCCGGTGCCCTTCATCGTCGTCGCCGACGCGAACGTTCTGTTCCCGCTCACGCTCCGCGACACCATCCTTCGAGCAGCCGCGGCTGGCTTCTACCAGCTTCGGTGGAGCGCCGCGATTCTCCACGAGATGGAGCGCAACCTAGTGTCGACAGGTATCATGCCCGCCGACAAAGCCGCTCGGCTCCGCGCGACGATGGAGAAGTACTTTCCCGAAGCCGAGGTCACCGGTTACGAGCCGATCATCGTCGGCCTCCAAAATGACGAGAAGGACCGGCATGTCGTCGCGGCCGCGGTGAAGGCCGGAGCCCAAGTGATCACGACGTCGAATCTCAAGGACTTCGTGCCCCTTCCCGACGGCATCGAAGCGCAGTCGCCGGACGAATTCCTCCACAACCTCTTCGACCTCGATCCCGAAGCCTTCGTCGATTTGCTCCGCGAACAGGCTGAGGATCTGCTGAAGCCACCAGTGAGCTTCGAAGAATTGCTGGACCGCCTGGCCCGCGTCGCACCCGACTTCGTCGCTGCCGTCCGGGCCCAGGCCACCGCGATGGCCGCTCGCGCTCCCCAATCACCCGGGGTACTCGCAGGCGCGCTTGAGGATCGACCACATCCGGGTACGGGCCGCCTGCTTGCAACCCAACCCCTCCCGACGCGGCGGAGGACGTGATTGCCCATCGTCGCGCGCGACCCAGCGGAGGCCCAGCGGCTCGACTCGGCACTCGGGGAATGGCGAGGGGGATGCAAGCAGATCGAGGCAAATCGAGCCTTGAGTGCACCGACACGCGACTTCCAGGCTCCAAGAGAAGGAAGCCCAACCAAACCATCGCAAACCTCGCCACAACCCGCTAACTTCCGAGGTCCATCTGTCGCAGCGCTCCAGGCTGGCACGGTCGTGCGATGGATCAACTTGGGGACCTATGACCAATTCGCTCACTGAACCTCGCTCTCACCTCGTACGCGCACTTGAGGCTGACCTCGTTGGACCGTTTCGCAGGGGCGTGAAAGGGCCAGCGGGCGAAGACGGACTCGATGGCGCCGAAGAACTCTTGCTGCCTCCCAGCCGGTGGTACCTCACCGGCTTCTTGGCGCCCGAAGCGGGCCGCGAAGAAGATGATGAGGCGAAAGAGGAGCTTGCGATTGGCGACGATGAGACGGAGGAAGAAACCTCCGGGACGGCGCCCGATCCCAAGAAAAAGAACTTTCTGCCGGCTTCCCTTGGCATCACCGTCTTCGTACCCGAAGCCACCACGCACCTCGAAGCAACGGTTCGTTACGCCACCTACGATAAAGTGAGCGAGGAGCCACCGCGGAAGGATAAAGGCCGCAAGGTTTGGAAGCGTGTGCCAATGCCACCCGTCACCGAGCGGCTCGCTCTTTCTGAGTTGTCCAGCAAAGGCGTGCCGGTGAAGGATTCCGGCGGATTGCGACTGGCGGGGCAAGCGCAGCTGATTTCCGGCGTGAAGGGGATCCCTGCGGGAACGCGTGCGGTTTCTGTTTTTTTGGTGAACAATCGACCTGCGGACGAGTCACCCGCCTTTCGCGACCGTGGCTACGTGTTTCAAGTCGAGTTAACGCTTC
>CAZSUA010000453.1:0-3617 GCA_964609655.1 uncultured Polyangiaceae bacterium | reverse complement strand
CGCTCGGAGCCTTCGGTGGTCGGAGCTTCTCGTTCGAAAACACCTGCAGCTCCGTTCACCCCGGCGGTTGCCACCGATGGCTTCTTTGGTCTCTCCGTGGGCAACGAAGATGGTGGACCGGCCGTCGTCGTCAATACCTGGGAGCGCGTCTCGGTCGAGCGGTGGATCTTCACCGCCGCGCACGAGCTTGGTCACCTGCTTCTTCACCTCGACGCCTACCACGTCGACAAGCTCGAGGAAGATGACGGTGAGGAGAAGGAGGCGGACATCTTCGCCGCTCACTTCCTCATGCCCGACCACGTCTTCCAAAAGGAGCTGGCCGACGCGGCAGGTCTCTCTTGGTACGATCGCGTTTTCAAACTGAAGCGGCTGTTCCGAGTGAGCTACCGCTCTGTCCTCTATCGAATCGCAAGCCACCTCCCGGCGGAGCAGAGGAAGAACGTCTGGATTCGGTTCAACGCCGAGTACAAGCGCAACAATGGCGGGCGCAGTTTGCCGGGCACGGTGGAGCCGGAGGGACTACCGCCGGACGCCTTCTTTCGACGACCCGCGGAAAAGGGGGCCGACGAGCCCGAGCGTCTTGACAGGCACGACTTCATGCAGGACCGGCTCGCTCGCCTAGTTCGACGCGCACTCGAGCAGGACGCGATCACTCTCGGCAAGGCGGCCGAGATTCTCGAACTCGATCTCGATGACATGCGCGAGCTCGTGAACTCGTGGATGGAGTAGTGCGGGGATCAATCGTTGAAACTGGAGCTTCTGATCATCGACGCGAACGTCCTCATCGACTTCTGCAAAACAGACAGCTCGGTGCTGACCCTCGTCGCGAAGCACGTCGGCCCCGTTCACGTCGCTGAGCCCGTCCTCGCCGAGGTGAAGCAGCTCGATCCGTGACCGCCGAAGGGCTCGGGCTTCATGTCGTTGAGCTGCAGTTCCCGACTCTGACGAAAGCGGCAAACGCCTCCGTCGGAAGTCCGCTTCGGTTCCAGGACTGGCTCTGCCTGCTCACCGCCGAAGAGCAGGGCTGGACCTGCGTGACGAACGATAAGCGCCTGCGGATCGAGTGCGAATCGCGCTGCTTGCCTCGTTCGCTGTGAAGGCGAAGGCCATTCGCTAGGGAGCCCGCCTCGCGGCGCGTGCGCATCCCAGAATCCGGTGACACGCGCAACGCCTCGTCGGGATCGCGGTTGACTTTGCTCCTCGCGAGTCGGACAAATCCGCCCGAAGACCCCTGACGCGCCGCGTCCACGCCGCCGCCCCGGATACTTGTACTCGCGACCTGTCGGTGCGGATTCGTGCAATGTAATTCGGTATGTACCTCCTGGTACTAGCCCGTGGCAGCTGTCCTGCTCACAGGTGCATCCCAATAGGAAGACACAGCAAGTGCCAAAAATACCGAGGTTGCAAATCG
Organism: uncultured Polyangiaceae bacterium; assembly: GCA_964609655.1. Taxonomy (GTDB): domain Bacteria; phylum Myxococcota_A; class Polyangia; order Polyangiales; family Polyangiaceae; genus JBBRRP01. The sequence goes on along the minus strand of CAZSUA010000453.1, from coordinate 2,206 downwards.
TGGTCATACCAAGACGAAGCTCACCTTAACTTAAGGGAGGGCAGTTTGAGGTTGTCGGTACAGAGATCTGCAAACTGTAAGCGGTGGTTGCCAAAGGAGGAGATGACGTTAGCCTATCCGTCCAGAAACGGTCGGCGGCATCGAGCCTAGCCCGGCGTCGTAGCCGCAAATCGCCTGACACAGATCGATGGCCCCGCTTGGAATGCAGGGTACCCCACTAGCCGTCGCGTTGACCAAAACTTGAGAACTGTTTGGTACAAATGCGAGGGCTGAGGTCGACGTTTGTGGACACACTGCGGCCGATGACCCTGGGACTGGCGAAACGACAAGCCCCCAACCGAGGGTCGCGGCAACCCCGTCGACGTCGATCCATGCTTGGTCCGGACAGGCGTCTCCCGGATGAGACGCAGGTACCTGGACCACCACGTTGTTACAGGAGGGCGCAAGCGTGATGGCAAAATCCGCTGGGCAACTCACGCATGAGCTCTGAGCAGCGTTGGGCGACGCGCCAAGCGGACACACAGTGCAGGTGAGGCCATCCGTCGTGACCAGACCTACTGGGCATCGCGTGCAGCTGCCTGGTCCGTCGACCACCTCGCCAGGTCCGACCTGTTCGAGCGGCACGCTGTTGGGCAATCGAGATTTCAGGTCCACCTGATCGACCTGTGTGCCCGCCTGCCCGCCAGTCGAGGACAACGCCTGTTGAAACGATTGTACGTTCTCACCCAGACCAGAGTGCTGAGAGCAACTCCAGGCGCAGGCGGCTGCAATTCCAACCACTAAATGAAGCGCTCGAAAGACTGGAAACCCTGGAACTTGAGCGAAATCATTGTCTTAGCGCACTACCTGCTTGCCGCTCTCAGACTCCGGTGAGACCTGGCCACGGCCGCGCTGTCCGTCAGTTCGGCCACCCCTGACCTAGCGAATTAGCCGGCTATCGCGCTGCGCCACCGCTGGCATCTAGCCATGGCCCTTTGCTGTGGCCCGCCCTGCACACGCCCATGCAGCTCTACCGCCTACCGTTCGCCGGGACACCTACGCGCGCCGAAGGCCCGAAGAGGGCGTGCTCTACCGGGCCGTCCAAGCCCATTGGCCCCAGGTGCTGGAAGACCTCGCCGACCAAGGGGTTGGGGCGACGCATGGCCGACACCGCGGTTCCACATAGAGCAGCAGGTGTTGCCCCGCGTGCCCGTGCGTCACTCGATTTACTCCGTCTCCCCGCCAGAGCGCAGCGACTGGCAAGGGGAGACCGCCGAGCGAGCCGCGCTTCGCGCGAGCACGGCGAGAGGGGCGCCTGTCTCCCCCTAAACACCAATTGGTATGGAACATACCCAGAATCTGGGGCACTTTTGCCGAACCTACGGGTGCGATGCTAGAACGCGCCGCATGTCAGGATTTCGCAGTCGCACTACCACTCAGGGTCGTAACATGTCCGGTGCTCGAGCGCTCTGGCGCGCCACGGGAATGACGGACGCTGACTTTGAGAAGCCCATCGTAGCTATCGCCAACAGCTTCACTCAGTTCGTTCCTGGGCACGTGCATCTGCATGATGTTGGCCAGCGCGTAAAAAAGGTGGTGGATGCGGCTGGAGGTTGGGGCGTCGAGTTCAATACGATCGCGGTCGACGATGGGATCGCCATGGGCCACGGCGGTATGCTGTACTCTCTGCCCAGCCGTGACCTGATTGCCGATAGTGTCGAGTACATGGTGCAAGCGCATGTGGCCGACGCACTGATCTGCATTTCCAACTGCGACAAGATCACGCCCGGCATGCTGATGGCAGCCATGCGGCTTAACATCCCGACCATTTTCGTTTCGGGTGGCCCGATGGAAGCCGGGAAGAGCACCGGCACACACGATCGCGACGGGAATCCATTGAAGCGAAAACTCGATCTCATCGATTCGATGATCTATTCGAGTGATGATCGCGTTTCAGACGAGGCGCTTCTAGAGATTGAACGGAATGCCTGCCCCACCTGCGGCTCATGCTCGGGCATGTTCACGGCCAACAGCATGAACTGCTTGAATGAAGCCATCGGTTTGGCACTTCCCGGCAACGGCACAGTGCTCGCCACTCATGCGCTGCGCTGGGAGCTTTTCGAGAACGCCGGCAAGCGCATTGTGGATCTCGCGCGTCGCCACTATTTGCAGGGGGACGCGAGCGTCTTGCCGCGCAGCATCGCCACCTTTGAAGCGTTCGAGAATG
>CAZSUA010000452.1:0-3618 GCA_964609655.1 uncultured Polyangiaceae bacterium | reverse complement strand
GGGCTGGCAAGTGGACATTGCTTTGTTGCGTCCAGCCCATGAAATCAGGCTGATCGACGATCCCGCGCTCGCCGGATTTGTGCAAGGTCCGTCCGAGCTCAGGCGCTTGGTTTGGCCTGGAGCGCGAGCGCTCTTGGCGGTTCAAGGAGCCGGGGCCAGCCTGGAGCTCGAAGATCTCGCGTTGCCACCCACCTTAAAACCGCGCTTTCGGGGGCTCACAGTGACGTTTTCGGGGCGCTTCGTCACACCCTATTTCAACGAAGCGACACGCTCCGAGTACATGCAGCTTGCACACGCGATGAGTGAAGCGTTCAAGGCGGAGTTTGCGGGCTTATTCGCGCATTGTGTGGGCTCCAAAGAGAAACACGCGGGCACCTGGTTCCATGCACGGAGCCCTGCGCTCGCAGCTTCCGCACTCATCTATTTCATGGGCGTGGATGCAGCGATACCGCACCTTCGCCAAGATCTGCTGCGGCCTTCGGGTGGTATGCTCGATTACGCAGTGGCGCTGAGTAACGTCGAGGGCGCGACACACGGCCTCGCCTACGAAAAAGTTCGCAGCTTGATTGGCACTTATGGCGGGTCCATCTCGGGGCCTCCCACAGGGCCCACCGCGCTCATCTTTGATTTCAAAGACAGCAGCCGAGCCGCCCGTGCCAGCCGTGAAATCGCCATGGCCGTAGGCCTGAGCGACGGCCGCTGAAGCGCGCCCAATTCCTAGTTGCTAGCGGCACCGAGTGGCGCCAAGAGCGCCGAAAGCTCCCCGTTTTCGTGCATCTCTGTCACGATATCGCAGCCGCCCACGAACTCGCCGTTAATATACAGCTGCGGAAACGTTGGCCAACTGGAGAACTCCTTGAGGCCTTGCCGCACGTCTGCCTCAGCCAAGATATTCACCGTGTGAAAAGGCGCACCGGAGCGCTTCAGCAACTCAACCACCTTGGCTGAGAAGCCACACTGCGGGAAGAGTTGATTCCCCTTCATGAAGAGTACCACCTTGTGGGCCTCCACCATTGATTGCAGTTTCTGGCGTAAGCTTTCGTCCATTATTCAGTCCCTTGGGATTTAGCCCAGCTCTCGGGCGTGTACGTGCGCAGCGCCAAGGCATGAATCGCGCCCTTCATGGCCTCGCCGAGCGCGCCATACACCATCTGGTGCTGCTTGATCTGACTCTGCCCAGCGAACGCGGGCGTCACGATTCGAGCCTGAAAATGGTCCTTCGTGCCGGTCATGTCACTCACTTCAACCCCTGCTCCCGGAAAAGCTTCAAGCAGACGGCGTTCAAGTTCAGCGGGCTCCATCATGTTGGCTGGCGCTTATGTGACGCAACGTAGCTTGAGTGTCAACGGGGGGTGGGTGGTTGGTTGCTAGCGTGCCAGGCTTTCTTGCGCATTCTGGACAGAACGGGCAGCCACTCTCCAGCAGCTCCAAGTGCCGCTCATTTTGACCGGATGACGGCGGGATGGCGGCTTGGTCGGGCATTGACGCAGCTTGTTGCCTGCGCCAGTCCTGTATGTACACTGTATGGGTGCGGCGACTGCGATTCGAATGGGATGTGAGAAAGAATCGGTCGAATCGCGTAAAACACGGCATCTCGTTTGAGGAAGCGGAGACGGTGTTCCTCGACGACAACGCGGTTCTGATCGATGATCCTGATCATTCCGACGACGAGGCGCGATTCTTGTTACTTGGCTTCAGTTTGAGGCTGCACATTCTCGTCGTCTGTCACTGTTGCCGCACGAATGGCGAGGTCATCCGTATCTTTTCCGCCCGTAAGGCCGACCGCTCCGAACGGGCAAGCTACACGCGAAGGAGTCCAACATGAGGAAGCAATACGATTTTTCGAAAGCCCGCCGGAATCCCTATGCCAAGCGACTCAAGAGGTCGATCACCATCCGGCTCGATGAAACGACGCTCGCCTACTTCAAAGACATGGGCGAGCGTGTCGGGATGCCCTATCAAACGCTGGTTAACATGTACCTGCGTGATTGTGCCGAGAATCGGAAGGAACTCCGACTTCAGTGGCGCAAAGCGGAAGCTGCTGCCTAGCGCACAGACGAACAAGGCCCCTAGCGCCCAGCCGGCGGCAACCGCAGCGACACATCGCGCAAAGCATCGCGCAGCCGAACTTCAAGCTCATTCAGCTTCAGCTTAACTTCAATCAGATCTTTCGTGGTGCGATCGAGGCCCGCGGTTTGTTCGCGCAGGCGTGCGGTGAGCGTGGCGCGTAAGTCGCCGGCCTGCTTGTTTTTCTCAATAGCTTCGAGGCTCAGGCGCGTTTCCCGTGCTGCTTTTTCGAGCTCTCCTTGAGTGGTGGTGAGCTGCTGCTGGCGGTCGACGGCGCGGGTTAGATCCGAACGCACTTGCCAGGCTTGGCGCAATTGGGCGGCGGCCTTCGGATCGGCTTTGGGGCTCTCGAAGTAAGCTTTGATAGCGATATCAGCTAACGGATCGAGCCAATTCAACTCTTGCTCAGACGCTAGACGTTCATCGACCGTGAGCTTGCTGGTGGCGTGGGGCTTCGCAGTCACTGGGACCAGTGCGTGGCCGTCCGTGGTGCGGTCTTCGGTGCCTTTGGGTGGATTATTAAGCCGCCAGCCTGCATCACGCGCGTGACGGAGCAGAAGCTTGGCCGCTTCTTGAGAGCCGTTCTTGATTTCATAATTGGTTAACCGCACTTGATCGCGTTCGATGTACAGACGCCCCGCCTCGATTTTGGAGACTCGTGCGCCCTCCTGGGACCAGCTGGTGTTCTGATTTACCGTTAAGCTGCGCTGAATAGCGAACGGCACGGTGGCTTTGCTCTGCGGTGAGAGCGACTCCATGACCCCTTGGCCCAGAAATGCACCCTTTTCGAAGACGGCGATCGGGCCGCCTTCGAGCAGACCTTTGCCCGAGTTCACGAAGCGCACCACACGGAAAGGATGCACACTCGAATCCGGCACGCCACCGTCGGGAGCGAATAGAAATACGGCTTCTCCAGGCACATCTTCGTTGAGCAGCATCACCATGGTGGCGCTCTCGTTGGGGATCGTGACACGCGTGCCCACTTCGTAGCGCGTGGCGCCCGTTTGGGCCGCGACCGAGGCAAGCGCATTCAGGTTGCGAGGAGCGCTCGGCGCCATGAGCGGGGTTGGCGAGGCCGCTTTCTTCGGCACAGCGGAGTTCCGTGTGCCCCATGCCACGCCAGACTTCCGCGAAGCTGGGGCTGGAGTCCCAATACCATCTGAACCTTTTGCATCTTCAGCGCTCGCCTCATCCATCTGCGCACTTTCGGCTTCCGGTGCAGCGCCAGCCATCACAGGCGCAGGCGGCGCCATGGGCGCTTCTTCCTTGTAGGTGGTCATCGAGGTTGGCACCGCGGAGATCACTTCTCCGGCATCGCTCACAATCGGGCGCGTTGGCGTGACGGGCGTGCCCAAGGTGGATTCAAAGGCGATCGGTGCACCCGCGACCAGAGCTAGCTCAACGTTCACCCAGTCTTCGCCTGAATGGTTTTGTACGATGCCCCAAACCTGGAGTTGCGCTTTGCCTGCTCCGTTCAAAACCAAGCGATAAGAAGGCTTCCAAAGTGGTGTTTCGGCAACGTAACCCACTCTCAGATCATGCTTTCCTTCT
>CAZSUA010000451.1:0-3660 GCA_964609655.1 uncultured Polyangiaceae bacterium | reverse complement strand
AATCATGCCGCTTGCCGTCGTCGCGTTGGCAATGCCCTCCTTCGAGCGCAATCGATGACAAAGTCGACATAACGCCCACACCGGGACATTTCGACGCGGTGCAGGGACGCGAGGTGAGGGCTCAATGGAGAGTGTACTTGGTCGCCACCCCGGATGGGATCGGGGACCCCTTGTTCTGGCATCGCTCCTGCATTGGTTCGCAGGCGGATATGGGCGACCACTTCGGCGATAATCGCAAGACCACGAATCTTTGGTTGGCCGCGCTGGTCGCGGGAGCCGTGTTGATCATTTCCTGCAAACGGCAGCCCGAGCCGAGCGGCGCTCCTCCGAACGAGATCGTGCTGGAGAAACAAACAGGAAAGACACTGGCGATGGCGAACAGAGTGATCAAGACCGATGAGGAATGGGAGAAAATCCTGACGCCCGAACAGTTCCGTATCACCCGCGAAAAGGGCACCGAACGCCCCTTTCAGAACGAGTACAACGGCACCAAGGAGCCGGGCATCTATCATTGTGTGAGCTGCGACTTCGACCTGTTCAGTTCCGAAACGAAGTTCGATTCCGGCACGGGCTGGCCCAGCTTCTGGCAACCGCTGGCGCCGAATCGGATCAACACGGAGGCGGACAACAGTTTGTTTTCCCGGCGCACCGAAGTGCTCTGCAGCCGCTGCGACGCCCATCTCGGCCATGTCTTTGAAGATGGCCCCAATCCGACTGGGCTTCGCTACTGTTTGAATTCCGCCGCGTTGAAATTCAAGAAGACGCCCGAGGTCGGTGAGGGACCGCGTGAGTAAGAAACCCGCCGGCAAAAGCACAGCCGTGTGGGCAGCGCGACAGAACGAAAAGTTTTCGGCCATCGACGAAGCCGTCGGTGAGGATGGCTGGAAGATCGTTGGCCTGTTGCGGCTCAGTCCCCCGGCAGCATCCTTTACGTTTACCTGGGTTACGTCGGCAAAGCCAACACTTGCCGAAAGAAACGAACAACAGACAGCCCTACACAGCTGCTGTTGAGCGTCGCCGATGAAGTAAACAAACGCTTAACCACAAAAGGAAATCTATGGCTAAAAATGTCGCCGATGTTCTAGTCTCCATGCTGGTGAAAGTGGGAGTCAAACGGGTTTACGCGGTCACCGGAGACAGCCTCAATCCCATCAACGACGCCGTCCGCCGCGATGGACGACTGCAATGGATTCACGTCCGACACGAAGAAGCGGGTGCCTATGCCGCCTCAATGGAAGCCGAGCTGGAAGGCATAGCCTGCTGCATGGGAAGTAGCGGCCCCGGTCATGTCCACCTCGTCAACGGCCTTTATGATGCCAACCGCGCCGGGAACCCGGTCATCGCCATCGCCACAACCGTGACCACCGACAAGCTCGGTTTGGATAATTTCCAAGAGACCGACGTCGCCAAGCTCTTCGACGATTGCTCGAAATACTGCTTCATGGCGAACACGCCCACCCAGGCAATCCACGCCCTGCAAACAGGCATCCAGCATGCGATCAGCAAGCGTGGCGTCGCGGTGATCGGCCTCCCGGGTGATGTTTCCGCAGCGGACGCCCCCGAACTCGCGACCGGGGAAAGGAATTTTTTCCCGCGCTCCTCGACCGTCCCATCGAAAGAGGAAAACAGTGAGTTCGCCGAGGTGATCAACTCGAATAAAAAAATCATGATCTTCTGTGGCTACGGCTGCCGTCACGCACAAAGCCAGGTCATGGCTCTCGCAGAAAAACTGCGCGCACCCATGGGCTACAGTTACCGTGGGAAAATCTTTTTCGACAAGGAGGACAACCCGTATGCGGTCGGCATGAACGGCCTGCTGGGCACGAAATCCGGCTTCACCGCCATGCAGGAAGCGGATGTCCTGCTGATGCTAGGCACTGATTTCCCCTACACCGAATTCCTCCCGGAAAAGAACATCATCATCCAGGTCGATATCAAGCCGGAGCGCATCGGACGTCGTGCGAAAGTGGACTACGGCTACTGTGGAGACATCGCCCCGACTCTGGAAAACCTTCTCCCGCTGCTCGATGGGAAACACGACAACGATTTCCTCAACGAAATGCGCGAGCTGCACGCATCGGTAGAGAAAAACTACCGGAGCTATGTCGATGAGCATTCGAAAAAAGACATGATCCATCCGGAATACGTCGCCGCCGTGATCGACAAGCTCGCCACCGACAATGCGATTTTCACTGTCGATACGGGCATGTCGGCGGTGTGGGCAGCCCGCTATCTCAGTGGGAAGCACGACCGCTACTTGACCGGTTCTTTCAACCACGGCTCGATGGCAAACGCGATGCCCATGGCTCTCGGCGCGGCGTTGCAGCAGCCAAACCGGCAAGTCATCGCCATGTGCGGCGATGGTGGGCTCACCATGTTGCTGGGCGATCTCATGACGATCAGCCAATACAAGGCTCCCGTGAAAATCATCGTCTTCAACAACCGTGCGCTGGCAATGGTGGAGCTGGAAATGCGTGTAGCCGGTTATCCCGATTGGCAGACGGTCATGGAGAATCCTGATTTCGCGATGCTCGCCCGGGCGATGGGTATCCGTGGCTGGACCGCGAAAAGATCCAGTGAGGTGGAGCCAGCGCTCCGGGAAGCCTTCGCCCACGACGGCCCCGCGCTGATCGATATTTTCACCGATAAAAACGCTCTCGCGATGCCGCCGCATGTCACCTTCGATCAGATGAAAGGCTACGCCACCTCCATGGCCAAGCTCATGTTCACCGGCCACGTCCCGGAGGTAATTGAACTCGGCTCATCCAGCATTAAATATCTCAAAGAACTAAAATAGTGCTCCGGCAGCGAGGGCTGCGCACAGCGCGAAGGCCGGCTGAGCTTGCCAACTTCGGCAGCGTCTACGACCAAGTGGCTTCCGTTCAAAGCAGCTGCCGTAGGACAAACGGCAAGATGCCACCGTGGCGATAGTAGTCGAGCTCCACCAGGGTATCGATTCTGCAGATAACCTGAAAGTTGATTCTCTCGCCGGTCTGAGTGGTTGCCGTCACATCGAGTGCTTTCGATAGCGTGAGGTCGTTGGCGATGCCGTGGATCTCGAATTGTTCCTCGCCCGAGAGATCGAGACTCGTCGCGGTTTGGTTGGGGAGAAATTGGAGCGGCAAGACGCCCATGCCGATCAGATTGCTGCGGTGAATGCGTTCGAAGGATTCTGCGAGCACCGCTCTTACTCCGAGCAGGAGTGTGCCCTTGGCGGCCCAGTCGCGCGACGAGCCGGCGCCGTAATTCTTTCCCGCCAAGATCAGAAGCGGCGTGCCCTCGGTGCCATATTGGACGGCTGCGTCGAAGATCGAGCTCAACTCGGACTCGGGGAGGTGGCGAGTAACTCCACCTTCGACGCCATTCGCAAGACTATTTCTGAGGCGGACGTTGGCGAACGTGCCCCGAACCATCACTTCGTGATTGCCGCGCCGAGCGCCATAGGAGTTGAAGTCTAGCTGTTGGACACCGTGTTGGATCAGATACTCCGCGGCCGGTGATCGTTTGGCGATATTGCCAGCTGGTGAGATGTGATCCGTGGTCACCGAGTCCCCCAGTTGGGCGAGCACCCGAGCCCCAAGGATGTCGGTGAGCGGGGTTGGCTCGCGCGGGATGTCTTCCAGAAAGCTGGGGCGGCGAACGTAGGTACTGAGCTCATCC
>CAZSUA010000450.1:0-3663 GCA_964609655.1 uncultured Polyangiaceae bacterium | reverse complement strand
GTACGAGTGCGCTCTTGTGCTTCAACAAAGGCACCAACGTCTGCCGCACCAGCGTGAGATCCTCGGCTCGTCCGAATGCTTCTGCAGCAAGGGAAAGCTCCGCATTATCTAAAAGCCCTTCGGTAGTGAGCAAGCTCGCCAGGCCCCTCGGGGAGCGCGCGGTTAGCGCAACAAACAGTTCCTCGCAGATCGACGAAAACTCGAGAGCGAAGGCACCAGGCACGACCCGACGCCAGTCGGTGATTTGCCCAACGCGTGAGTCAGACTCGACCGCAGTGGGCGTCTCGGACGGCATGGGCGTTGCGTCAGTCTTCACCGACTGCAGGGGCGCTGACGGAAGCCGGCGCCGGGCCTGCGCGACCTCTGGGGAGTCCAAGTAGAGCGCAGGCGCCCGCCAGCTTGGGCTAACACATTCAACTGCAAACGATTCTCTCATTCTCGCCCTCCAAATCGCGCGATCATCTGTTGGCGCGGAACCAGCCTCAAAAATGCAGAATTAATTCGCTCGTTGAGAACATCGAATGTGGCATCGAAGCTATCCTTAGAAAGGGAACTCCGAGCGCGAATTTCCAGCCGCACAAGCTGGCGTTTTTCGCCCTCGGGCTCGCGCCCTGACTGGATCTTGATGAGAGTGCTCCAGTCCCGCTGATCAATCAACTGAAGGCTCAGCTCGGGGGTAGGGGCACCGATCGCAGTATCCATACCGTTCAACATGGGTAGCATAGCCTTGAGGTCATCAAAATCGACCCAGTGCTCGCCCTGGATCAAGAGATTGATCTTAGCAATGTCACCCTCGAGCAAGTTCGGACGTTCATGAACCGCCTGCTCGCAAAAATCGCTAAAGAGCATGAACTCTTTGGCGAGCAGCGAGGCAATTCCTTCGCTCACTCCGTTTCGAAACCGGGGGTATCGTCGCGAGTTACCCGCGCGCCAGTTCAGATAAAAGCGATCTTTCTGAAGCTGAACGATGTACTCCTCGGAGGCTGAGATCATCCAGCTGCGAACCGGAGGCAGCCCCGTCTCAATCGTCGGCTCGGTGTTATCGTGCACCGCCATGAGGAGGTTTCGTTCCGGGAAATCACTTTTTCGCTCGGACCAGTAAGCTCCCAGGGACAGGCCATCTAGCTTTTCAAGCTGCCCAAAAAACGCGCCGCAAACTACCTCGGCGACGGGGGGCTTGCTCATCTCAGGGAGGGACTGACCACGCATAACTGAATGACCGTACAGCATCTATATACGGCCGGGTATTCCCCGGGAAGGAGACGCAGGGAGTATCTTTCGAGCTCCTCCTTCCCCTCGGAAGCGCAGCGCTATCCGGCGGGGGATCATTCCCTGGGTCCTGTGATGCATGCGATGCCCCCTCTCGTCCGGCCTCCGGCGCTCGGAAGAATGTCGACTCGGGAGCGGCAATTGGCGCGCCTGCGGGCGGCCGGTCTCGCCCCTTATCCGTGCTCCCTTGGCTCGCACGGATGGGGGAGACGGCACGTACTCAACGACCGACTTGGGGCAACTCTATCGCTGCAGCCCCCCGGATCCGCGCTGACGCAACGCGCGGCATTTCATCCCAGGTTCGATCATCCAACAGGCGCCCATTTTTCGACTTCATTACGCCACCCCATTGCTTGAAAAAGAAGGGCACACGTGAGGCTCTACATTGTTCTCGAACATCTCGAACCCACTCGGCATCCATGGGTCGCGCTCCGTGCCCGCTCTCGCCGCCCACAATGACCCAGTGGATCCCCTCGAGTTTCAATGTCCCCACGGGTCCAAGCAGTGGCTCAATGCTCAGAAATCGCACCTTTGCTGGCACACGCCGCAAGTGCTCTATGCGCGACCAGTACTTGGCGTTTTCGACGCTCACGCCAAGCCATACGTTGGGCGACGGACAGAGGCGACCTGCGAGCTCAGCCAAGCGCTCGGGACGTTTGGTCAGCACCTGAAAGCGATGTTGCGGGCATTCACGTTGCAGATTGACCATCTCAATGGCGGCGAGCGCGGCGTCGTAGGCTTTGTTGCCGGCTTTGGTGCCCGCACGCTCGATGGCTTGCTCAATTGTCTCGGTGAGCACACCGAAGATCACGGGCACGCCTGTTTGCTCAGAGATGCTGCCGCAATTGAGTTAACCTGAAACGCTACTTGATAGTTGAGTGCCCCCTCTCGTCCGTCCTCGGCGCTCGACGAGCGTCTCCGCTTAGCCATCGTACTTCAGCCTGCCTTCGGGCGGCCGGTCTCCGCCCAAAGCCGTGCTCGCTGGCGCTGCGCGCGGCTGGAGGAGAAGAGAAAGTGCAGTCCAACCTGCCAACTGTCGCACAATCTTCGAGCAAGCGCTCGCGGCTAACGCCGACCACTGGTCGAAGCTGTTGGAGGAGCGAATCGCCGACGAAGTGGGGAAAATTCTCCGGCGTGTGGCCAAGAGCCGCGACGTGCCCCCGGCTCTTGCGGAGTCGAAGGTGAGCAGGTGACTATCATTCGTAACAAAGCCTTGCAGCCATCGGTGGCCATCATAGACCAAGGAGCCTCCGTACGATATCAGAGACCTTCGCCATGGTTGCTTCCGAGACGGCGCCAAGCGATTTTACGAGCCTGTCTGTTGATACCGTCCGCGTCTGCTCGCTAATGACATAGCTTACGACGCTGAGAATGAGCGCTGGTTGCACGCCAGCTTGTCTCACCGTTGGGAGTGACACTGGGGTTGGGTTCGCAGAGGCTAGCGGCGCCTTAACAACCGCAGATACACTTCCTTGCGATGTGCTACACCGAAGACGTAAACAACAATTTCGGTCGCATGAATCTCATAGAGTATTCGGTAGTCGCCGATGCGGATTCGATACGCATTCGTCCTGCCGTTGAGCTTGGCGACGCCCAACGGAAGTGGCTGGCTTGCGAGCCCAGAGATCGCATCCTTCACACTTTCGCGCGCTTGCTCGTCTAATTTCTCGATCTCTTTGACGGCTTTGGCGTGGATGAGTAGCTTATAGGTCATTTTTCGCGTCGGCCCATGCGACCCAGGGACCTGTACGACGTTCCTCGATCAGCACAACATCAGCCGCGTTCTCCAACCAAGCAGCGAGCGCATCAGTGATGACGGCTTGTTGCTTAAGGCCATGCTTCTCGCACACCGCGTCCAGCGCCGTCTTCAGTTTCTTATCCAGTCGATGCGTAATGCTCACGGTTGCCATACATTTAACTTACTCTGCGATATTGTTTTTGCAATCAAATACTTGCACATGCGATGTGCGCCGGATGGATCTGAGCGTCTGTGCTACCTTGGCCTGCAAATTCGCCACGAAGTGGTGAAATGACTCGCGAGAGTGGGTGCTTCCCGCGGAAGCTCGGAGGCTGCCGGGGGAGCGTAAGACAATCGGAAGGCTGAACGGGGCGGAGGCGAGAGCAGTCCACCTGGCCGATGTAGCTCAAAATCTCACGCACGCGCCCTGAGGATTTTCTCGATGCATCCCGTCAAGAACCTACCGCTCGGGCTAGCTGAACCCGAAGCGCTCAAATACCAGCGCTAGTTAACGCGCACTGCAGATTGACCATCTTGATGGCGGCGAGTGCCGCGTCGTAGCCTTTGTTGCCGGCCTTGGTGCCGGCGCGCTCAATGGCTTGTTCAATGGTCTCGGTGGTGAGCACACCGAAGATCACGGGCACGCCTGTTTGCTC
>CAZSUA010000449.1:0-3666 GCA_964609655.1 uncultured Polyangiaceae bacterium | reverse complement strand
TCGTGACGGCATCTGCCCCAAAAGGCCAGACACCTCCATCCCGGCCTGGATGAAGCGGAAGATGTTGTCGATGAGCAGCAGAACGTCGCGGTGTTCGTCATCGCGGAAGTATTCGGCCATCGTCAGGGCTGCATGTCCGACCCGGAACCGTGCACCCGGCGGCTCGTTCATCTGACCGAAGATCATGACCATCTTCGCGAGCACGCCGGCCTTCTGCATCTCGTGGTACAGCTCCTCGCCTTCGCGGCAGCGCTCGCCGATGCCGCAGAAAATGCTCACGCCCGCCTGATGCCCAATCATGTTGTGGATCATCTCGGTGAGCAGCACCGTCTTGCCGACACCCGCTCCGCCGAAGAGACCCGCCTTTCCGCCCCGCTCCAGCGGAACCAAGACGTCGATGACTTTGATCCCGGTCTCGAAGACTTCAGATTTCGTGGAACGTCGTACAAGGGGGGGAGGCGCACGATGCACGGAACGCCATTCGACGTCGGAGAGCGCCGCTTGGCGGTCGATGACGTTACCGAACACGTCGAACATCCGCGAGAGAATCGCTTTTCCCACTGGAGCTTTGAGTGGTCCCCCCGTGTCCACCACGGCCATTCCGCGGGCAAGCCCTTGCGTCGGCGTGAATGCGATTCCGCGCACGTGGAACGCATCTCGCTGGGCCAACACTTCAATGACGATTCGACCTTCGTCGCCCGCGTGCAGCAGCGAATAGATGGGAGGCAGGTGCGCATCGAACCGAATATCGACGACACTGCCGCGCACCGCCACGACAACGCCGCGATTCGACGGAGCCGTTCGTTCCAGCGGGTGGGTCGACATTATGAAATGATCTCGATCGACTGAAATTGGCCGCCAGTTTTACGCAGACGCGCACGCATTGCGTTCTGTGTGTTTGGGTCCATCCTGAATATGGGCGTGCGTCTGCTGATTTGGAATCGCATGTGGTATGCCCCCATGGGTTTTACCGTCACTAAGCAAACGCCATGCCCAGCCGGCCAAGCGTCGAGCGAGCTGGACAACACCGGGCGCAGTCCAAAAACGGGAAAACTCCAGCCGTGCGGTGGCCGAACATGCGCGAGCAACAGCGCCCCACTGAGGCGACTCTGCGTATGCCTCTCTGCAACGTATCACTAGCTTAGATCCAAGCTGCTGACGTACCAATCGAGCAGACCCATGGCGAGTGCCGCTTTGGTGACGATCCCCATGGGCGCGCCGCTCGCATCGAGCACCAAAGCAGCTTCAAATTGGCCAGCTTGGAGCTCGCGCACCAACTCCGGCAACGTCGCGTTGGCCTGAACGCTCGCCACAGGCCGCGCCACGTCAGCAGCTATCAGCATCTTGCCGAACTCCTCGTCCCGAGCAAATTCCCCCAAGTGTTCAGGCAGGATCGCGGAGAACCCAGAGCGCGCATTCGGTATCACAAAAGGGCGATCCGGGCGATCTCGGAGGCGCCCAATGAGATCTGAAAGCTTCGTGCTACGCTCGGCAAGTTCAGCGTGGACCATGAGGGAAGAAGCGGGTTTCTCGGGGAGGGGTCGCAGAGAAAGTGAGGACTTCGATCCTCGATCTGCGCCGCGGTAAGCCCGTGCGTGGGCGCGCACCACATCGCTCATGGCGAGGAGTCCACATGGCCGTTCGTCCGTTCCGTCGATCACAACGAGCTGGCGCACGCCAAGGTCATTCATCTTCACCACAGCTCGCAGCAGTGACTCGTCTCGGTGGATCACGTTGGCGGGGCGCATGAGGGTCGTTAGCGTCGAATCGGATGACGTGGTGCGTAGGTCGTCTTCTCGGGTCATCGCGTCCGAGACTCGGAGTTGATCGATGGGGTGCGGCGACTGCGTGGATTGCGGGATGTGGATGCCATCTTGTGCAAGCAAAGCCTCGTAGATCGGCGTCGGGCGCAAGTGCCGAGCGAGCATGTACGAGCTCATGTTGGCCAACATGAGCGGCAGCACCAGTCCGTAGCCGCCGGTCATTTCAAAGATGATCAGCACAGAGGTGATGGGGGCGCGAATGACACCTGCAAAGACGGCCCCCATGCCGACGAGGGCGAACGCCCCGAGCTGGTATTTCTCGTGCCCCAGCAGAAGCACGTCGAGGTGCCCGACAGCGCCCCCCAGCATTGCACCGACAAAGAGAGCGGGCGCGAAGATACCTCCAGCGCCGCCGCTCGAATACGAGAGGACAGTCGCCACGAGTTTCGCCGCGCAGAGCGCGAGGAGGACGCGCAGGCCAAGCTCACCGTCGAGCGCACGTCCGAGTGTCTCGTAGCCACCACCTGTGATTCCTGCGGCTCCCAGAAAGCGAAGCAGCACGACGGCAAGCAGCCCTGTGACCAGTCCCCCCACACCGGGATGGGCCCACTTGGGAATTGCGCGCAAGCGCTGAAACCAGGCTCGCACGCGGAGCAAGCCTTCGGTGAAGGCGATGGAAACGAAGGCCGCGGCGATTCCCAAAAGGGCATAGAGAGGCAGGGAGGAGGCGTGATCGAGACCATAGGCCGTCGTTACCTCGATCACGGGGTGCACGCCCAAGATCCCACGCTCGATCACCGCGGCGAGCGCTGCCGCAACGATCACGCCCGAAAGCACGGACTGGTCCAGCGTTCCGACGATCTCCTCAATGGTAAACGTAACGGCTGCGATCGGGGCGTTGAACGCCGCAGCAATCCCCGCTGCAACACCCACAGGTGTCAAGCGTCGCAGGTTGCGCGGTGGGAGCGAAGTGACCCGCGCTAGCAAGCTCGTGGCGCCAGCGCAGATCTGCACCGTGGGGCCTTCGCGCCCGAGCGAAGCACCCGATCCAATTTGCAGCGTGCCGACGACAAACTTTCCTAGTGCGTCTCGAAATCGGATGCGCCCTCCTTCAGTCGCAAACGCTTGTTTCACCTGAGGGATCCCTGAACCTCGAGCGCCTGGCACCAGCCAGGTCAGCGCCGCCCCGGCGATGAGGCCCCCCAAAGTGGGAGTGATGATCGTCCACGCCATCCAAGAATCCCCTGGGGCGTGGAGAGCGTGTTCAATGAGGAGCTGTTCGGCTCCGCGAATAGCAAGATGAAAGGCAACCGCAACCAGGCCACAAGCGGCGCCCACCAGGAGCGTGAGTGCGAACAGATGCTGCCCTTCATTCGGAAGATAGCGGCGACCGAACTTACTAAACAGCACCAGAAGCGCCGAGAAACGTGCCCCAACCCGTCGAAACCGAAGTGCCAACGCGTTGACCAAACGCGTCCTCGCCGATGAATTGATTTCAGACCCTTCGATGAGAGGATCCGGTGTCGGGGTCATTTCTCGGTGGCGCTACTCACGAAGCAAACTCCGACCAGCGGGGTGCTGCGGCGAACGCTGCATGGATCAATCCCACGTGAGAGTACGCTTGGGGAAAGTTACCGGACATGGCACCGGAAAGCGGATTAACGTCCTCCCCGAAGAGACCGAGCGGGGAGTCAACGTGTTGGATGCCCGCCATCAGGGTCTGAGCCTCTTTCGAGCGACCCAGCCTGGCGAGCGCCTCGATTTGCCAAAAAGTGCAGAGCATGAAGGCCACCTCGGGAGCACCAAACCCGTCGTTGGTGCGATAGCGTTTCAGCCAACCGTGCCAGGCGAGGTCCGCTGCCACGGCGTCCACCGTCGTGTGTAGGCGTTCATCTTCTGGTGG
>CAZSUA010000448.1:0-3700 GCA_964609655.1 uncultured Polyangiaceae bacterium | reverse complement strand
GTCCTCCTCCAGGTAACAAAAATTCGCCCGGCTCCCGCCCGCCTGAGCCCCCGCCTGGTTGGAAAGCCTGGCTGATTCTTGGAGCGGCGATCCTTGTGTTCTATGCCTGGCAACAATTGGGCGCAGGGGACGCCAACCAAACGCCGATCGCGTACTCAACCTTCTATCGGGTAGTGAGCGAAGACAAGGTAGAGAAAGTCACGTTGCGTGGCCAAACAGTGCTGGGAACCTTGAAGGCTCAAGCTCAGCTGGACGGGCACGCGACGAAGGCCTTCCGCACGATACTGCCCCCCATCGCGGATGAGAGCCTGATGCCACTCTTGCGCGAGAAGCATGTGCGCGTCGAGGTGCAGAGCGAGGAACAGCCGCTGGCGTTGCAGCTCCTCAGCTCACTCTTTCCCTTTTTGCTGATTATCGGGATGTGGATTTGGCTGTCCCGTAGCGCACAGCGCATGTTCAGCGGCGGGGGGGCTCTCGGCAGTATGATGAAGGGTCGAACGCGCCGCTTCGAGCGAGAAACGGAAGTGCCGGTAAAGTTCGACGATGTGGCCGGCCATAAGGGCGCGAAGCAAGATTTGCAGGAGATTGTGGAGTTTCTAAAGTATCCGGAGCGCTTCAAGAAAATGGGCGGCAAGGTGCCGCATGGCGTGCTGTTGGTGGGTCCACCCGGGACGGGCAAGACGCTCTTGGCGCGTGCCGTGGCCGGGGAAAGTGGAGTTCCGTTTTTTTCGATCAACGGTTCGGAGTTTATCGAGATGTTCGTGGGCGTTGGAGCTTCGCGGGTAAGAGAATTATTCGAAGAGGCGAAGAAGGTTTCCCCCGCTATCGTTTTTATCGATGAAATCGACGCGGTGGGCCGTTCGCGCGGCGCCGGGCTTGGCGGCGGCCACGACGAGCGCGAACAAACGCTCAATCAGCTTTTGAGTGAAATGGATGGGTTTTCAAGGAACGACCTGACGGTGGTGCTCGCGGCGACGAACCGCCCCGACGTACTCGATTCAGCGCTGCTCAGGCCTGGCCGTTTTGATCGTCGAGTTTTGCTGGATCGACCGGAATTGGCTGCTCGGCGAGCTATCTTAGATGTTCACGTGCGAGGCAAGCCGCTTGGTCCGGATGTCGACCTCAATAACGTGGCGGCCAACACCCCAGGTTTTTCAGGTGCGGACTTGGCGAATCTGGTGAATGAGGCTGCGCTCGGCGCCACCCGGCGTGGAACCGAAGCCATCGAGCAGCGTGATTTCACGAGTGCCTTTGACAAGATTGTGCTCGGCGAGTTGCGCGAGACGAAACTTGACCCCGTCGAGAAGCACCGCGTCGCCGTGCATGAAGCCGGCCACGCAGTGATGGCGCATTTCTCAAAAGACGCGGAGCCCCTGCAGCGTGTGACGATCATTCCGCGGGGGATGGCGCTGGGCGTGACCCAACAGACGCCCGCCGCAGACAGACACATCATGACCCGGCCTGAGCTATTTTCGAGGCTCGGCGTCCTGATGGGGGGCTATGCTGCCGAGAAAGAAATCATGGGTGAGGTCTCTTCAGGCGCTGAAAATGACCTAAAACGAGCCACCGAGTTAGCGTTCAAGATGGTGGCGCACTTTGGCATGAGCGAACGTGTTGGCCCGGTGTTCCATGAACACCGCACCGAGCATCCGTTCTTGGGCCAGATGTTAGCAACGGAGGGCGGCACCAGCGACGCTACGGTCTTCGTCATCGAAGAAGAGACACGGCGGATTTTGACCGAAGCCGTTGCCAGTGCGCGCGCGGAGATCCAGAAGCGGAAAACCGAGCTCAACGCGTTGGTGGCTTGTCTGCTCGAAAAGGAGTCGGTCGAGAAGGATGAGTTGACGCTCATCTTGGGTGAACCGCGGTGAATCTGGGTGAGCTCGTGAAGCTGGTGGGACATCAACTCGGGAAGGCGTCGTGAAGCTCTTCGCGCGTTTTGGAAGGCTCTGTCTGCTGGCGCTCGTGGCTGCCTGTAGCGAGGTTTCCGCCCCCGCGCAGCAGGGTTCATCAGGACCTTCAATTGCGCCGCCGAGTCCCTCCAACAATCCCATTGGCTCGGTTGATAGCGCCGCTGACGCAGAAAAGCTGGCCGCGATCTGGCAGTCCAAAGCTGCCTGCGAGAGTTACTTCAAGAGCCGACCGGTAAAGGACCCCATGCCTCGTCTGGCGACTTGGAATTTGAGGTGGTTTCCGGATGGCACACCCGAAGTCAGCACCAAGGGCGGGGTCGATCTTGAGTGGCTGAGCTGTGTCATGGCTAGTTTGGAATTGGATGTGATTGCGGTGCAAGAGGTGAAGCGCACGCCGTTGGCGAAACAGGCGTTGGCGCAGTTCCTCGCCAATCTGAGTAGGCTCTCCGGAGTTAGCTACGCGGCGGAGCTCGACGCGTGTGGGTTGGACGACGACGCCCATGTTGGGTTCATCTACAACCGGGATCGGGTTACCGTGGATACCTGGCAGGATTATCCGTCGCTCAATCCGTATGGGGTGTCGTGTCAGGGGCGGCTGAGGACGGGCTTCGGTGGCTATTTCAAATTTGCGAACGGACCGGACCTGAGTCTGATCAGTGTGCACCTGAAGAGCGGCTCCGATGAGCGCAGCTACACGCTGCGGCGCCAATCCTTGGCAGGGCTGAAAACAGCCTTGGATCGTGCCTACGCACCCAACCCGGACGACGACCGCGTCCTGCTGGGTGATTTTAATAGCATGGGCTGTAGTGACTGCGCGCCAGCCGTTTCGCAAGCATCGGAAATGCAAACGTTGAGCCAGGAGCTGCTTGCGATGGGCGCTCAGGCGCGCGACCTCCCCATGGATCTTCAGTGCAGTCAATACTACATGGGGAAACCAGGTCTGCTGGACCACGTGGTAGCCGCCGGGCCCTTCTCCGAGTTCGCGCCTGAAGCTCGGGTGCGCGTGTCAGGCTATTGCGGTGTGGCGAAGTGTGCTGGGGTTTCGACGCCGCACCCTGCGTATGTTGGGCTGAGTGATCACTGCCCGCTCATTTTCGAGCTTGGCGCTGACGATCAGGATTGAGCGTTTTCGATGCAGTATTGGCTAGTAAAGAGTGAACCTGATGTCTACTCCTGGGATAGGCTCGCGCGCGAAAAGCGAGGCACCTGGGATGGAGTTCGCAATTTCGCCGCTAGAAACAACCTGCGCGCAATGGCCAAAGGAGATCTGCTGCTCTTTTACCATTCGAACATTGGCAAAGAGATTGTGGGGATCGCGAAGGTTACGCGAGAACATTATCCAGACGTGACCGCAGAGCTTGGGGACTGGTCGGTGGTCGACGTGGCGCCCGTGAAAAAGTTAGTGAAGCCTGTCACACTCGCGCAGATCAAGGCCGATCCCAAGGTCAAAGAAATGTTGCTCGTGTCGCGGTCACGCCTCAGCGTGATGCCAGTTTCGGAGGCGCATTTCGAGCGCGTGCTCAGGCTCGCCGAGACGCAACTCTAGGCTACTTGCGCAGGCTTTTTGGACTTCTTCTGGGGGCTGACAGAAGGGGTTTCTTCTTCGCGGCTTTCGCCGAGATCGATCAGCGTGGAAAGTGCTTCGATCTCTCGTTTAGTTTGGATTTCTCGCTGGCGCACGGCCTTGAGCTCTGTTTCGACGCGCCGCTGATCCGCCTCAATCTGGCGTAAGGCTTCTTTCAGGTTGTCGCGTTCGGCCTTGAGGGAATGGATGTCTAGAGCCACCC
>CAZSUA010000447.1:0-3736 GCA_964609655.1 uncultured Polyangiaceae bacterium | reverse complement strand
GGGTAGGGGGCATCGGTCCGGTGGGTATTAAAGAACCCTAGCATGGCGCTTGACCGAGCTGCGAGCCTCCTCTAGTTTCCCGGCCCCAACTTAGGGGCAATGTTCGATTAGCAAGGAATTTAAATGGCAGTTCATATTCGGTTCGCCCGCCACGGTTCAAAGAAAAACCCGTTTTATCGCATTGTGGTCACAGACCACCGCAGTTCTCGCGACGGGCGCTTCATCGAAAAGCTTGGAACATTCGACCCGTTGGTTGAACAGGGTGGCCTCACCATCAATACGGAGCGGCTTTCGTATTGGCAGAAGCTGGGCGCACTCACTTCGCACACGCTCAATCGAGTTCTCTCCAAGACAGCAACCGCGAAGAACTGAGAGTTAACGGCTCCGCATGGCTCTCAAAGAACTAATTTCAACCATTGCGCAGGCGCTCGTCGATGAACCGGATGCCGTAGAGGTCGCCGAGATCGATGGCGAACACCATGCGCTGATCGAGCTGAAAGTTGCCAAGGGCGACATCGGAAAAGTGATTGGTAAAGAGGGCCGCACTGCCCAGTCGATGCGCACCCTGCTGAGTGCTGCTTCCACCAAGCTGGGCCGTCGCGTACATCTCGACATCGTTGATTGAGTACGAGGATTGAGTACGAGCGATTGAGAACGATTGCGCTCGGTCGGGTTACCCGACCTCATGGAGTTCGGGGGGAGCTCAAGGTCGAGCTGTACAATCGCAGTAGCGAGGTGCTGTTCGATCGCCCCAAAGTTTGGCTAAAAGCCGGCGATGGGGCGCCACGAGAAGTCGAGGTTACCGGGATCCGTCGAGCGGATAGACAGCTTCTCGTGTCCTTCGTGGGTATTCATGATCGAGACCAGGCGGATGCGCTTCGGGGTTCTGAGCTTTTGGTGGCGCGTTCCGCGCTGCCCCAGCTTGAAGACGGTGAGTATTATCTGGCCGATTTGATCGGTGCCACGGTGCTCGGACCGGAGGGCAATCTAGGGATCGTGGTGGAGATAGCTAACCATCCGAGTGTGGATTCGGCGATTGTCCATTGCGGGAGCGGAGAGATGCGTGAGCTTCTGCTCGGCGAGCCCTGGGTGAAGCGCGTGGATACAGAGCAAGGGGTGATTGAACTGGCTTCGCTGGATGGCTTCATCGAGGCATGAGCCAATCACCTTTGAAAGCTGGAGTTGTCACGCTTTTCCCGGAGCTTTTCGAGGTATTCGTGAAAACGAGCTTTGTTGGGCGTGCGATTGAACACAGCGCGCTCTCGATTGCGTTTGAGAATTTGCGCGAACACGGGATTGGTAATCACCGGAGTGTGGACGATACGCCTTACGGGGGTGGGTATGGGATGGTGCTGCGTGCCGACGTGGTCGTGAATGCCGTCGAAGCGTTGGAGCAGCGGCAAGGCGGACGTATGCACCGTGTCTTGTTAACTCCGCGCGGTCGCCGATTGGATCAAGCGTTGGCCCGAGAGCTTGCCGAAAAACAGAGCTTGCTGCTGATTTGTGGCCGTTATGAGGGTTTTGATGAACGAGTCAGTGAGTTTGTGGACAGCGAGATCTCGCTCGGGGATTTTGTGTTGAATGGCGGCGAAGTGGTGGCTATGGCGCTTTTAGAAGCGGTGGTGCGTCTGCTGCCAGGGGTCTTGGGCCACGCAGAATCGACGGCTGAAGAATCTTTCAGCTTGGCGTGTGGCGGCCTCTTGGAATACCCCCATTATACCCGTCCCGTAGAATTTCGCGGGCTTTCAGTGCCAGCGGTGCTCCGCGGTGGCGATCACGAAAAAATCCGGAGCTGGCGCACTGAGCAGGCGGAGCAACGCACCCGTGCACAACGTCCGGATCTGGCCAATCCGGATCTGTCCAAGAAGGAGCCAAGCCGATGAGGCGCGTGAGCCTCGCTTTGGTGCACTATCCAGTGCTCGATCGATCGCACGCGATCGTGACCACGGCCATCACCAACATTGATCTCCATGATTTGGCGCGGAGCGCCTACACTTATGGCATCGATGAGCTCTTTATCGTTCATCCGATCACCGCCCAGCGCACGCTCGCCGAAAAGGTGAAGAATCATTGGATCACGGGTGCTGGCGCCAAGCGCATCCCAGATCGCACGCCCGCGATGACAACGCTGCGGATTGTTCATGATTTGGAGGGAGCAGTGGCTGAGTTTGGGCGTGGCGAACCGGTGGAATCTTGGGTGACGAGCGCCTCCGCGAACGGCAGCGAGCTTGGATTTTCGGAGGCGCGTCAGCTCTTGGCTGAAGCCGGCCCCCCCGTACTCATTCTGTTTGGTACCGGTTGGGGCCTGGCGGAGTGCGTTCTCCAAAGCGCCGCCCAGAAGCTGGCGCCGATTCTTTCAGCCCGGGAAAATGGCTATAATCATCTGAGTGTGCGGGCCGCCGTTGCGATCACGCTGGATCGCTTGTTGGGCGTCGCGTAGCCAACGTCAACGTTGAAAGCGTGTTTGAACTGCGTCCGTAAAGGCTAAAAGTTCTTGGCACCGCTGGCCAGGAGCACTCCATTCGAACAGAGGTGACTCGATCTTGAGTCCCCCCGGGTTGGCTCGACGCAGCTCCACAAGGGCCACGCGCGCCTCGCTGCCGTGCCGGGGATGTACGAGGCGTAACCTTTTCGCAAATAACCCATGCTCTCCAGCCACGCTCAGGAATGTTTGAAGAGAACGTGCGGGATACACGAACACGGCTCGCGCTCTTGGCCCAGCTAGCGCCTGCGCTGCGGCGTTCACAAAAGGCCGTAGAGCTCCGAAGCGTGCTTGCCGTTCACTTGGAGTGCGACTCGGACGGCCTTCTGTTGGTTCAAAAAATGGGGGATTCGCGACCACCAAGTTGGCTTGCTGCTGGAGAGCTGCCGGGAGCGCAGCCTGACCCAACGTGAACTCCAGAACTTCTCCCTCACAGCCTGAAGCGACCCAATTGCGTTGAGCCAGTTTCACGAGTGTGGGCTGGCATTCAAGCAGCACGACACGAAGCGAGCGATTCCACTGTCCCAAACTGAGCCCCACCGATCCAACACCCGCCCCGAGGTCCAGCACGAGGCCCGAAACTGGCACTGTCGCGGCGAAAGCCGCCAGCAACAGCGAATCGATGTTGAAGCGAAAGCCTTCAGCAGGCTGAAAAAGCGCTGGCGCGCCCTCAATCACCTGATCTTCGGTAACTAGCTCAGTCAAGGCAGATGCACGGGCGTTAGGTGTGTGAGGCCGGCTCTGGCAAAAGCCGGCGGTTTCAGTTTGAGGTTTGAGGCAGACCCGGTATACCGGGGCCCCGTTTATCCCCATGAAGCTCTACGTCGGTCAAACCCAGTTTCCGCGTCGGCTCGAGCAGTACGCAAAGCGCTTCAACTTTGCTGAAGTGCGCGCCGAGCCAGCACGGCTGCCGAAGCTCAGCGAGCTCAATCGAGCCCGCAAGGCATTGCCTGCAGAGTTCCGCTTTGCCGTGATGTTGCCACGGGCGTGTGCGGCTTTGGAGCTGACTCCCGAGGTCGAGAAGAGCCTGGCGTTCGTCGAGAAGGTGATGGCTACGTTGGGTGCCGAGTGGCTGGTGCTGCAAACGCAGGCCAATGTGTTCCCCTCCGATCGGACGCGCCGCCGCCTTAAGGAATGGCAGGAACGTTTGGCGCAACCGGGGCGAAAGCTTGGTTGGGAGCCGCTCGGGGTCTGGGAGTGGGAAGAAGGTGAGCGCTGGGCCAAGGAGCTTGGATTTCATTTCATCACCGACGC
>CAZSUA010000446.1:0-3738 GCA_964609655.1 uncultured Polyangiaceae bacterium | reverse complement strand
GCTCAAGAACGTGGCCGCGTGTTCTGCCGACACACGATAACGTTCGTGCCCCAATACACGATAACCTTCCGCCATGGCGGAGATCATGAGCGCGTTCCAAGAAACCAAAACCTTATCATCTAACAGCGGCGGCACACGCTGCTGACGCGCTGGGTAGATCTTGGCCCGTGCGGTGTTGAGGACTTCCTCAAACTCAGGAAGCCCAAGTTCAAGCTCCGTCGCCACTTCGGAGCGCGTCCGCGCTGCATGCAGGAGATTCTGCCCCTCCCAGTTGCCCGCCGAGGTCACGTCATAATACGCCGAAAAGACGTGAAACTCGCGCGGCTCCAACAGCGCCTGGAGCTCAGTTTGACACCACACGAAGAACTTCCCCTCGACGCCTTCGCTGTCGGCGTCTGTCGCTGAAAAATAGCCACCCTCGGCGCTTTGCATTTCGCGGAGCACATAATCGAGAGTCTCCGTGGCAACACGCGCATAGTCAGCCTGCTTGGTAACTTGAAACGCCTCCAGATACACGCGCACAAGAAGGGCATTGTCGTAAAGCATCTTCTCGAAGTGCGGTAAGAACCAACGCTCATCGGTCGAGTAGCGCGCAAAGCCACCGCCGATATGGTCGTAGATCCCGCCTCGGCTCATAGCGGTGAGCGTGGCCTCGACCATCTGCAGAGCTTTCGGATGCCCGGTTCTGGCATGCTCCCGCAGCAGAAAGAGCAGCGCCGAGCTTGGCGGGAACTTGGGTGCGACGCCGAAGCCCCCCCAGGTTGCGTCGAAGTTCTCCTCGAGCTGACGCGTCGCTTTAGTAAATGCGGTGCGTTCGATGGGCAGCGGTCGGGTAACGGCAGATTGAGCTTCCAAGTGGAAGGTGAGCTCACTTGCGTTCGTGAGTAGCTTGGCTCTGTCGTTCGTCCAAAGTTCCGAAATGCGCGCCAACAGCGTGATGAAGCCGGGGCGGCCCCATTTGTCCTCCTTCGGAAAATAGGTTCCCGCGAAGAAAGGCCGCTGGTCGGGAGTGAGAAACACCGTCATGGGCCAGCCCCCGCTCCCGTTCAGAGCCACCGTCGCGGCCATGTACACCTCATCCAGATCCGGCCGTTCTTCGCGGTCCACTTTGATGCAAATGAAGCGGGCGTTCATCGCTGCGGCCACTTCGCTATCCTCGAAGCACTCACGCTCCATGACATGGCACCAATGGCAGGCCGCGTAGCCAATGCTCAACAAGATGGGCCGATCTTCAGAGACTGCGAGTTCCAGTGCCTCTGTACCCCAGGGGAACCAGTTCACGGGATTGTGTTGGTGTTGGAGGAGGTACGGGCTCGTTTCGTGAGCTAGGCGGTTGGTTTGCGCACTCGGCATGACATCTCTTCACTACGCGTGTGATTCCGAGAGTGCAAGCGCAGCCCTGCGATGAAAGCCATAGCGCGCGCGCTTGGTTTCAGGTTTCGAGAATGCTCGCGCTCGCACTCACACTCACAAAAAGTGAGAGCTTCCACCTCGATTTGAAAACGGCGCTTATCAAAAAGAGTCAGCCCAGCTAATCTTAATAAGATTGCCTGCCGTTCAGAGGTGGCATCCGTCGCACGCGCAGCCCCTGCCCTGATCAAAGGAAGAGACACTTAGATGAAACGTGGCGTTTTTGTTGGACTCCTGAGCCTTCTTGGAACCGTTTTTTTGGGGCTGGCTTGCAGTTCCGGGAGTGTATCGGGGCCCGCATCTGGCCCGGATGGGACGGATAGCTTGGGCGGAAGCTCCAATAACCCCAGCGGCACGGGTTCGAGGCCGGGCATCGACCTGGGCAATGAGGCAGGCAGGGGCGGTCAAGCCGGATCCGGCAACAACGGGGGCGTTCAGGGGCAGGGGAGCGTCTGTGGAGACTCCACGACCACGGGCAGTGAAACCTGTGACGACAGCAACGCACGGCCAGGAGACGGCTGTTCGTCGGTCTGCACGCTGGAGCCGTTCTTCAGTTGCCCTACGGTTGGCCAAGCCTGCGTCTCCACGATCGTGTGTGGTAGCAGCGTGATCGAAGGCAGCGAAGGCTGCGATGATGGCAACAAGCTTGCCAGCGATGGTTGCTCGGCAGAGTGTCAAGTGGAGGCGGGCTTTGCTTGCGGCACACCAGGTCAAGCTTGCGTGGTGTCAGCGACAGCGGTGTGCGGCGATGGTTCGATCAATGTGGGGGAAACCTGCGATGATGGGCAGGCTACGCCGGTGAGTGGTGATGGCTGCTCCAGCACCTGTCGGGTCGAAAATGGGTACAGCTGCCCGAGCCCTGGTGCGCCCTGTTCAGTGATCGCGTTCTGTGGCAATGCCGTGGTTTCGAGCGGTGAAGAATGCGACGATGGGAACACCTCACCAGGCGATGGCTGCAATGGATCCTGCCTGAAAGAACCCTATTTTGACTGTCCGGTGCAGGGCGGCGTTTGCACGACGCAGATCTTCTGCGGCGATTCAAGAGTGGTTGGGGATGAAGAGTGCGACGACGGTCCGGCAAACGGCACGCCGGTGGGTGGCGATGGTTGCTCGGTCGGGTGCAAGATTGAGGCGGGCTATAGCTGCCCTGCCGATTTCGGCGTGGGTGGAGCTTGCATCGCGATTCCCGCCGATGCCTGCGGGGACGGGAAACTCACATTTGGTGAGTTTTGCGACGACGGCAATCTGAACCCCAACGACGGCTGCACAGAGGTTTGTGAAGTCACCCCTGGCTACAATTGTCCGACCGCGAATGCACTTTGCACACTGCTTGAGTATTGTGGTGATTCGAAGGTGAGTCCAAGTTTAGGCGAGCAGTGCGACGACGGCCCTTCTCCTGTGAGTAGCGATGGTTGCTCCAGCACGTGCAAGGTGGAGGCTGGCTTCATCTGCGCCGTGGCGGGTCAGGTTTGTGTGGCTGAGGTGTGTGGAAATGGTATCCGCACGGCCAGTGAAGAGTGCGACGATTCCAATACTGCAACCGGAGACGGCTGCAACGGAAGCTGCAAGCTGGAAGCTGGCTTCACCTGCCCAGTTTCCGGGGCAAAGTGCTTGCCGCGTTGTGGCGATGGGCAGCTCAAGGGTTACGAAACTTGTGAAGATGGAAATTCCATCAGCGGCGACGGTTGCAGTTCAGCCTGCCTCGTAGAGCCGGGGAAGTTCTGCCCGACGCTGAATGCCGCCTGCAGCACAGCAATCTGCGGAAACGCGATCAAAGAGGGCGATGAAGCTTGCGACGACGGCAATGAAGTAAGCGGTGACGGTTGCACTCCCGCCTGCATTCCCGAGCCCACTTTCACGAACGGCGTCGTCAACAACGTGTGTGGCGACGGCGCAAAGGTGAGCAGCGAAGCCTGCGACGATGGCAATGCTGTCAACGGTGACGGCTGTAGCTCGACCTGCACCATTGAGGCGGGGTTCACCTGTCCTTTGGTGGTGAGCACCCCGGCTTCGGTGACACTTCCGATCACGTTGCGGGACTTCTTGGATAAAGACACGACGGATGGCCACATCGATTTTGAGAATAACACGGGGGATGATCGGGGCATCACCGGACCCGTGTGCACGCCCGCGAATCAGCTCACGTGCGGCAAGCTCGTGACGTCCTTGGCGGATCAGACCCTCAATCCGGGAGGCATTCCGCTCCAAGACAACACCGAAGCGGATCCGACCATCCACGGCGCCGGAAGGCACATTCGTGTACCATTTGTTGAAGTTGATTCGCTTGGCTGTGGCATCGGCGCCGTGGATGGTCGGATCCGCTTCGGT
>CAZSUA010000445.1:0-3747 GCA_964609655.1 uncultured Polyangiaceae bacterium | reverse complement strand
CGACCCCATGGGAACGCGCGACATGCTCTCGACGCCACCCGCAAGCACCAGGTCCTGCTGGCCGCTCATCACCCCCATGGCTGCAAAATTGACCGCCTGCAGCCCGGAGCCGCAAAACCGGTTGAGTGTCACTCCCGTTGTCGATTGAGGCAGCGTGGAGCGGAGTACGGCATTCCGCGCGAGATTGGCACCCTGCTCGCGAACCTGGGTGACCGAGCCCACGATCAGATCCTCCACATCTGCGCCGGAAAATCGCGTACGGGCCAGCAGCTGATCAATGGTTTGCACCAGCAGCTCCTGCGGATGGAGCCCGCTCAAGGCGCCTTTACCAGCTTTGCCGCGACCGCGGGGTGTGCGTACTGCGTCGAGAATATAGGCGTAAGTCATCGGCTAGTTCGATCCTTTGGCTATTCCTCCGGAACCAGTGGTGGCACCGAGGCACGGGGTAAAGCAGGCGAGGCAAGGCGCTCAGCGAGGTGTGTCACCAGGTCAATTTTGGTGACAAGACCGAGCAGTTTGCCATTTTCGAGCACAATCGCGAGCTTGGCTTGGCCCAGCACCGTCTGGAATTGCTCGATTCTTGTATCGGGAGAAACCGTCGCGTAATCGCTTTCTATCAAGGCTTCGACGCTCGAGTCCAAGGTGCCTGTTTGTGAAACGAGATGCCGCAGCAGATCGACCTCGTGCACGATTCCTAAAAACTGATCCCCGTCCATCACCGGCAATTGGCTTATCCCACGTGAACGGAGCTTAGCGATCGCCTCGCGCACGCTCGCTCGGGGGCTGATGGTGATGAGCTCACTCGGTTTGGAAAGCAACAGCTCGCGCACCGTACCGAGACTGGGGCCCTCTTCGAGGAAGCCGTTCTCCCGCATCCAATTGTCGTCAAAGATCTTCGAGAGATATTTCTGCGCTGAGTCTGGCAAGAGGACCAAAATATTCATCTCTCGATCCATCTTCTTCGCGTACTTGATGGCGCCCGCCACCGCGGCTCCAGCCGAACCGCCGACGTACACGCCTTCACGCCGCACCAGATCTCGCGTCATCAGGAAGCATTCTTTATCGTCCACGCGCACGATATCGTCCAAGATCGAGATGTTCATGGTCGACGGCAGGAAATCTTCGCCAATGCCTTCAACCTTGTAAGAAAAGGGCTGCGTGAGCCGGCCGGATTTCACAAAATCGTAGTACAGGGAGCCGACGGGGTCGACACCAATCAGCTGTATTTCAGGCTTCTTTTCCTTGAGGTACTTTCCAATCCCACTGACGGTACCCCCGGTACCCATGCCGGTGACGAAGGCGTCCAGCTCGGAGCCGCACTGTTCCCAAATCTCCGGACCTGTTGAGAGGTAGTGTGCCTCAGGGTTGGCAGGGTTGTGGTATTGATTAGCGTAGAAGGAGTTGGGCGTCTCCTCGGAAAGCTTTTTGGCAACGCAGTAGAAGCTTCGGGGATCGTCGGCAGCGACCGCTGTCGGGCAAACGACCACGCGTGCGCCGAAGGCGCGCAGTGAGTCAATCTTTTCCTGACTCATCTTGTCGGGCATCACAAATATGCAGCGATAACCTAAAACGGCAGCATGCATCGCCAGCGCAGCCCCGGTGTTTCCGCTCGTGGCTTCGATGATCGTGCCGCCGGGCTTCAGGCCTTGCTCCACCGCGCGCTTCAGCATGTTCTTCGCGACGCGGTCCTTGTGGCTGCCACCGGGATTCAGAAACTCGCACTTGCCGTAGAGTTCCGCACGCAGGCCTTCAGCTACGCGGTTCAGGCGTATGATGGGTGTTCCGCCAATTGCATCCGTAATGTGGGAAAGAGCGCCCTTCATCATGGCGTAAGTATGACGCGGTTCTCTGGCGCTGACACGTGTCTGTTGGACAGCAAAGCTTGGCGCGCCCGCTACCCACATTGGCTCCTGGCTCGAACTGGGGGAAAAATCACTGCTTAGCGAGGTTCTCGGGCGACGATTGCCGACAATTGCCGGCCGCTCGCCGCGCCCGAGGCGCGGAATGAAAAGAAGTGATCCGGTTCGAAAAAGGTGCAACCACCGACCCGGTCGACCTCAAGCACACCGCCCGCACTTAACTGCGCTTGAGCAATCTTCCGCAGATCGACGTGAGGCTTGGCAAACGAGGCGCGGTCGACCGCTTCCAGGCCAGGAGCCGCCCTCTCGAGCTGAGCCGCCACGTCCTCAGAGATTTCATAGGCGCCCACTGAAATGTGAGGCCCGATGGCGGCCAGGAATCGCGCGTTCCCCCCGCTCAGGCGGTTCAGGGCCAAGAGTGCACTCGGAATAACGCCCGCAACCAGCCCCCGCCAACCCGCGTGGATCGCCGCAACCGCACCGCTAGCCAAGTCTGCGACCAAGATCGGCACACAATCTGCCGTGCGCACCGCGCACGCGACGTGCTGGCAATCTGAGATCACGGCATCCCCGGCGAGGTGCTCCGTTGTTGAGCGCACCGCCTCGTTGGAAAGCGCCACCCAGTCTTTGCCGTGAACTTGATTCAAGTGGCAAACGCTGGCATTCGCGACGCCGAGCAGTACGCTCGCCCGTTCGAAGTTTTCGTGAACATTCTCCGGCGTGTCTCCGACCGAAGCCGAGAAATTGAGGGACTCAAAGGAGCCGCTCGAAACTCCACCCAGCCGAGTGAAGAATGCGTGGCGGAAGCCGGCGTTCGTCAGGCGAGGACTTACCAGAAAGTGAGTGGCCTCCATCTTGAGCACCCAGGATACGCTGCCCCGACAGGCTTTTGCGAGGGGTGGCTCGTGGGCACTCCCAAGTTCTGGTAATGAATTAAGCGATGCGGCCGAAGGATCCTTTCATAGGTCGACAGCTGGTCGACGGCCAGTTCGAGGTGCTTCAGAAGATCGGAAGCGGGGGCATGGGGTCGGTCTACAAGGCCTCGCAGCCCGCCGTGAATCGCATGGTCGCGATCAAGATCCTGCACCCCAAGCTTGCCAACCGTAAAGATCTCGCGTCGCGGTTTCGCAGGGAAGCCCGGGCGATGAGCCAGCTCACGCATCCTAACACCGTCAAGGTGTTCTCCTACGGCGAGCTCGACGAGGACGGGTCGCTCTACATTGTGATGGAGATGCTTGAGGGGCGGAACCTCAATCAGGCGATTCGAAAAGATGGTCGAATGCCAGTGGGGAAAGCCGTTTCCCTGCTGGTGCAAGTGTGCAACGCTCTCCAAGAGGCGCACGAGCTAGGCATTGTGCATCGCGACCTGAAGCCTGAGAACATTTTCTTGTGCACGCAGGGCGAATTGCATGATTTTCCCAAGGTCCTGGATTTTGGGTTAGCTAAAGTTACTGAACAACAGATGCAGCCGGGCTCACTAATTCTGACCCAGGAGGGGATGGTATTTGGCACGCCTGAATTCATGAGCCCTGAGCAGGCCCAGGGGCGAACGCTGGACGCTCGTAGCGACATTTATTCGCTCGCGGTGATCTTGTATGAAGCGTTAACCGGGAAGCTGCCGTTTGTTTCGCGCACTCCGATGGAATTCATCCAGAAGCACGTCTCCGAACCCATCATCCCGCTTGGGGAACGCGTGCCCGGGCTTGAATTCCCGGCGGGTTTGGCCGAGGTCGTCGCAAAAGCGCTCGCGAAGAAGCCCGCCCAGCGCTACCAATCCGCTTCCGAGTTTGCAGGCGCGTTGCTCCCGTACCAAGATGGGTCCGGCCCTCCCGCGCCCCCGCCGCCCGCCAGCCTCGCCAGCGTTGCGCGCGTCCAGGCGGGAGCTTTG
>CAZSUA010000444.1:0-3755 GCA_964609655.1 uncultured Polyangiaceae bacterium | reverse complement strand
TCCACGACGAAGATCTCATTGCTGTACGCCCCCTCAAGCGAGCAGCTGGCTAACAAGCACTTGCAGCAGACGAGCGCCGCCGGTCGCCGTCACAGGCTTCCTCTGGCTCTCGCAGCTGAAGCGCGGCACGTTGGCCTGACCATTGGCGGCGCCCTTCAGCCCAATTCCGCCTCAGAATATCGTCCTTGTCGGTAGTAACGAGACCCGTTACTATGCGTCAGTGATTCGTTCCTTCAAGGATTCACATGCGGAACGCCTCTTCAATCGCCACAGCATCCGAAAGCTCCACCCGGAGCTGCAACGCCTTGCCCTTCGGAAGTTACTCGTGCTCGACGCTGCGACCAGCCTCGCCGATCTTCGTGTCCCGCCTTCCAATCACCTCGAAAAGCTCGCAGGCGATCGCAAAGGCCAGCACAGTATTCGCATCAATGACCAGTGGCGCATCTGCTTCCGCTGGCTCGACTCCGACGCACACGATGTCGAGATCGTCGACTACCACTGAAAGCCCTTCCCATGCCTCGTAAACGACTCCCTCCAGTCCACCCCGGTGAGATTCTTGCTGAGGAGTTTCTAAAGCCTCTCGCTCTCTCCGAGTATCGTCTCGCCAAGGGCCTACATGTGCCTGCTCGCAGGATCAATGAGATTGTCCACGGAAAGCGCTCTATCACCGCCGACACCGCACTCCGACTCGCTCGATTCTTTCGCAACTCCCCTCGTTTCTGGTTGAATCTTCAAACTGCCTTTGATCTCGATGCAGAGGCGGATCGACTCGGCCCCACGCTCACCCGTGACGTCGAAATTCTTCGCCGGGCCGGATGACACTCAGCGCAAGGCAGCCCAACAAGCGCTTGCAGCAGACGAGTGCCGCCAGTCGCCTTTACAGGCTCCCTCTGGCCCTCGCAGCTGAAGCGCCGTACCTTGGCCGGAGCTGGAACCGGATCCATGAGGCCCAAGGTCGGCCGCGGAGACCAGTGGAACTGCCCCAGATTTCCCTGCTATTCGCGCCCCTTCGGACTTCAGGTTAGACTCTTTTGCGATGGACCTTCTTGAGCGCATCACCCACGATCCCAATGTAATGGGAGGGCGCCCATGTATTCGTGGACTGCGTGTCACAGTGGGCACGCTCCTCGGCTTGCTTGCGGCGGGGCGTCCTGAGAGTGAAATCCTCGAAGCCTATCCGTACCTCGAACGCGCTGACGTTCACGCAGCCCTCGCCTACGCCGCGTGGCGAACACAAGAGACGGAATTGCCTCTGCCGTGAAGCTCCTCGTCGACATGAACTTGTCGCCGCTGTGGGTTTCCTTCTTCACACAAGAAGGTTTTGAATGCGTTCACTGGAGTGAAGTCGGCGATCCCGGGGCCCCGGATCTTTCGCTTTTCGTTTGGGCCCGGAATCACCACTTCGTCCTCTTCACGCACGATATGGACTTCGGCGCCTTGCTCGCTGCCACTCGCGCACTCGGCCCGAGTGTGCTTCAGGTCCGCGTCCAGAACACCATGCCAAACGCCATCGGTCGTGATCTTGTCAGAGTCTTACACTTTCGACGCCAGGCACTTGAGCAGGGAGCCCTCGTCACAATTGACAAGGCACATTCTCGCGTCCGTGTGTTGCCCATTCTTGGGGGCGGCAAGAACGACGGCGAGCCCGGCTAACAAGCGCTTGCAGCAGACGAGCGCCGCTGGTCGCCTTTACAGCCTCGCAGCTGAAGCGCTAAAGCGCGGTACGTTGGCCTGACCTACAACGAGTCCAGCAGCCTTTCGTACTCGTTGTGCCCGCCGATCCAGAACCAAGTTACCGTTTCCCCCTGCATTATGCACACAGCTCGATAGCCCCTGTAATGCGAGCCGAGTAGATCGCGCGCTCTGAATGTACGACTTGTTGCCCGCGATTTCACAGCGATGATGGGTCGAACTCGCCCGCACGCCCCGCAGCTACCTCCGCAAGCGCCTCGTCGGCTAGCTTACTCAGCCGGTCCTGTGATTTCGCAAACTTATCATCCCAGGTGCGCTCATCTCGCAGCTCTTCCAGAAGCCAAGCAGCAATCTTATCTTGCTCCGCCTGCGGAAGCTTCGATGCCACTGCGAAAGCAGTCTCTAGAGCCTGCGTCATAGCTCCCAGTATGACCGCCCTTCGACCACCAGACAACCGCAACAGTCTCGTCATTACCCCGACTTCACGCGTTCGTCGAGCTAAACCGTGGCGAAATCCTTCACAAGCGACACGTGCGGGATTCCCACAGGAGGAGGCAGGCTAACATGCGCTTTCAAGCGCTTGCAGCAGACGAGCGCCGCCGCTCGCCGTCACAGGCTTCCTCTGGCGCTCGCAACTGAAGCGCGGTACGTTGAACGGACCATGGCAGAACGCCGGAAGTCTGTTGCCTGACAATGACCTTGGACACGACGATGCGCGCCAATTTCGCTCTGATCATCTCTTTCACGTTCGCGGGTGCGCTCCTCGGCGTTTCGGGGTGCTGCACAAAGAACAAGTGTGGGACACCCCCTTCCACGATAAAGATACGCGACGTAGCGGGGAATCGCGTGGGCGCGGCGACGGTAGTGGGCTCGGACGTGGAAGTTCTTAAGTGCGACATAACCGCCGACTGCGACTACTCATTTCAGGCGGTCACGGGTGTTATCACCCTCAACTCGCCTGGCTATAAGTCAACGACGGTGAACATCGAGCCGCGCGAGGACGACTGCGGCAACGCCGTCGAGCAGCGTATCGACGTCACGCTGCGACTGGAGACTGCCGCGGAGCCCTCGACCGCATCGACCACCGCGGGCGAAAGCTGCGAACACTGAGCTACAAGGCGCGCTCGTGCGACTTTCTCGGCGGCGTCCCCCGCCGCTGAACGCCAAAACGTTGGACCGACCTCGGAGTCCACCCCACCCTACTCTCTCTCATTTCTTAGCCCCGCTTGACGAAGCATCAGTTGACCAGGTCCGCCATTGGCTTACACTTCATTCGTGAAGGTCACCTGGGATGAGAAGAAGAGCATTGCCAATCAGAAGAACCATGACGTCTCCTTTCGCTATCGGACCCATCCTCCGCGGCCTCGTCCTGGTCGTTTGGACTAAGCGACATGGAGACACCATTCGAATCACCAGCGCGCGTTGGCCTTCTAACGCGAGCAAAGGCTCTGTGGCGATTTCCTGGAGAATCAAAGATGACTGACATTCCTGAGCTCACCGCTAAGCAGCTTGCTAACGCCATTCCTGCTCGTGTTCGAAAGAGAATCATCGCAGGCCACTTCGAGTCCGGCGAGGACATCACTGCTCTCCGTCGCTTTGTCGGACTCACTCAGGCCAACTTCGCTCGCGCCATGGGCATTAGCATCCATACACTCCGCAATTGGGAACAGAATAGACGACAACCTGATGGCCCCGCTCTCGCGTTACTCAGAATCGCTGCACGGCATCCCCGGATTATTCGACAGAATCTCAAAGCCGCCGCCTAGCAGGGTGGTCCAACATGCGCTTGCAGCAGACGAGCGCCGCCAGTCGCCTTTACAGGCTCCCTCTGGCTCTCGCAGCTGAAGCGCGGTACGTTGGCCTGACCCCCTACGACTCATTTCCCACAATTCGTCGCAGTTCGACCCGAGAACTCACGCCTGATAGAATGTACCGTAAGATGGCAACTCCGCTCACTGCTGAAGAAATTCTCCCGCTAGTAGCTGTTCTTTCTGCCCAGGAGCGAGCCCGCTTCCTTCGGTTGCTCAGCGCACCGACACCAGCCAATGAAGCCTACGCCGCTC
>CAZSUA010000443.1:1956-3785 GCA_964609655.1 uncultured Polyangiaceae bacterium | reverse complement strand
TTAAGCTCCTCTTCGCAGGTTTGAACTCAAATCAAGCGAAATAAGATGCGCTCGCCCTGACGTCCTGGTCCCCATGGGTTGCAGTTCGCATATAAAGTAATACACTTATCAGGTGCGTTCTGTTTGGGATGCAGGGAAGGCCGCTTCGAATATCCGGAAGCACCACGTCGCTTTGGAGAAGCGGTCACTGTCTTTGCAGACCCTCTAGCGGTGATCGCGGCCGACAGCGTGCATGAAGACCGAGCTTTGATTATCGGCGAATCTGGTCTGGAGCGGTTGATCGTGACGTTATTTGCCGAAATTCATGAAGATACCATTCGGATCATCAGCGCGCGGCGTGCCACAAAGCAAGAAAGGAAACGGTATGAAATCTAGGACAGAGGTTAGGCATCCAGAGCCGTCAAAGGCGTCGCTCAAGGCAATTCCAGAGATGGATTTTTCGACGTCACAGGTGCGTAAGAATCCGTATGCCGCGCGAATCGCTAAGGAAGGGATCGTTGTTCAAGTGGGACGAGGGCGCCCTAGGAAAGTTCTTGAGGTTGGAGGTACAGAACCGCGCTCTGTTCGCTTTCCCAAAGTGGTGTGGAGGCGGTTGGAGACCCAAGCTAAACATAGAGGTTTGACGCTGCACGCTGCACTACGCCAAGCGATCTTGGAGTGGCTGAAACCCGCAGCTTAGGTTTAACCCAAAGCAGGGTTCGCTCCGGCCTAAAATCCGCCCACTTTTCAATATCCGCTGTGGCGGCTCACCCCCCAAGCCCCCAGGCCCGTAGGTCCGTGCCCAACACTGGAGGCCCGGGCGCGGAGCCCGTCACTTTCAGCATGTATTGCCCCGCTGGAGGTCTGCCGCGATCAACCAGCGCGGAGCCGTAGCGCTCACTGTTTAGTGCTCACTCGACCGAAAACGTGATCGGCTGGCTGCGTGCGCCAGTGCGGGTTTCAACGCTGAGCTCATAGCTTCCGGGTTGAAGTGGCCAGGTGAGATTGAAGGGTGGACCCAGCTCCGCGAGGAAGCGATCATTCAAGAAGAATCGCAACCGAGCTTCACCGCCTGCGCGGGCTCGGAAGACGATGCTTTGTTGGGCACGAGGTAGCGCTGAATCGAGAAAGAATTTGGCTCTTTCAAAGGGATATTCGATAGCTGGCAGTGATCCCGAGCCGTGCGCGTTCGCGAACTCTCCGCACGCACTCTGCTCTGTCGGTGCCAAGGGTCGCCCGGCGGCGAGCGCCCAGTTCGCGTATTCGCTAGGGTAAACTTCGAACACACGCGGCGTTGCACCCGCACAGCTAGGTCCGCTGCTGGCGCCACTCGCGCTATCAACCCACACACGGCGATGCATATCGCACTCGGCGCTAGGAACCTGAGAAGGTGTGAACCACTCCGTCTGCGTGTGCGGGCAGGCGTCTGTTGTCAGCTTGCCGGAGAGCGGACAGATGCTGCGTGTGACCAAGCCTCGGGATCCGAAGAGAGGTGCCGGCACTCGACCGTGCATCGCCAAGAGCAGCGCGTCGCGTAAGAGGGGCCCCGCGCCAGTGATCCCGGTCGAGTGTTCGAGGGGCGTACCGTCGAAGTTGCCAACCCACACCGCCACGGTGACTTCCTGCGTGTAACCGACCGCCCAGTTATCCCGAAAAGCTCGGGATGTGCCCGTTTTTGCCGCCACAGGGAAAGGGAGATCCAGCACGCTGCTTTCGCCAAAGCCGGGTGCGCGGGCCGCGCGGTCCGAGAGAATGCTCGTGAGGACTGCAGCCGTGTCAGCGCGAATCACGCGCCGTGCTGAATTCGCCGCCGGTAGAATCTTGGCCCCGCTGGCGGTGACCGCTTGCGT
>CAZSUA010000443.1:0-1856 GCA_964609655.1 uncultured Polyangiaceae bacterium | reverse complement strand
CGATCGTAGTTGCGCGGAGAGTAATTCGATTGGGCGCTGGGAAAATTGAGTTCAAGATCGGGAAGCAGTGTGGCAGCGGTGAAGTGGGCGCTCTCGATCGCGGCGGCGTACACGAAGGGTTTCAACGCTGAGCCCGGTTGGCGGCGCGCTAAAACGCCGTCATTTTGGCCTAAATCAGCCTTTGAGGCGAACTCGGGGGCGCCCACATAGCCCAGCACTTCGCTTGTGGCGTTGTCGATGATGAGCGCGGCTGCTGCCGAGCCGTGAAAGTCTTCCATGCGTTGGCGGGTTTGGCGGACCAAGCCTTCGAGTTCACGTTGGAGATTGAGATCGAGTGTTGCAGTCAGGCGCTGCAATGGACCCTGAGTGCGCAGGCTGGGCTCCAGCTTGCCGCGTGCGAGCGCGCGCACTAAATGTTCGGAGCCACCTGCAGAGAGCGGACGGTGCAGGGATAGCGGTTGCTGTAGAGCGATCTGAATGCGGCTCTCGCTGACCAAGCCCTGTTTCAACATGCGCGTGAGGATGCGATCGCGACGGCGCCGCACCGTTTCGGGATGGCGTGTTGGATCGTAGAGGCTTGGACCCCGTGGAATCGCTGCCAGCGTGGCCGCCTCGGCGAGATCGAGCTTGCTCGCGGGCTTGTCGAAGTAGGCTTCGCTGGCCATTCCGAGCCCCCGGAGGTTGGGGCCAAAATGGACGCGATTCAGGTATTCTTCCAGGATTTCTGGCTTGCTGAGAGAGCGTTCGATGCGCAGTGCCAGCAAGGCCTCCTGGAGCTTCCCGAACACGCTGGAGGGGCGTGCGAAGAGTGAACGGGCCAACTGCTGCGTCAGCGTGCTGCCACCGGAGACGACGTGTCCCGCGCGGAGCCACTGCCAAAGTGCACGAACGGTGGCAAGCGGATCCACTCCCAAGTGCTGGTAGAAGCGTGCATCTTCTGCCGCCAAAAGCGCCAGTGTCAGATCGCTCGAAACGTCTTTCAGCCGGACGGAGAGTGCTGAGACGCGATCAGGTGCCGCCAGCTTGGTCAGCACATTCCCGTTGCGGTCGTAAACGACGAGGCCTGGTTCAGGTGGTGCGCGCCGTAAAGCCTCGGGTAGCGGCGTGAGCGCTACCGCGACGAGGAGTGCCAAGAAGAGGAAGACGACTGCAAATGTTCCGCCAAGTACGGCTCGCTTGAAGATCAGTCCGCGACGTGCCGCGGCTCCTTGTGGCATCAGTCTTGAGCGACTGAGCGCCATCGATCAGCGCACCTCAATGTGCGTCGCGCCCGTTCGTCCAAAATTCTCTGGGTTGTACATTTCCTCGGCTTTTGTGGGTGGAATTACGAAGTTGCCCAGGCTGGTGGCGCGCGCGAGATAACGGAAGTGGTGAATGCCTGGTGGCAAGTGGTCCACAAAGAAGAGAGCGCGATCGTCGCGGAGCTCTTGGCGGAACGCGACCGATTCTAACACTGGGCCTTGGGCGCGTTCGTCGTAGTCGTTTGAGTCGCCTTCGTTTGAATCCGCTCCCCCAGCTTTAAAGCCGCTGCTGGGTACTAAAAGCCAAGCAGCGGTTGTAGCCAGGCTGGTGTCGATAGCTTCCATGCCGGCGGCCAACCGATCATCGAGCACCACGTATTCGCGAGCTTTGTCGGTAACCAGAATAAGATCGGTGACGACCAGATCCCCGCCCTGAAAGATCGTTTGGCTTTGGGTCGGCAGGGTGGTGAGCACTGTGGCGAGCGCTGCCGGCTCGACCACGCGCAGCGTTTTTTGAACGAAAAAGCCACGATCGAGGCCGATTATTGGCAGTTTCTGGCGCGCGTAGCTCAGGCGGGCTTCATAGAAGAGAGTTCCTGTTCCTTCCTTCTCAAA
>CAZSUA010000442.1:0-3841 GCA_964609655.1 uncultured Polyangiaceae bacterium | reverse complement strand
GATTTCCCTCCTGTGCCGCCCCCTGCCGACGGTGAACCGCCAGTTCCTTTGCCACCGGTTGCGCCACCGCCACCAGAACCTGAGACCGGACCGCCGCTGCCGCTACCGTCACTGCAAGCTGGAACCACCAAGAGTAAGCACAAGAGTCCTAGGCGCTCCAGGGCCGAGAGCCTACGACACGAGGGTCGTAGATTCCAGTGGCTCTCGCAGGGTGGCTGGGGGGAGGCGACCTTGCACCCCCGGCATCCTCGGTTGCCATCGTGAGCGTGAACGCGAGGGTCCCGGCTGCATCGCTATTTGCATCGGAAGCTACGTCGGCGTTACTCTGAAAAGAAGAGCCGACGACACTCGATCCCTTTACGTCTTCGCGGACGCAGACGGGCAAAGTCTTCCTGCCATTTCTGGGCATCCGAGGACAACCACGAGGACCAGCACTGTTCCACCGTTGCCTTGCCCAAAACGGGCTGCGCTTCAAGCGATACAGCCTGCGCCGCTGAAAAGTTGATCCAGCATGAGAGCAGCCTTTCCGGAAAGCCGAACCGCATAAGAATTACCGTGCAACATAACGGGGTGACTGTGGCGCAAAGAACTTTCTTTCCTCACTATCGAATGGTGTATCCCTACGGTGCCGGTTGCACCGGGGAGGTTGGAGATTGGAGCGAGATCTGGGAGCTGCCTGCACCGTAAGCGTGTAGTTCCCGCGTGATGCGCCTTGCC
This sequence comes from uncultured Polyangiaceae bacterium, assembly GCA_964609655.1. GTDB lineage: Bacteria > Myxococcota_A > Polyangia > Polyangiales > Polyangiaceae > JBBRRP01. Next base: position 3,124 of record CAZSUA010000442.1, on the reverse strand, counting down.
GGCTAGCTACCGCGCACCTCTCGGCGATGGCACTCACCTTCGCCTTGCTACGTCGCCCCCTCCACGTCTCAAGTTCCTGCAAGATCCCCCAGAACACCAGGATGAGCCTCGCGGACGGGCACCCGCGCTCGACATTAACGCCTGCCTCTTCCACAATGGTTCTAGAGGTTCCAACCATGGACTGGCACGAAAGAGTGAGCACCGACCCTGCTGTCTGTCATGGGCGCGCGTGCATTCGAGGGACGCGCATACCCGTATCCGTTGTGCTCGACAACCTTGCGGCCAGCGTACCGCCAGCGGAAATTGTCCTGAGCTACCCTTCGCTCACCCTCGCTGACGTCGCAGCTGCCATCGCTTACGGCGCTGAGCTCGCGCGCGAACGCGTCATCGAGCTCCGCGTGGCTGATGGATGAAGTTCAAGATCGACGAGAACCTTCCAGTTGAGATAGCAGTGATGCTACGCGAGTCCGGGCACGACGCCATGACCGTGCTCGAACAGCGCTTAGGAGGGCACACTGACCCAATCATCGCTGCGGTGTGCAAAACCGAGGAGCGAGTTCTGCTGACTCTTGACCTCGACTTCTCTAACGTTCAGGCATACCCCCCGGCGAATCACTCGGGACTCGTTGTGTTCCGCCTTCGACAGCAGGACAAGCCGCATGTTCTGGCTGCGTTCCTGAGAATCATGCCTCTCTTCGAAGTTGAACCCATGCAGGGTCGGCTCTGGATCGTCGACGAGCAGCGGGTGCGGATCCGCTCGTGAGCCGCCCCACCTAAAGCGAGGAGACAATCGCCTGCTAAGGGCGCCCGCGATTGTGAACGCGCCTCCACGCGCGAGGTGATTGCGCTTTTGGATTTAGGGCATCACATGGGCATCGCCACAGCATGGAGGATTCGAAGCTGACCGAGTCTTTGCGGCGTGATGCTGCATTCATTCTCATTAGGACGCCAACGCCAACAATGGAATCAGTGGATGCGCTCAAGCGTCACGCCGAAAGCGGGATCCTGCAGGTCCATGCCCCATACGGCCTTGGTACTTTCAGCCGCAGGCTCCGAGAAGCTGGCGAAGCTGCCCGCGCCGCAGAGATTGCACACCTGCTGATGCAACTTCTAGCCAAGGCCAGCACACCGTCCATTCAGGTTCACGTCTTAAGGGGTATCGCTAATTCTGGCCACCCGGACGCGTTGGTCGCTGCCAAACCGCTGCTCAGTGCCCCTTCGACCAAAGTACGCGCTGCGGCAGTGGACGCCATCCGCCTGATGCCAGGGGATGAGGTGGAGCAGTTGATTGCCGCCCAGCTGCTGGGTACCGATCCGGAGGCTCAGCTGGCGGCCGTCGATGCCATCGCGGTCCCTCAGTGGGGCTATTTTGCCTGCACACTCGCACTTCGATTGTCTAATGCTCTCGACAGAGCGACGCGGTCCGGTCCATCATCGCGCGTAATATGGTGGCAGGAGCATGGGGCGGGCGTGCGGCGTGGTTGTTGATGGTCGCGGGCTCGTCGGCGTGCGCGTCGAGTGGTGAAGGACCGAACGTCGGGGCAGGAGCCGGCGGTGCCACGGCTAAGGCTGGGCTGGGCGGCACGAGCGGCCTCCTCGGATCGGGCGGCGGCGCGCCGGCGGAGTGCAACGGTGCCGTGGACGGCGCGCCGTGTGGGCAAGGATCGCTGACCAACTGCGGTCCTCCTTGCGATCCCGATCCGTGCATCTCGTGTGCGGTTCTCCGTTGCGACCCGAGCGGAACTTGGAAGAAAAGCTACTTGCCCACAGCCATTTGCCTCCAGTGCGGCGCGGGTCTGCACTGCGTTCAGGCGTCCAATTTCTGTCGCATCACCGGCCCGGCGCCGTCGAGCACCGCCAAGTACGAGTGCGCGGCGATCCCCGAAGGCTGCTCCGCCACCAACAGGACGTGCGCGTGTCTGGAGGCGGCGAACCCCGGCTACACGTGCAAGGTTTTCCACGACGACTTCACGTTGCAGAAGCCGTGAAACACACAGATGTGTGTTGTGTGTGTTTGCAGTGAATCGGCTTTTGCCCACCGGGGGGACGATAATCAGTCCACGTTAGTCCCCTTAGCTCCGCTTTGGGGAGCACCATTCCTCATTGGGTATCCTCGGCGGCAAGCTGATACGAAAATCCCTCGGTTTGTGCCGCCAAGGCAGACCACGAGGGCTGCGCGGGTATCGTACAGGTGCAACTGCTCAGTGCACTGCTGGATGCCTATTCGCTAGACCCCCTCACTGGTGCTCAACACCCCATCTGGAGGCCGAAATCACACCGACTCACCCCTCCAGACCTTGAGGGCCTCATGAGGCATTCGCCGAGTGCTTCAACTGCTCCGGTGCAGGGGCGACGGGTTCGGGTATTTCTAATTTTTTTGCGGTTTTCCCGATCGGAGGCCGCGCCCCTTCACCGCACCGGGTAGAATCCGCTTGCTAGAGACCGTAAAGCTCCTCCACAAGCTGCGTCCGCCGCGGTCCGACCGGCTCTTTCTCCAATGCCCTCGTGATCTCCAGGTGCCGGTTCCTGAGGGCCGTCAATTCCTCGCCATGATACTCGCGCGAGGCCCATTCCCGCTCATCAGGCGCCCAGCTCGAAAAGTACTGTGCGGGGATCCAGTCGAGTTCCATCAACCGCAACTCGTCGCTGTCCGCGGACACCGTCAGACCATCGATCGGCTCCCCGAGAAGCCGCGGTATGACGTAGCGGCTCTGCAACATCGCACGCGTGAGCCTGTGAATCGCTTCCTTTCTGTCGCCCGAGCGGTACGCCGCCAGGGCCCAGCAAAGCGACTGGCCAGCCTCGCCAGAGTCGTCGGGGAAGGTCGTGTCGAACCACTGGAACGCCTTGAGGGCACCCTCAAGATCACCAAGCAAGAGATACAGCGGCCCGATGAAATACCGCTTGCCGGCGCCGTCGTTATAACTGCCGAACGTCTGCTTTTCTTTTTGGAGCCCCCGCTCATAGCGGCGAATCCGCTCCCGGATCTTCTTCGGGTCGTCGGGAATGTCACTCATGGGCGGGTAGGCAAAGCGTATCAACGGACCGGCAAGCTTGCCACTGGCCGCGCATTAAGCAGTGAAACAGTAGAGGGCGACTGCTCAGGCACACCTTCTGTTCTCAT
>CAZSUA010000441.1:0-3856 GCA_964609655.1 uncultured Polyangiaceae bacterium | reverse complement strand
GGTGCTGCTCCCTTTGCTGGAAGTGAGCACCTCAGTGCGGAGATCTATTTGCGCGGGCGTGAAGTGGGATTTTGAGCTCCGCATAGGGTCGCCGTGACTGCTCCTTGAGCTTCGGTGACGTAGTGAGCAGGGTCAGAGCGCCTTCGGCCAGACGGCCTACTCTTGGCGCTGCTCCGCCTTACCGACCGACTGTCAGTTCGAATGGCTTATGCTCCCGGGTGGGAGGCTCGGTGGGCTCGCCGCGGTGACGAAGGAACCGAGCGGCGCTCGCCAGGTCGGTGATGACGGCGAGCAAGCGCCGCCTTCGCACGGCGGCGGAGTCGTGCACTCCGAAGAGCCGCTTGACGTGGCGGAGTCCGTGGCTTCGGTGGAAGCGAGGGCCATCGGACACCATCGGACAGTATCGACGGCGCAAAACCCGGGCCTCGTGATATCCTAGCGACGTGTCGCAAGCCGTCCCGTATCACAGCTATACGTACAACGAGTACCTCGCGCTTGATGAGACCTCGAACGTCAAGCACGAGTTCTTCAACGGGGAGATTTACGCCATGGCCGGCGGCACGCTGGAGCACGCCGCGCTGATCGCAGCCATCAGTTCCGCGTTGCTCACCCGAGTGCGCGGCGGTAGCTGCCGCGTGTACAGCTCGGATCTGCGAATTCGGGTTCTAGCGACGGACCTCGCCGCGTATCCAGATGTCGTGGTCGTCTGCGGCGAGCCCCACAGAGATCCCGAAAATAAGCTGACCGTCACCAACCCCAGGCTGCTCGTCGAAGTATTGAGTGACGGCACCGCGGCCTACGATCGCGGCGAGAAGCTCACGCAGTACAAGCACATCGAGTCCCTCCAAGCCGTGCTCCTGTTCTCGCAAACTTCCCGACGCGTCGAGCTACACGAACGCACGACAAGCGGCTGGCTAATTCGAGTCATTACTGGCGACCAGCCGATCCCGCTGCCCAGCATCGAAGCCGAGCTCTCGCTCTCGCTGATCTACACAGACGCCGGTCTTTGATTTGGGGCTCGGGCTCTCGGCTCTTCTTTCTCCGCGGGTCGACGTGAGTCGACATGAACCCGGCTTCGAGCGACCTTGTAACGACCCCAGTGACGACGACTGAGTTCGTCACTACAGAGTGGGCAGGGTCGAAACGACGGTTTCGCACGCGGGGATGTAGCAGCCTCGACGCCCCCACCGTCCGACGCGACGCGACGCGACGCGACGCAGATGTGTCGGGTTGTCGTTCGCAGAATAGTAGAGAGTCCCCCCCCAGCCGTCACGGAGTAGCCAGGGTAGCGTTGTCTGCCAGAAGCAGGCGCAGGGCACGCCCGACGAGCGCACTTCGACTTTCATCGCTCGTCTTGCGGAACTCCTCCGCACGCTTGAATATGCTCGTGTCAGGCTGATGGCAAGATCAAGAGTGAGTCAATCTGTCAGCAACTCCTTGGCGGCAAGCTCCCGTAGCGCCTTTCGCACCACGTCGGTCTCAGATAACTCTAGCTTCTGACTGATGCGCTCAAGGAGTCGTTGTTCGTCGGCCTGTAGCCGAAACGATTTGAGGCGGCTTGGGAGCTTATTCTTCCTGCCGATGCGGGAGAGCCAAGAGAGCAGCTTCGCCCCCTTTATACCACGAAAATCTGCGGGTTCCTTGGACTGACGCAACGAGTTGACCACCGCTTTGAGATCAGCGGGCAACGTCTTGGGGATAGCGAACATCCGCGGCGTCTTGATCATTGCAGCGGGCAGAAGCTCGAGGACGCGTGGCTCCAATCGACCGACGTACAATACGTCGTCGACGGTGATTGGTTCCGCATGTTCGGCCACAGCGTGATTCGCTTGCAAGAGGCCCGCAGAGACATAACGCCCGATCACGCGTTGATATCTCGGATCCTTCCGCACACGTCGATCAATGGCCAATCTGCGCCGCGCGCGCGCTTGGATTTCTGTTGCGTCCATCGTCATAGGAACCGCTCCAAATCAACCTTATATTGGGTTGCAAGGCTAAGAAAACGTTGCGATGCGCCGCTTGCCAGGTATTCGGTGAGCAGCGAACGGTTCTTGTCAGGCGCCCGTGCGGACTTAGAAATCAGTACGGCGTCGGGATCTGCAACCGAGAGTCTGATAAACCGCCCCTGAAAAAGACGAACATATTCGGTTTCGCGTGGCATCCAGATCTTGTGACCGACGGGATCGAGCTCCTTTCCCTCCAAGCGCAGTAGGCGCTTGAACTCGACTTCGATCGGGTATTCATAGTCGGCGTAAACATCAACGTCGCTCGTTGCCAATAGGCTCAAACCTGAACCCACCTCCAGCAGGGCCGTTTGACCGAGCACACGAATGTGGCACGGCGGCAGCCGCCGCATCCCCTCCGCTTGGGCTTCGAGGTTGGTCTGGGTGACCCACTCGTCCAGCCTTTCTGCGATTCCACGGATCATTATTGTACATACATATCATGTAGGTAACGTATGTACATAATTTTTCGAACACCCCGCAGATACAGGCAAAATGGCCACTTTCGCTTCGCCCTGCGCGCCACCCCGGGAGTCCTGCCCCATCAGAGAACGCCAGAGGCCGCCGACTCAATTTGCCGACGGCACATGCCTCGCGAGAACGCAGCTTCAAGGCAACGGAGCGAGCGCCCGCCGATAGATCGCCGTTCCGTCACTCCAGTATAACGCCGTCGAGGTTCCGACCCAGAGGTTATCAACGAGTGTCGAGCGCGTCTGACGCTCCAGTACTCTTACGGGTTGAGTCGCGGAAGCGAACGTCCCCGTCAGCACTGAGATCTGCGAGGAATTTCCACTCCATTCTGCCAAGAAAAATCGGTTGCCGAGCAGTCTCAATTCGTATGGATAGCCAATGCCCAACCCCTGGATCCGCACCCAGGCGCCCCCAGAACTTGTTGACGTCCGGGAGAGTACGGCCGCGGCGAATGAGCCGTTCTGGACGTTCACCTGTACTGGTTCCAGCCCGTATAAATAGTCCCCGCTAACTGCAGCCGGGAAGGCCGGAGCCACGAAATCCGTGGGGTGAGAGTCAGCACCGCCGGCGCCACCGGCATTCACTCCCCCACCATCCGACGCAACGCGACGAATATTGCCGTTCACAGCATAGTAAAGAGTCCCCCCTCCAACTGTTACGGAGTAGCCAGTGTAGTCGACGCGCCGCGGAGAATTCTGGCTATCCGCTATCCCGTAAACCCCAGACGGATCTGCCCAGAAGAAGTCAGCTCCGTCAGCCGCGTGCCAATCTGCGTTGGTTGTTGTCGGCACACTCGGCGCAACGAGCTCTGGAGTTCCGCCCGTCAAAAGCACCCGACGCAGCTTGATCGGCTTCGCGATTCCACCATTCAACGGCCCACCATCTTCCAAGAAATACGCATGAGCGGTCGTGACCTCCAAATCAAGTGGCCCCGAAAGCGCGGCAACCACAGTGCGCGTGGCGCGGCTCTGAAAAGAGTACGCCAATAAAGCCCCATCGTTATTATAGTTGCCCAGGCGATCGCGTGTTCCGTAATTTAGCCAATACAGATTCTGGCTGTCCGCGCTGATACCAGTGACCGCGAAATCATCCGAAACAGTGCTCCCACCGCCCGCTCCAATGGTACCGTCCGTGCGCGCTGTGCCGTAGACGACGCAATCGGTCTGCGCTGTCCCATCACAAGCTGGAGTTGGAATACACACCTTGGCCAAGTTGCAAGCAAGCCCCTCAGCGCAGCGATCCAGCGTTTTCACGGAGGCTTCCGCGGGGCTTCCCACCGCTTCAACCTTCACGTCACCGGGAACGCAGCTGGTCCCCAAGCTTCCAAGGATCGGCGGCGCCCCACCATCGACGCTTTGGCCTCCCATCGCGCTCCATCCCGT
>CAZSUA010000440.1:0-3884 GCA_964609655.1 uncultured Polyangiaceae bacterium | reverse complement strand
GATAAGCCGGAAGTGCTCGTTCAAGATTTAAAGATAGCGCGCACTTTTAAGCCGCTGACTCAAAAGGAGCGGGAAGATTTACTGGCTCGCACGGAAAATGCCGCTAAAAACGGCAAGCACGAGCTCTTCAAAACTGCCTCGAAGTACGACGGCACGGTCAAGAATCCGCACTGGCTAGAAGGTGCAGAACTCTAGCACTTCGGCCCGGAGCTTGCAGCGACTCTAGCATGACAAATTCGAAAAGAGTGAACCATGGCCGCTAGAAACCTCGCGACAACCCTGCTGGTAACGGGCGCCACACTGGGTGGGGCTATGGCGCTACTCGTAACGCGTAAGCAGCGTCAGCGTCCCAATCGAACAGCTGCCATGGATCATCCTCTGAGCCCCCCATCGGCACGCCACGGACAGGTGGATTCTGTTCCGCCCGAATCAGGGCGCCACGTGGTGCGCCGCTCTGAGGGGCTTCCCCGGGCTGAATTCCACGGCGCCGCGCTCCGGAATGACACGGTGGGGCAAGCGGGTACCGATCGACCAGAGATGCTGGGGTTAGTGCGAGACCACGTGACGGCTCGCCCGCATCCGCATCTCCACAAACCTACTTCGGGAGATGATTTCGACGCCTTTAGTGCGGATCAATTTGGTGTTGCCTTCCTTTCGCGAGCGACGGAAAGCGGATCGGACGAGCTCGATGATGAGGACTATGCAGGGCTCACGGAGGTCGCCAATCCAGACGAATCCCTAATTAGCGAGGCCTCCATTCAAGCCGCAAATTTTCCCAGCGAAGCCGAAATTTCACGAGAAAATCCGTTTGCTGATGACCGCTGGATGGATCACGACGTGGAGGAAGAAGAAGATTCGATGGACGATTTGCCGCCTGTTTCCCGTCGGTAACAATCTCCGCCTATGGACCGAAGCTTGCACTTCCATCACCCATGAATACGGAAGTCCAAAAACTTGAAACCTACGGTTTAAAGGGTGTGAATCGATTAGCCTTGCATACGGGGATTCGCACGGGAGCCGAACGGCGTGCCAAAGTATTGGGCTTCGTCAGTTTGGGAGTCGGCGTGGTAGCGCTGTTCGCTCCCTCTGCGGTAGCGAAGTTAATCGGTGCCCCAGATACTTCGAAATCCCGTCTCGTTCTCCGATTAATGGGCCTACGGGAGGCCGCGAGCGGTGCTGGCCTGTTGATCCACCCGGACTCCGCTGGCTGGCTTTGGAGCCGTGTAGCCGGCGATGTGATGAACCTCGGCCTGTTGGGTGGATCGTTCACCTCCGTCCGGGTCAAGCGTGGTCGGCTAGCGGTTGCAGCCGGCGCCGTCTTAGGGGCCACGGCGGTAGATACCATCAGTGCGGCCCGAGTGAGCCACGGCCCCATGCACAAGCTCGCGGCGCCAATTCACGTGGTTAAAAGCATCACCATCAAAAAGTCCCCCACTGAAATTTATGCTTTCTGGAGAGATCTGGAGAACCTTCCACGTTTCATGCAACACTTAGAGTCCGTTAAAGTCACTAACGGTACTTCCACCTGGCGCGCGAAAGCTCCCGCAGGCATGTCGATCGAGTGGAAGGCAGAAATCACGCTCGATGAACCGGGCGAAAGCATCGGTTGGAGATCCATAGAAGGAGCTTCGGTTCCCAATCGGGGGGTGGTTCGCTTCGCTCCAGCCCCCGGTGGCCGCGGCACCCAGGTTCTCGTGGAATTAAAGTACGACGCACCGGGAGGGGCGCTAGGGGCAGCGATAGCCAAGCTATTCGGAGAGGAGCCCTCGCAGCAGATCTCCGGAGATTTGCGCAGATTGAAGCAAGTGATGGAAACAGGCGAGGTGATGCAGTCCGACGCCAGCATTCACAAGGGATTGCATGCCGCACGCCCCGCCTCAGAAGGCGAACGCGCCGAAAAACTGAAGGGAGACATCAAATGAAAGCCAATTGTTGGATGGGAAAGAAAAAGCTACGAGTCGAAGAGGTACCGGATCCGAAAATCCTTAGTCAGCGGGATGCGATTGTTCGTGTTACCAGCACGGCGATCTGCGGTTCTGATCTCCACCTTTATAATGGCTTTATGCCCACGATGGAGCGAGGCGATATTCTCGGTCACGAATTCATGGGTGAGGTCGTGGAAGTCGGGGCTGGAGTTTCCAACCTTAAGATCGGTGATCGTGTTGTGGTGCCGTTTACCATTTCGTGCGGCCATTGCGGCGCTTGCGAAGCGGGGAGCTACTCCTTGTGCGAGAACTCAAACCCCAATGCTGGGATGGCCGAGAAGATGTGGGGGCATTCTTCGTGCGGAATGTTCGGTTATTCGCACCTGACGGGGGGCTTTGCTGGTGGCCAAGCGGAATATGTAAGAGTCCCCTTCGCTGACGTAGGGCCTTTAAAGGTACCGGCGCACCTTTCGGATGATCAGGTGTTGTTCCTTTCGGACATTCTTCCCACCGGCTACATGGGGGCTGAAATGTGCGATATTCGGCCGGGCCAAGTGATAGCGGTATGGGGTGCAGGGCCGGTCGGGCAATTTGCGATCGCCAGCGCGCGGATGTTGGGCGCCGAAAGGATCGTGGCCATTGATCGCTACCCGTATCGGCTACAAATGGCGGCAGAAAAAGCGGGAGCCACCGACACCATCAACTATGAATCGGAAAACGTGTACGAGAAGTTGATGGAGTTAACAGGAGGCCGTGGCCCAGATGCCTGCATTGACGCTGTGGGGCTGGAAGCGCATTCGCCTGGGCCCATGTATGCGGTGGATCGGACGAAGCAGGCGTTGATGTTAGAGAGCGATAGGCCGTTGGCTCTTCGCGAAGCCATTCGGTGTTGTCGAAATGGCGGCACGATTTCGATCATTGGCATCTACGGGGGATTTGTCGATCACTTTCCGCTCGGGTCCGTGGTGAATCGCTCGCTCACGATCAAGGCGGGTCAATGCCATGTGCAGCGTTATATGAAGCCCTTGCTTGAACGTATTGAGCGCGGGGAGATCGATCCAAGCTTCGTCATCACGCACCGGTTGCCACTTGAAGAAGCACCGCGAGGATTCGAGCTCTTTTCCGAAAAGTTGGAAAACTGCGAAAAAGTGGTGCTGAAGGCGGCTTAAGGAAACCAGTGGTGGCGCCGGAGGAAATTGAGGAACGCCCACCGAGGGGCACCAAGAGCCAATTCAGAACTTGTTGAGCGAGGGCCGATCACGCCGCACCCGGAAGTCTGGAGCTTTGATCGCGCCGGCCACCCGAGCGGCGCTCAACGGGTCTGAATAGTGGAGCACATCCGTAAGGCTGACCCCAAACAGCTTCGATTCCTCAGCATCATTCGATTCCTCAGCATCACAGGTCACCGTCGAAGAGCTCATGTCCTCGCCACAAACCGCGGGGCCTACCGATGTCCCCGCAACATCGCTGCACAACCTGAGCTTACCCCCTGCTTCTGAACTTGGTCCTGACGTGGCGGGCGTGTTTGTGGCTCCGGCGGACGGAAGTCCCGTGTGACGGAATGAGCTCAACTTTGTGGTCGCAGTAGCCATGGGGATCGCCTGCAGGGAGCAATACACGTGCCATCGCTGTCGATTTGGCAAACGCAACACCGAGCCCAAAACAAGAGCCCTTGAGTGAAAGGCACTTTGCTTCTTCACTAACACGCACGCAACTACTGCGTCGCCTTTGGACGAACTATGCTGGCATCCCCTCGCGCAAGCTTTTGCGTTCCTAGAGCACCCGGCTCGTGCCCCCGCGGTCTTACGGCGTCCCGCGTGGCGGGCAGACGCGAAGGCCCTTCTCGGTGATCTCCACTTCGTGGATGGCGAGATCATGCTTGCTTGCTCGCGCCTTGATGATGCCAATACTGCGCCTCGTCTTGTTCTTAATGTCCGTCGACAAAAGCACGATATTGTC
>CAZSUA010000439.1:0-3885 GCA_964609655.1 uncultured Polyangiaceae bacterium | reverse complement strand
TGTGAGATGTGTGCGGTGCCGATCAGATAGAGCTCGCGCCCTTCGTGATCGATGCGGGTTACGTTGCTCGGGTCACTCATTCAAGTACGTAGCCTATTTGCTGGCTGCACGCTCAAGGATGGCCAGCTTACGCAATAGCTCGGCATTCATTTGGTCCACCTTCTCGTGCAAGTGCGCAATCTCAAGCTCAGCTTTGAGGTTGATGTCGTATTCGATATCGCCCCGCACGCGATCCCGCGCGGCTTGGCGATTCTGGCTGAGCAGCACGAAGACCGAGAGAATGATGGCCTCCAAAGACACCACCATCGTCAGCAAACCAAACGGAAAGGCATCGAATTGGCCAAATGGAAAGAGTCCGACATTCAGAATAATCCACGTGAAAAATAGCCCCAAATGGATGAATAGAAACGGCAAGCTGCCGCTAAATTCAGAGATCCAGTCGGCCACCTTCATCACGTTGGTGCGCAGGTCTTCAACCTCTTCATTCACGTTGCGCGTCGCGGTGTGGCGCAACAGCTCAGCATTCTTCCGCAGCCGGCGGCCGGTTGCGGACAACAGGTCCATCGCTGCACCCGGTGCCAGACGAAACAATTCATCCAGATCGTCGCGATCGACCTCGATGGCTTCTACGTCGCTCGTTGCCACCGCCGACGCCGTGCGCGGTCCACTATCGAGCAGCGAGATCTCGCCAAAAAAATCGCCCGTCCTCGCAGTCTCAAGAACGATGCGTTCCCCGGTATCATTCTTGAAGAAAACTTCTACTTCGCCAGAAACGACCACGTATAGGGCGTCACCCGGGTCCCCATAGTTGAAGATCGTTGCGCCCGTCGCAAAAGTGACAACGTCAACGCGTTCTGCCAGTACGGTACGCTCCTGCTCATCCAGCAGGCTAAAGAAGGGCACCTGGGCCAGGAGGTCAGAAGTACTGGGCATATTGAATTCTCGTGGTTCAGCTCAATCACGCGCCAAATTAATCTCGCGGGGAGCCTAGAACGAGTCGCATGGCCCTCCAAGTTTCACTTGTTTGCAGCAAATTTGAGCAAGATTAAAGAGGGTCATGGGTGTGGCGCTCTGCCACGGTCGCCTGTTTCCACCATGTGGCTGGCTGATTGCGGCTCTTCATTACAAGATGGCCCGCTCCAGTCTGGCTGGAGCGAGGTGTTAGCTTGTTTCCCGGCCTGAGACAAAAGACAAAGTCAGCGCAATGCCACCTGGTGTCGTCGTTGCCAGGAACGGGAGTGTACCAGCAACGGGAGTGCTTGATCTGGCGTGAGCCCGTGAGCTACGAGCTGATCTCGCGAAGCGGGCGCGAGGGTCTCCCGTCTACCGAACCTTTTGGATAAAACATCATGAATTCGAAAAACGTTTCCGAGACACGCCACACCGTTAGACAGCTCGCTTCGGCAATTGCCGTGTTCGCTGTGTTCGGCGCGTGTTCCGCCCAGCAAGATACCAGTCTGTTCACTGACGTTTCAGCTAACACGGTGGGAGGCTCCAATGGTGAGGGTAGCGTTGGCGGCGCGGTGCTGCGATCGGGTGGAGGCACCGGCGGTGTTCTTTCGGCACTGTCTTCTGGGGGCAACCAGGCTGAGGGCGGTTCACTCGGCGGCAGCGCAACTGTTGTCACCGCCTTTGGCGGTGCACCGGCAAGCGGAGGGGAGAGTTCTTCGTTCGGTGGCAGCACAACGAGTGTCGGCGGCGCCCCGGCGGCGGGTGGAGGTGTATCAACGAGCGCTGGTGGGAGTACGGCTGGCAGTGGTGCTGCACTAGGAACTGGTGGCGGGAATTCAGGCGGAGCGATGCCCGCGGGAGGAACGGGAGGTGCTGCTGCTTGTGCGCCAACTGCTGAACGCTGCGATGGTCGGGATGAGAACTGCACGAAGGGGGTGACCGATGAAGTGTGCCCATCGGATTGCGTGGGCAGAAGCTACGGTTCCCACGGGTACATGTTCTGCGTGCTGGACGGGAACCGCGCCGAGGCCAACACGCGCTGCAACCAAAGCTCACTTTATCTTTTGGAGATCAACTCTGCCGAAGAAAACAGCTGGGTTCGCCGCACAGCGACCGATCTGGGCATTGGCTCACTTTGGCTTGGAGGCAGCGATGTTGTGGAGGAGGGGGAGTGGCGTTGGGTGAGCATGACCCAATTTTGGCAGGGAGCTGCTACCGGTGCACCGGTGGCGGGTCGTTATTCAAACTGGACTACCGGGCAGCCTAATAACAACGGTGGCTCGCAGAATTGCGCACGGATGGCGGCCGATGGTTTCTGGGGCGATACCGACTGCACCGGGTCGAGCACTGGCGTCGTGTGTCGAGCGGACTAAGCTCAGCGCGTGTTTTCGAAGCGCACGCCGCTCAATCTGACGCCGAACCCACTCGCGCTCGCGCTCGAGGAATTCAAGGCAAAAGGCCAACTTTGGCTTGACCTCACGGTCTCAAACCCCACGGAAGCTGGCTTTTCATATCCCGTTGAGTTGCTGCAGGGGCTTTCGAATCCGAGGAGTCTAGCCTATCGGCCAGAGGCTAGAGGAGTTAATCTGGATCCAATCGTGGACCTCTGGCAGCGTCGCGGCTACGCGGTGAGCGCGGAGCAGATTGCGCTCACGGCCAGCACCAGTGAGGCCTATTCACTCGTATTCAAGCTGCTGTGTGATCCGTTGGACGAGGTGCTGGTGCCGCGACCGAGTTATCCGCTTCTCGATCATTTGGCCCAGTTTGAGAACGTGGTGCTGCGAGACTACCGGCTTTACTACGACGGGAGCTGGTCGTTCGATTGGGCTTCGATCGAAGCGGCGTTGAGCCCAAAAACGCGAGCGATCTGCGTCGTGAGCCCGAATAACCCCACCGCCTCTTATCTGAAGCGAGATGAGTTAGATCGCCTCTTAGCATTCGGGCTTCCCGTGATTTGCGATGAAGTCTTTGCTGACTATCCGTTGACCCAAGATAAGCGTCGCGTCACGAGTGTTGTTGGCATGCGCGAGGGGCTTTTCTTTAGCTTGGATGGTCTCTCTAAGACGGTGGGCTTGCCGCAGATGAAGCTCGGTTGGATCACTGTTTCTGGCGCGCCGGACAACATCTCAGCGAGCATGAAGCGCCTGGAGTTCATGCTGGACGCCTACCTTTCCGTCTCAACGCCGATCCAGCTTGCCGCGGCGCATTTCTTGTCGGTTGGGCAGGCGGTGACGAGCAGCATTCAAGAGCGTCTCCTCGCCAATCATGCGTGGTTGAGCGAACGGCTTCGGTCCACTTCTGTCAGCCTCTTATTTGCTGAAGGCGGATGGTACGCGACGCTCCAGCTCCCGAAGCTCATGACCGACGAGGCCTGGGCGTTGATGCTGCTGAAGGAGCACCAGATCCTCACTCAACCCGGGTATTTTTACGACTTTGAAGAAGAAGCGCACCTGGTCGTGAGCCTCATCACCCCGCCCGAAATATTTCGGTTAGGGATTGAGGGATTGCTCAGCGTCGTGAACGCGCACTGTTAAAATCCCATTTGAAATCTTGGCGCGGACCATGCCGAGACACTCCTCAACGTTCTCGAGGCCGCGAGGTAGAGTGAGAGCATTCTTTACGTCCCGCCCAACGAGCGTCCAGCGTCCCCGCTTTGGACCCAAGATACTTTCCACTCGGTCCCATGGCAGCTCGAGCGCTGGGTGACCATCGTACAGACTCACAATCTTTTGTTCCGTGACCAGAATCGCGAAACTCTGAAATCTGGAAATTATCCTGCCTGCTACGACATACCCGCCCACCGCGTACCCCAGGCTGGCGAAGAGACCAACAACCACGAGATTGTTCCACTCAACTTCGCCAGAGCTTAGAACCACCAACCCAGCAATCATCAGCCAAACAATAACCGACACTGCTACCATTAGGAGCTTACAC
>CAZSUA010000438.1:0-3906 GCA_964609655.1 uncultured Polyangiaceae bacterium | reverse complement strand
TTGCAGAGCGGTACGGCTACACGCCTTACGGCAAGCGACGGGTTGTGTCGCCTGGTGGTGCGACGTTAGCTGCGAGTGCTGTGGGGAATCAGGTTGGATTTACGGGGCGGTATCATGATGCCGAGACGGGATTGACGTATTTTCGAGCTCGGTATATGGATGCGGAGTTGGGGCGGTTTGTGGGGCGGGATCCGAAACGTTACGCTGACGGCCAATCGTTGTACCGAACATATTTCATACCTAACCACCTTGACCCGACGGGAACGAAAATATGCTCATATCTCCTCGACTCCGTCGAAAGCTACGACGTTCAGGTGATAAGCAAGGCGCTAAGTCAGCCCTATTCGATCCAGTTTTTTGTAAAGGAGGAAGACTATCAAAAAGCCTCAAGCTCGGCGACGTTTTCCCTGGGAATATCAATTGAGGGAACTGGAATGTCGGCGGACAGCAAGTTTGAGGAAGGCCATATGTCCTCAATGGGGACCCTGCATAGCATCACCGCCAGCACCACTCTCGGCCCAGTTCCCAACATCATTGTTGAGACGAAAACCTTCCGTCAAGACAAGACTCTAGATTGCCAGTGGATCTGTGGATTCTGTGACTGCGGTGGGAAGATACCAGTGTGGGGCAAGCCGTATTTGGTTTCAATTGACACCCAGAATGACCCCGAGGCGCAAGCTGCGTTAGAAGCGCTGAAGCCAATATCGGAAGCGATTCTGAGGTCTCAGGTTATGTCCATCTTCGGCGTGACCGAAGTGTATCAGGAAGGATTAGGCTCGGACGTGCACTTAAACCCGGTAAATGATTAGAACTGCACTTCTGTGTATCGCGTTGTGCCTGCCCGCAAACGGAGCACATGCGGCTCCGCGACTCTTGTTCCGCTCGGAAGTTGTTGAGGAGGTTCCTTGGTATCCCACCACGGGCGATCCTTACGGGATTCAGCCGGAGTCGGCGCTAGGATCACGTGGAATCGGAGTGGCGTTTGTTCAGAACATGGCTGTTCAGGTTCTCAACTTATCTGATCACGTTCTTAGTGGGCGCCTGGAAATCGGGTATGCGGGAGGCTCATGGACGAGCCTGCCGCTCCAAGTGATGGTGGACAGTACTACGCGGCTTGTCGTTCCGTATGTGAAGCTAAAACCTGATGAGTGGAGGAGACTGGACCTTCGGCTAGTCGACGCGGCGGGGAATGTTGCAAAACAAGTGCACGTCCCAAACAGCGCGCGTGGCGCCGCCGTGGTGGTAGATCTCACCGAACAGGCTGACCTTCAGACGGTCCTTCGTTCCGCTGGCCGTCAATCAGGCGCGGGTCGGGTAATCATCAGTTCTCCCGATAAATTGCAGCCTCGGGCGCTCTCTGAAACATTGCCTGCGGACCCCACGGGCTACGCGTCTGCGATCCTCGTCATCGCCTCCATGGTCAGGATCAAGCAGCTATCTTCTGTTAGATTGGGTGCGCTTACCGATTGGGTGGTGTCGGGAGGAACTCTCGCACTTACCTTGCAGCCGGGTGACAAGGGTATTTCGACCGTTGAAGGATTGTTCGACGGAGCCTCCCATGCGCCACACTTGCTGCCTTCACGTTGGGGGACATCAACGCGTGCCGGACTGGGAGAGGTGCAAATCCTAGGCGTTAACTTGGATAGCGTTAAGATTCTAGAGGACGAGCCAACACGGTGGGAGGTCCGTGCCCTCATTCAACACGCTGCAGCGCGACGCCTCGGCTCCGTAGTCATGCCTCTCGGCTTGGTCGATCCCGATCACGTTGCCAGTGTGCTCGGCGAGGATGGCAGCGGGCCCATTGAGCGCAACGCGCTCATGGCATCTTGCGTTCTGTTGTTGGCGTACGCGATCACTCCTCTGGCCTTTTTCAGATGGAGAGCCCCGCCCAAATTGGGGCGGTTAGGGGGCGCTATTGTAGCGATGGCGTTGAGTTTCGTCTTCTTCATTGTCCACCGCGTAAAGCATGGCGGCCCTGGCCAGTCAGAACGACTATCGTTTGTCGAGGCGAGCGCCGGCCGGTCGAGAGCGTCGTTTACGAGCTTCCGGGCTTTATTTCCGACGCGCGCAGAGAAGCTAACGCTGGCGGCAAGCGTTCCCAGAAGCGTGATGGCACTCAGCCAGGCGTCGGCCAATGCCTCGTCCATTCTCATGCTCGATGACCCGCTAAGACCTCGCCTAGAGGTCAACGTGCGGCCGCAGGAGATCTTGAGGGTTACCGAATTTGGGATGACAGAACTTGGCGGTGGGGTTGAGCTCACCAATTCCGAACATTTGACCGTCACCAACAGAAGCGGATTCGATCTGATCGCCGCCGTGGTGCACGCGCCGGGCGCAGGAGGTGCGTTTTTTCCTATTATCAGGAATGGAGCTCGCGTCTCGATGAGCGAAGGCGTGCAGCTCGCTGACGTGAGGTTCCGAATGCCGACCACCGTTGGTCCGGCCGTGTCTGGGTTAGCCTTACCGCTGCGAAAGGCCTGGGAGGGTGTGCAGGAAATTGCCCGATCCGGCGCGCCGTGGTGGCCCAACGACGCCCCAGTGCTGATCGCCGAGCTGCGCGGTTTTGGCGTTGCGACGCACGATGGGGGCCTTCCCACGAAAGACCAACGCACCCTCGTTCGTGTCGTCGGGGCCCGCGCAACAGACGGCCGCGAGCCGTGAGTCTGAGACCGGCGTTCCACTTCAGCGCTAGCCTGGCGGGACTAAGTCTGCTGACAGCCGTAGGGGTCCGATTCGTGCGCTCCACCCACCTCTTGGGTGAGCTTGCTGTTGGCCCGTCGGCTTTTCAGGTCTTTTTTGCCGTGGCCGGCGTGGCTCTTGCGGCGCTCAATACTTGGCGAGGGGCAGCGGCCGCTCCCCCTGACTACGGTTTGGCGCCCAGCAAGTTAGTGAAGGGAATGTTCTTAACTGCGGGTGCTGATGTTGCTCGCGCCGTGATACTGCTCAGTCCCTTGGCGGCCTTCACGCTGTTGCTAGGGGGGGTTGTTGCCGGAGAGGTGGTGCTGGCACTCATTGGCCTCCTGGTGTCGGGTGCAACCGGAGCCGCGTATGGGCTTTCGCTAGGAAGTTGGATTCGGTCGACGGCAATCGCAGTACGTGTCGCGCTCCTCACGACAGTGCCGCTCGCCTGTTGGTCCTTTCAGTATTTTGGTTGGAACTTGTCCACGGTTGCACACAACCGCTGGCCGCCGGTCCCCGAGAGACAACTCATTTGGCTGCCGATCGCCTACATGCAGGGCGGCTTATCAACCGTTGACTGGCTGTTGCTTTTGGTGGCTCCCGCGGTATGCCTAGCCCTGGTGTGGCTTCTTCTCTTCAATGTTAGCGTGAAAGGCTGGACTATCGCTCCGGGGCCTCGACAGCCGCCTGAGCCCTTCACTCCAAGGCAGTGGGCGATTCTGTATGTCTCGATCGCAATCGGGGTCATCGCGATTGCGGTTCAGCTAGCACAAACCGTGATGAGCCACGTTGAGCCCCCAACGCTGCATATTGATTTCTGAGTTGTTGCGTACCTCTTTGTTGCGCACCTAAATACCATCGTAAGCCAATGCCGAATTGGTACCCTATGATTTCGCGAAGAATCCCACGTATTCATCGTAAATCGGAGCCCTTCACGTCGTAGCATAGAGGCGTTACCCTACGACGCCACGTGCCATCTGTTCGCCCATGAGGTGGGTAGCGTTACGACCTGGCGGACAAAACGAAAGCGCCCCGCAGGGCAGCAAAGGGCTGCACCCACAGGGCGCTCAAGGTCGCAGTCGCAGACTCGCAAGCTGTCACCTTGCGATGTTCAGGGGCTCACAGCGGCGTATCGAGCTCCCTTCGCCAATCGGGTTGAAGTGTTACGCACCTGTTACGCACCTAATTACCATCGTAAGCCAATGCCGAATTGGCACCGTATGATTT